>CAMZAW010000009.1 GCA_947304335.1 uncultured Candidatus Saccharibacteria bacterium | reverse complement strand
CTGGCGGTACCGCCAAGAACGTCCATAACAATGCTGGCCAGCGCCTTGGCGTTAAGCGCTTTGGTGGCCAAAAAGTTAAAAACGGCGAAGTTATCGTTCGCCAAACTGGTGCAACCAAAATTGCTGGCCCTGGCACTTATATGTCTCGTAACTTTACGATTCATGCAGCCAAGGATGGCGTGGTTACCTTTGTAAAAACCAAGAAATCTCATTTCTCTGGCAAATCATTACCACGCGTTCGCGTTGAAGTTCGCTAAATAAATAAAAAAGACGCCTTTATAAGCGTCTTTTTTGGTGTCTGATTTATTATTCGGTAACACCGAGGATACCGCGCAGGGCATAAGCGGTGTCTTCGTGGCTGCGCACGGTGATAGTATCGATACCCATTTGGACCACTGGATAATCGTTGCCGCCAGGCTGAGTCATGTCGCCAAAGTAGAGAATATCTTCTTTTGTCACATTTAGCTCTTCGAGCATGTGCGTCATGCCGAATTCTTTGTTCATACCTGGGGTAATAGCGTTAATAGAGGTAGTGCCGCCGATTTCGTAATCAAATTCTGGCGCGAGTTCCTTGGCGCGGGCACAGATTTTTTCGCGCTTCTTGCAGTCTGGGTCCCAAGCGTACTTAGCTTCGGTGCCGGCCTTTTGGCCGAGGGCAGAGAAGGTCACCTGCGAGAGGCGGTTTTCGATAATTTCATCGCCAGGAGCGAGCTTGTCTTCTTCCCAGTAGCCGAGCTCTTTCGCGGCTGTTTCGATAGCGTTGGTGATTTTTGCAACTTGGTCGTCGGTGAGAGGGAAGTTATAGACCTGTTCCCAATCCTTTTTCTCGATGTTGTAGCGATAATACTGGGTGCCTTGAGCGACAAAAAGATGCAAATGCGAAAGCTGTTCTGGAGTAGCATCAGTTAAACGATCGACAATTTGAATCAAGAATTGGTCGAATTTTTGGCCAGAAATTGGGCAGATTTCGAAATGATCGAGACAGCGGGTAAGAAGATCGGCTATCTCGTCTGGAATTGGAGTTTTAGCGATGTTTAGAGTTTGGTCAATGTCGAATGCTAAAACTTTTTTCATTTAATTTCCTTTTACTACGGCAAATTTGTTTTTGCCTTTTTTAATGATTGCGATTTGGTTTAAATCAATTTCGTCTTGAACTTTGGTGCCGTTAATAGAGATAGCGCCCTGGGCGATAAATTCGCGAGCCTTTTTCTTGGAATCGGCGAGCCCGGTAGCAACCAGGGCATCAACGAGATTAGTGCCAAGCTTTACGACCGGGAGGTAATCGGCGAACTCGACGATTTCATCGGCGGTGAGTTCGGCAAAATTGATGTCGCGACTAAAGAGAACATCATTCAAACTGATGATAGCCTCGGCAGCCGGCTTGCCGTGAACGACTTCGGTAGCGCCTCTTGCTAGAGCCTTTTGGGCGACGCGGAGCTCTGGCTGAGCCTGATGGCGAGCCATAATGTCGTCGATTTCTGGCTTACTATAAAGCGTGTAGATTTTGAGCAGGGATTCAACGGCCTCGTCTGGTTGGTTCATCCAGAATTGATAGAAATCAAAGATAGAAGTGTAGTTGCCAGAGCCATTGTCTTTGCTAGCGAGCCAGACGGCGTTGCCTTCGGACTTGCCGAACTTGCGGCCAGTAACTGGGTCAATTACGAGCGGGGTAGACCAAACATCGGCGTCAGCATCTTCGAGGCGCTTAATCAAATGAATACCAGAGGTACAGTTGCCGTATTGGTCGGCACCGCAGAGCTGCAAGCTTACGCCATATTTGCGATAAAGGTGTAGGAAATCGTAGCCCTGAATCAAGGTGTAAGAGAATTCAGCATATGAAATACCAGAGCCGCCTTCACCGATACGGTTTTGGACGAACTGACGATCAAGTAGCTGCGTCATTGAGAAGTTTTTGCCAACTTCGCGCAGGAAAGAGAGGTAATTAATATCTTTGAACCAATCATAGTTATCGAGCAAGGTAACGTTTTCAACGTTCATTATGCGCTCGATTTGGGCCTTGATACAGGCCTTGTTGTGCTCGATTTCTTCAATCGATTTAAGGTCGCGCTCGCCGTTATCCTTTGGGTCGCCAATCTGGCCAGTGGCACCGCCCACGAGCATATATGGCTCGTAGCCGTGGCGGGCAAAACAGGCGCACATCATGAGCGCCGCCAAATTACCAATCGTGAGGGAATCAGCAGATGGATCGGCCCCAAAATAGAACTTTTTGGAGGCACGAGTATCAAGCTCAGCAGGATCTTTAATGGTAGTTTTGGCGTTAAAGCCGCGATAAATTAGTTCTTCAGATAGGTTCATACTGTTATTTTATCACAAAGTCGCACCTTTGCGGGCCTTGTTCGCCCATTCGTCGGCGAGCTCGTTGAGCTTGGTGCCAGCGTGGCCGCGCACCCAGATCAGGGAAACGTCGTGTGTGGTGTACAAATCGTAGAGCTCTTTGACAATGTCGAGGTTTTGGATTTCCCCTTTCGACTTGGTCCAGCCGCGGGCTTGCCAGCCTGGCGCCCATTTGGTGAGCACGTTAATCCAAAATTCGGAGTCGGAGTGGATTTCTAGGGGTTCTTCACCGGCGTATTTGATGGCGGCAATCATGGCGAGGCCTTCCATGCGGATATTGGTAGATTGTGGTTCTCTGCCGAGCGCCACCGGCTGAAAGTCGCCGTTTATTTCTTCAAGTACGGCAAAACCGCCCGGGCCCGGGTTCGGGGAAGCGCTGCCATCGGTCCATAAGATTATCATATTCCTATGATAGCACAAAAAACACCCCTGGGCCAGACGACCCAGGGGGCTTGGAACTTGTGGTTTTTAGTCGAAGACGGCTTTCAGGTACCCTTTTCCTCTTTCAACCGCTTCATCGAAGTGATCGACCGTAATGTTGTCTTTTCCAGGAACTTTCTCATGATTAACCGGATCAAATTCCGTCCAGTAAATATGGTAGATTCCCTTGGCCTCGTCGATCTTGTCCACAGCGACATCGGCAGCCGACAGCCATTCAGCATAAAGCGAGATGAGATAATTGGTTCGGGTGCCGAACCTCGCCAGCTCATCGTAGTACTTATCCCTGCCTCCGCCATACTTGATCATGTCGTGACCATAAATTACCGCGACAATGGCATTTTTGGTCAGGTCATCGAAAAAATCAATCTGTTCCAGCCAGCGCTTAGCAATATATGCCGAAAGCTGCGCGTGACCGTAAAAGCTGATTTCTCTGCTCTCGTTGGTGCAGGCGGTGTATTTTTTCGACACGTCGTGCAGATAGGCGATTACTACGGCCACTCTCTTATCTTCATAAGTACAGCGGCTGTACATGCCGTCTATACTATAGGCTGTGTGCGGGAGCAAGAATTCGAGATGCCATTGCGACTTCTGGTCGCCGATTCTAGTGTGTCTCGGGGTTGCTCCTTTGCTGGCTGCTTCCGGGGTCAGCGGAAGAACAATTCTTTCGGATCTGTCCCGACGATAAATCGCCTTGGTCAAGGCGTCGTCCTCATGAAGAAAGTCAATATCCCATCTTGGATGCTGACAAATCTCTTCGAGGGCTGCTGCTACCTCTGGCGTAAGGCTGGTTTCAATGCGCTCTTCGTTCAAGATGTCGCCCAAACCGACTAAATCGCCAAACACCGTCCCAATAGTACAAAATACCTTCAGTTCTGTGGTCATAAAACCACCTCCTTGTGAAAAAAATAATACTCCCTATGGCTAGGGCATTTTCCCTTCTTTGAGAAGGTCCATCTTCTAATTATACTGCAATTTTGAAAAAAGTCAAGAAAGCAGAAACATTATCCCCTCGAGGGGGGATGATGTTTCTGTTTTATTTGATAATTTTGTCGATAATGCCGTATTTTTTGGCTTCTTCGGCGGACATCCAGTGGTCACGGTCCATGTCTTTTTCGACCTGTTCCAGAGATTTACCAGTGTTTTTGGCGAAGATTTCGGCTAGGCGTTTCTTGAGGAAAATTCCCTCTTTGAGCATGATTTCTTGGTCGGTAATCTTCCCTTCGGTGCCAGAAGATGGCTGGTGAATCATGATGCGGGAGTTCTCGAGGCAAAAGCGTTTACCTTTGGCGCCACAAGAGAGCAACATCGCGCCCATTGAGGCTTGCAAGCCGATACCGATGGTCTCAACTTCTGGCTCAATGTAGTTCATCGTATCGATGATGGCGAGGCCGTCATAAACCGAGCCACCAGGAGAGTTAATGTAAAGTTTGATAGGTTTCTTTGGGTCCTCGTGCGCAAGATAAAGCAGCTGCGCAATCACAAGGTTGGCGGTGTGAGCATTCACGTCTTCGCCGAGGAAAATAATGCGGTCTTTCAAAAGTCGCGAGTAAATGTCGAACGCGCGCTCGCCACGGTTAGACTCCTCGATAATGGTTGGTACTAGATAATCTTTCATATCGTCTCCTTATTTTTGTAACGTTAGCTTATTTTTAACGAGTTTAAGAGTTGGAATGTCGCCTTTTTTGAGGCGTTCGCCGATGATGGCTTCGGAAAGCAGAGATTCAACTTCGTCTTCGATGACGCGGCGAAGCGGGCGGGCGCCATTCTTTGGGTCGTAACCTTTCTTAATCAGGTGTTCCTTAGCGGCGGCATCCACTTTAAGGCCGATGCCCTTCTTGGCTAGGCGGACTTTGAGGTCATCAATCAGGTTGTCGAAGATTTTTTCAACGTCTTTTTTGGTGAGGGCGTGGAAGACTACGATGTTGTCGAGGCGGTTAATCAGCTCTGGGCGCATGGCCTTTTTGAGGGCCTTCATGGCGTAGGCTTTGTTTTCTTCATATTCTTCTTTCAGGGCCTTTTTATCTTTTGGCGTTTTCGCGGTAAAGCCAAGCTCAGATTCGCGGTACATATCAGCAGAGCCGAGGTTGGAAGTTAGAATCACGATAGTGTTATTGAATTTAACCTTGTTGCCCTGGCCATCGGTGAGGACGCCGTCCTCGAGGATTTGGAGAAGCATGTTAAAGACATCTGGGTGGGCCTTTTCGATTTCGTCAAAGAGCACTACGGAATATGGCTTGCGGCGCACGGCTTCGGTGAGTTTGCCACCGTCGTCGTAACCAACGTAGCCGGCCGGGGCGCCGACCAGGCGCGAAACGTTGTGTTTTTCGCCAAATTCAGACATATCAATCTTGATCAGGGCGTTTTCGCCACCAAAGACTTCGCGCGCGATAACGCGGGCAAGCTCGGTTTTACCAACGCCGGTTGGGCCCATGAAGATAAACGAGCCAATCGGACGACGCGGATCGGCGATGCCGGAGCGGCCGCGGCGCACAGCCTTAGCTACCGCTTCTACGGCCTCGTCTTGGCCGATGATGGATTCTTTCAAATGATCTTCTAGGTTGAGCAACATCTTGAGCTCAGAGCCGTGTACTTTGGACACCGGAATGCCGGTTTTAAGAGATACGGCCGTGGCCAAATTCTCTTCGGTAAGGGTTGGAGTTTCGGTCTTTTTGACACCCTTTTTCTCGAGTTTTTTGATTTCCTCTTCGATTCTAATCAGCTCAGTCTTGTAGTTGGCAGCCGCCTCGTAGTTTTCCTTTTCGGCCTCCGCGGCAATCTTATCTTGCAAGGTGGATTGCTCGATTTTAAGCTTTTTATACACGCCGCCGCCCTTTTTATCCGCCGCAACTTTGGCGATAGCGCTGGCTTCATCGATAATATCGATGACTTTGTCTGGCATAAAGCGGTCGTTAATATAGCGCGAGGCCATATTGATGGCGGTATCAAGGATTTTATCTGGAATCACTACGCCGTGGTGCTTTTCGTAAGCACCTTTGACGCCCTTCAAAATGCGAAGAGTCACGGCGGCGCTCGGTTCTTCCACCATCACGGTTTGGAAGCGGCGCGAGAGAGCCTTATCTTTTTCGATAGTCTTGCGATATTCATCAAGCGTGGTAGCACCAATCAAATTAAGAGAGTTACGGGCTAGAGCCGGCTTCAAGATATTTGCGGCGTCCATCGAACCCTCAGAAGAGCCAGCGCCGCAGAGCAAATGAATTTCATCGATAAATAGCAAAATCGAATCGTCGCCGGTGGCTTCGTCGATAATTCCCTTAATGCGCTCTTCAAATTCGCCACGGAATTTGGTGCCAGCCACCACCGAGCTTAAATCTACCTGGTAAATGTGTTTACCGATCAAAGCGCCTGGGACGTCGTTTTTGACGATGCGAGTAGCTAGCCCCTCGACGATGGCGGTTTTGCCTACGCCGGCCTCACCAATCAGAACTGGGTTTGATTTAGTGCGGCGGCAAAGCACGGTGACCACGCGTTCGATTTCGTTTTCACGTCCAATCACAGTATCAAGTTTGCCGGCGCGCGCTTCTTCGGTTAAATCCTTGCCATAGCGGCCGAGGAATTTGAGCGGCGCCTTGCGCAAATATTTGGCTTTTTCGTTTTTGAGTTTTTCTTCTTTGGTCTGCTTTTCGGTTAGATCTTCAATGTCGTTCAAGATTTTTTCAATATCAACGTTGAGGTCGACCAAAATCAATGCTGCACGGGAGTTGGTTTGCGAAAGCAACGAGTAAAGCAAATGCTCGGTCCCAATTACAGAGAGGCCTTGTTCCTTGGTGAAGTTGCGCGCCACGCGTAGAGTCAAAATCACGGATTCGGAGAGCGACATCATCGCCATGTCGGAACCTGGCACGTCGGCGGCTGGCTTGCCGAGCGATTTTTCAACGTCATCTAATGTGACGTTTTGCTCGCGCAACATCCTGGCGCCAGTTGAAATATCCATTGCTAAAATGCCCATCAAAAGATGCTCAGTACCCATAAAGCCGCGGTTGTATTTTTTGCTAAAGAAGTCGGCTTTTTGGAGTGCAAAACGAGCATTCTCAGAGAGTTTGTTCATTATTTCACTAAATTCTTCTTGCATACCCCCATTATTGCACATTAGCACTCATTATGCAAGAGTGCTAATGCGAAAGACTTGTCAGATGCCAATGGTCGCCATACTCACACTTATAAACCCCAAATTTGCCACCGTGATCATACTCGGCAACTTTGGCCGCCACCTCGGCTTCCTCGCGAGTGTCATAAACGATTTTCTCGGTTTCGCCGACCCAACATTTTTTGAGACTAAGCTCCATGATTTTTTTCATACTAATTATTATATAATAGAACAAAGGAGTAATATGAATTTACAAGGTACCAAAACTGAACAAAATTTAAAGGCTGCGTTCGCCGGTGAGTCCGAAGCGCGCAACAAATATTCTTACTTTGCTTCCAAAGCTAAAAAAGACGGCTACGAGCAAATCGCTGCTATCTTTGAAGAAACCGCTAACAACGAAAAAGAGCACGCTAAGATGTGGTTTAAACTGCTTGAGGGCGGTGAGGTAAAATCCACCCCAGAAAACTTAGCCGCTGCCGCTGCTGGCGAAAACTACGAGTGGACTAATATGTACGCTGAGTTCGCCAAGACTGCTCGCGAAGAGGGCTTTGATGAAATCGCTGACAAATTTGAAGGTGTTGCCGCGATTGAAAAATCCCACGAAGAACGCTACCGCAAATTACTCAAAAACATCGAGAACAAGGTAGTATTCTCTGATGAAGGCGACACGATTTGGGTTTGCCGCAACTGTGGCCACATCGTAATTGGCAAGGAAGCCCCAGAGGTTTGCCCAGTTTGTGCGCATCCACAGTCCTACTTTGAGCGCCGCGCTACCAACTATTAGAGCGCGTAAAGTTCCGCCGAAAATCGCAACAAAAAAGAGGCCCTGCGGGCCTCTTTTTAGATTATTTATTTCCACAAACGACGTTGTTGGCATGGACCCAACCGTCCACAGTGCCACCATCGAGGTATTCGCCACTGGTGCGAGCAGCGCGGAAAACGCCACCGTTATTGATATAGGTTTCAAATGGATCAGTAATTAAATACTCTTGATCGAGTGGGCCAAAGTTGTGTTCTTTGACGTATTTAACGATTTCTTGGAGCAAGGCTGGCGACATAATATATTTACTAACGCTAGCTAGGCCAGTAACCTGCTCTGGTTTTGGTTTCTCGGTGAGTTTGACAACTTTCTCGTCTTCAATCGTGAGAGCGCCACCGTTCATGATAGCTTGTTCTGGGTGATCGATTGCAATAAGCGCAGACTCAGTGTCGTCTTTAACGGCTGCAAGCAAAGACTCGGCAGAAGATGGGCCGTCTGGGTTCCAGATAAAATCATCGCCCATAAATACAAATACTGGCTCGTTGATGCTATATTCTTCTACTACCATAGCTACTGGCACAGCAGTGCCATAACGAGCAGATGGATCTTGCACGGTATAGTGAATCGTTACATCGTCTGGTAAGGTTTTAGCAAGCTTTAAGCGATCTTCTTTGCCGCGCTCGGTGAGATATTGGTTGAGCGCTAAGTTGTCCTTATAAAATTCACGCACCTGGCATGGTTCAACGTTCGAAATTACCATATAGATGTCTTTCACACCAGCTTTGATTAGTTCTTGCACTGAATAATCTACCAATGGGCGATTACCAACTGGAAGCATAGACTTCTCGATAATCTTTGTAATTGGTAGGCGTCGCGTCCCCCATCCCGCAACTGGAATAATTGCTTTCGTAATCATAATAGAATCATTGTAGCACAAAAAACTTAATTTAGGCACGCACAAGTGGCGGCTGCCAAGAGTCTGGATAATCGGTCTCGCCGAGCAAAGCGGCGATGGTGGCGGCAATGTTTGCTAGGCCTGGTTTTTCAATTTGATTAATCTCAATTTTATCGCTACAAACAATAAACGGGACTAAGTTGGCGGTGTGCGCGGTCTTTTTCTCGCCGTCTTCATCCAGGAGTTCTTCGACGTTGCCGTGGTCTGCCGTCACGACCAGCACGCCACCAAGTTTCTCAACTTCCTTATACAAGCGATTTAGCTCGTAGTCTACTGCTTCCACTGCGATTGCGGCAGCCTCCATGTCGGCAGTATGGCCCACGATGTCGCCATTCGGATAATTCAAACGAATAAACTTATATTTCTCGAGATTTTCAATGACGGCATCGGTGATTTCGGCCGCTTTCATCCACGGGCGCGTAATCGACTCCTCGGTGCCGGAAGGAATTTCGATACTAGATTCGCCCTCGGCTGTTTCCCTGCTGTTGCCATTAAAGTAAAATGTAACGTGGCCAAATTTGAGAGTTTCCGAAACCGCCAGCTGGCTAATGCCGCGGCTACCCAAGAATTGATTCAGTGTGTCTTTAATTTTGAATGGCGGCACCAAGCAGTTCTCTGGCAGATGTTTGGTTTGATCATATTCGGTGAGGGCGGCAAAATAGATATCTTCTGGCTTAAAATTGCCCCTGTTAAATGGCTTAAAATCAGGTTCGGTAAAGGCACGAGTAATTTCGATAGCGCGGTCGGCGCGGAATTCGAAATCGATTACCGTGTCGCCTTTTTTGACAGTACCAACTGGGTGATCCGCGTCGTCTACCACAACAAAAGTTGGCAGATTTTGATCCTGAATCTCAGGCTCCTCACGGCGAAAACGTTCAATTGCCTCCATGGTGCTAAACACATAATTATCGGCTACGCCTTTGACCATCATATTAAAACCGCTTTCTACCATGCGCCAATCATTTTCGTAGCGATCCTCAACCGTAATCATACGGCCGCCACCAGAGGCGATTTTAAAATCGGCGCCTTCGAACTTGGCAAAGAATGTTTCAATCTCTTCAATATATTTTTCTGCAGATTGTGGTGGTACGTCGCGGCCGTCTAGGATTGCATGTAAACAGATTTTACGAACGCCACTTTCGTAGGCTTTTTCAACCATGCTCTTTAGATGTTTGATGTGGCTATGCACGCCACCGTCTGACAAAATCCCTACAAAATGCAGCGTGGATTTTTTAGAAACAACGTTATTAATGGCGTCAGCCCAGACTTTAGAATCCCAAATCGAACCATTTTCAAAAGCCTCTTCGATATGCACCAGACCTTGCTTATAGATTTGGCCGCAACCCATCGTTTGATGGCCAACTTCAGAATTTCCCATCTGGCCCGGCATCAAGCCCACGGCTTCGCCGGATGCTCTGATAGCGACATGCGGAAAAGTAGATGCTGCCCAGCCCAGAAACGGCGTGCGAGCGCACACCAGGGCGTTCCCTTCTTGTTTCTTTGAAAGCCCGATGCCATCCATGACAGCAAGAACTACAGGCCCATCAAACTGTAGCGTATCCATACAGGTATTATACCATAATATATGGTATAATTTGGCTATGCCCGGATGGCGGAATTGGCAGACGCGCTAGCTTCAGGTGCTAGTGGCCGCAAGGCTGTGCAGGTTCAACCCCTGTTCCGGGCACCACGTTTCGCGAGTAAAACAAAAAAGCTCGCTTTTTTGTTTTAATCGGAAACGTGGGGCCCTAGCCAACTTGCAAAGCAAGTTGGCGTCGCACCAGAAGCCTGTTTGCTCGTGAACGCAGGTGCCCTAGCCAATTCGCGGAGCGAATTGGCGTCGCACCAGAGGTTTTATTATTGCCAGCTCGGCTGATTATTGACTACGCTGAGGTTGGTGGAGTTGGCGTTAGTGTTGATGAATAGGGAGTGATTAGTGACAGACGATACGTCCCAGCCACTAATGTCACCAATATTCCAGGTAGTGGCGTTGTATCCGGCAGATCGAAACATCTCAAACATATTGGTTGCATTCTTCACATCCCAGCTGCCAATATCACCAATATCCCAAGTAGAAGCATTGTAGCCGGCATAACTAAACATACCATACATATTGGCTACGTTACTCACATTCCAACCTGGATGGTTAGTGTCTACATAGCCAAGGTTTCCAATATTCCAAACGTTAGCGCTGTAGCCGGCATAGTTGAACATAGATGACATATCAACTACGTTACTCACATCCCAGCCCAGATGGTCAGCATCCACGTAGCCTAGGTTTCCGATATTCCAGACATTTGCACTGTAACCGGCGTTGAAAAATAAGCCAGACATATTATCCACGCTACTTACGTTCCAACCGCCAATATCGCCGATATTCCAAGTCGACGCATTATAACCAGCATAATTGAACATGTCTGACATATCAGTTAGGCTGCCTACATCCCAGTTGCCGATATCTCCAATATTCCAAGTTGAAGCATCGTAGCCGGCACAACTAAACATGCTGGCCATGTTTGTTACGTTGCTTACATCCCAACCCGGGTGATCAACGTCTACGTAGCCTAGGTTTCCAATATTCCAAACATTAGCGCTGTAGCCGGCATAGTTGAACATCTCTTCCATATTGGTCACATTGCCCACATTCCAGCCGCTAATATCACCGATATTCCAGGTTGTGGCATTTGTACCGGATTCGTAGAACATGCCAGCCATATTCGTTACGCTGCTCACGTCCCAACTACCAATATCCCCAATATCCCAATTGGTTGCATCAAGGCCAGCATAATAAAACAGATAAGATGCGTCTGTTACCATGCTCATATTGAGATTTACTATGTTAGTGATAGTAGACAAGGATCTATCATTATTGAACCAGAAAGAAATGTTGGTCGGGTTAAAGTCATGGAATGATGTGTCGAAATTAGCAGATTCGATATCGTGATTATATCCCCAACCTCCCCCGGCGACGCTTGAATCAATTGGCACGTCATATACATGCACGATTTCTGTCGTTCCCAGATTATCCGTATATTCTTCCCCAATCGTATATGTATTACGATCATATACGAAGTTAAGATTTCCATTATCGCCTAAGACTGCTTTTGCGGTTAGCGGTGGAGGTGTGATTGGCACTGCAGTGTAAATGATTTCGGTTTTATATAGACCAGGCTCCAAAGTGGAATCTGCATTAATGCCATAATAGACATCAAAGTTGTCATCTGCTGTAGCAGAAGTATTTCTGTGAACAAGTTGTTTATTATCTGAAGTTGGAACAGCGGCGAACTTGGCGGTCGTGGCTGGACTTGCTTCATTATAACTTGCATCGAAATTATCTAAGCCTGCAACTGCATAACCCCAAGTAGCACCATTGGTAATGTCTAGCACTGCTGGAGCTGCATAGGTACCGGATGTGGCTGAGATTACTTGGGTGGTTTCATTATTGCTTGGATTACCATCTAGGTAGATATC
The DNA here is from genome assembly GCA_947304335.1 of uncultured Candidatus Saccharibacteria bacterium. Classification (GTDB taxonomy): domain Bacteria; phylum Patescibacteriota; class Saccharimonadia; order Saccharimonadales; family Saccharimonadaceae; genus Nanosyncoccus. The sequence goes on along the minus strand of CAMZAW010000009.1, from coordinate 7,786 downwards.
ATTTACAATATCTGAATTTGTACTAATGTATACTTCATAACCATATTGTGAATTAGTGGCACCAATTACAGTGTCTTTAATAATACTAAGTGAGCCAGTTTCTTCTGGACGAATAGTGGCTTCGATGGTTTGGTTAGTGATGAGGCTTAGGCCATCTGCGTAGTCTGGATCATCTGTGGCATTGGTCGTAACCGAGACAGGAGAAGCGATCATTAGGGCGCCAAAAAGCAGTAGCACGGCGCTACAAGCAGAGAACAAAACACCTGGGATGAAATTCTTCCCTATTTGAAAGGTTTGTTTTTGCACTTTTTTTGACCCTTTTTGTATTAGTTTTTAGTAATACTTTTTTTGTTTTTGGGCCAAACAACCTTTACACTCTTGCAACTATAATACCATAAGCATTATAAAAACACAATATTTTTATAATAAAAATATGTGATTTATCGGCCACGATTTAATACTATGGCACTCGTGCTTAGGCGCAACTTTTCAGCTTTTCAACCACATCCTTCTGGTCGGAAGCAATCAGTGCCAGGCGAGCATCAATTTCCTTGTGGGCGATTTTGAGCGTGCGCGCCATCACTGGTTGATCTTTAAACTGATCGAAGAATTCAAAGAAGGCTTCGGCTTCCGCGGCAGTACGAATTACGCCGGCCATGTAGCGCGGATAGCTATCGATAGTTTTGTCGCCAGACATCTCTTCTACATATTTCCAGTTGGCTTTAAGCCATTCAAATGCTTTGGCGCGGGCTTTGGAATTGCGGAAAAGATATAAGTACAAATGCAAATGATCTTGCGGCTTTACGATTTCTGGCTCGCCAAGCAGCGACACCAACTTATCAATATTCTTTTCATCTTTGGTTAACGTAGTTGCATACAACAAATCATATTTAATTTCCGGGTCGGCCGTAGCCTGATATTTTTTGAGATAGTCATTTAGCATCGCAGGCTCAAGGTAAAGTTTGGCGTCCAAAATGTCGCTTCTGGTTTCAATATCAAGCGCTGTCAAATCGTCATTATAAAACTTGGCAAGCTTGGTTAAATTAGCGCGATCTTCAGCATAAAAGTCGAGTGCCAGCAAATCATCGCGCAGGCGCACCATGTTTTCGTCGTCGTCTTTGCGAGTTTTTAATCCCACTTCTTTTAGTTTGTCAGAAATTAAATCGAGCACATATTTTTTGAACATTTTTTCTTCGTCAGAATCCGGGTCGAAGAAAATTTTGAGATTCGAAATAATGCTAATAATGATTTTCCAAATCGCGGCGGAATCTTCGTTTTTGAATTTAGCAATCAAATCAAGTAGCGGTGCCGAAGCGCAAAGTGGCGTGCGGGCCAGCAAGCTGCGATCGATTAAAAGTCGCATTTTTTGTTCGAGACTTAGATTATCAAAGTCGGCAAGTTTTTCGGTGAATTCTTTTTCGCTGAGATTTAGAACATAGTGGCCAGACATGTCGTCTAGAACTTGTGGGATTGGCCAGTTGGACGGTTTCATTTCGCCGTCTAGAAGGAAGCGTTGTTGCTCGCCATCCGTCAAAACCGGATAGCCGGGTTGGTCGATCCAAGCGTGCATAAATTCTTTTGGATTGAAATCGGCATACGGCGCGAGCGCTTCCCAAAGGTTGTCACCAATAGTATTTTGGTAAGCGTAGCGTTTGAAGTAATCGTAAATTCCCTTTTTGAAATTTTCCCAACCCATGGCGCGAATCAACATCAGCATCAGGCGCGCGCCTTTTGAATACACAATGGCGCCGTCAAAGAGCGTGGCAATTTCGGCTGGACTCGAAACATCTTGGTGTACGGATTGCACGTCAAAATACGCGTCGCGATAAAGCGCGGACAAACAGTCGCCCGTAAAGAAGCCTTGCCAAATTTTGAATTCCGGATAAATCGCATCCACGGCCATGTATTCCATAATCGAAGCAAAGGATTCGTTGAGCCAAAGGTCATCCCACCAACGCATCGTCACAAGGTCGCCAAACCATTGGTGTGAAAGTTCATGAGCCACGGTAAGGGCGATGGATTTTTTAGTACCAAAAGTGGCGGTTTTATCAGCGAGCAGCATCGACTCGCGATAAGTCACCAGGCCCCAGTTTTCCATGGCGCCGGCGTCAAAATCTGGAATTGCAACTTGGTCGAGTTTTTCAAGCGGATATGGCACGCCAAATTCGTTGTCGTAAAATTCGAGCGAGCGCGCGGCAACTTCGTTGGCAAAATCCACTGAGTCTGGCGACTGGTTGAGCGGCGCGTAAGTCGTAATCAATGTCCCGTGTGCGTTTTTGAGTGATTTGGCATAGAACTTGCCAATCACAAACGCGAGCAAATATGTAGACATGCGTGGAGTTGGTTCGAAAATTGTGGTCGTGTCATCTTTTTTGGCAACGATATTATTAGAAAGCACAATATCGTTCGAGCCTTCCGGCAGCTTAATCGTGAGTTCAAAAACTGCTTTGGCGGCTGGCTCGTCTACACACGGAAAAGCCTCGCGCGCATAATGTGATTCAAATTGAGTGGAAACAATTTTCTCAATTTTTTTGCCATGTTTATAGGTGGAAAGGTAAATGCCTTCCATGTTTTTGTTGAGCTTGTTTTGAAACTTGACTTCGATTTTGATATTGTCGCTAACTGGCGCATTCAAAGTAATCACTTCCCCGTCGTGAGTAAATTCGGTTTTCGCGTCATTGATTTTGACGCTTTTGATTTTCATATCCACAGCGTGCAAAAAGATTTTGTCGGCTTTTGCAGCACCACTAATCACAACGTCCCCATCAACAAGGTCGTTTTCTTTATCAATAAATAATTCTAGTTGATATTTCTTTGGCTTAAAATAATCGAGTAATTGTTCCATACCAAATATTATATATCAAAAACGCCAAATACCTTTTTCTCGGACCATAAGCTTGGGCGAGCGCCCTTGAGCGTGTCCGAGGAAAAGTGTATTTGGCGTTTTTTGTTAATACAGTTTCGCGGCTGGTGGAAGTTTGGCGTCTTTTAGTAATGGTTCCAAATCTTTTTCTTCCAAAGTCTCTTGCTTCAAGAGTGCCTCTGCGAGTTTATCGAGCACGACTTTGTTAGTCTTGAGTACGAGCTCAGCGCGCTTGGCGGCTTCGTCGGTGAGTTTTTTAATTTCAGCGTCAATCGCTTCGGCGGTTTTTTCGGAATATGGTTTTTCAGTGGTGATGGTGTAATAGCCGGTAGCCTCATTTGGGAAAACGAGGTTGCGAAGATTTGCACTACCCATACCTTCGCCGATGATCATTGATTTAGAAAGTTCGGCAACGTGTTGCAAGTCGGAAGAAGCACCGGTCGTGATGGCGTCTTCGCCAAAGATGATTTTTTCAGCCACACGGCCACCCATGGCGCGAGCCAAAATGTCTTTAAGATCGTAAACACTCTTGTAGCTGCGGTCTTCTGGTGGCAAGAACCAAGTTACGCCGCCGGTGCTACCACGTGGGATAATCGTAACTTTGTGCACTGGATCGGAGTTCGGCAAAACGTGGCCGACGATGGCGTGACCAGCTTCGTGATAGGCGGTAAGTTTTTTCTCGTAATCGTTCATCACTTTGGATTTGCGTTCTGGACCAATCGCAACGCGTTCAAAAGCTTCAGTCAAATCTTTGTTTGAGATAGCTTTGTGGCCTTCGCGAGCAGCGGTGATGGCGGCTTCGTTGGCGATGTTGGCAAGATCAGCACCAGAAGAACCGGCGGTTTTCTTAGCCATCGCTTCAAGATCTACATCGCTTTCGACTGGTTTGTTCTTGAAGTGAACCTTGAGGATTTCGAGACGGTCTTTAAGTTCTGGCAAAGTCACATTGACGTGACGATCAAAACGACCTGGGCGAAGCAAAGCTTTGTCGAGCATATCCACGCGGTTGGTGGCGGCCATCACGATGACGCCAGAATCATTATCAAAACCATCCATCTCAACAAGGATTTGGTTCAAAGTTTGTTCGTCTTCACGACCAGCGCCACCTTTGGCGTCACGTTTGTGAGCCACGGCATCGATTTCATCGATAAAGATAATTGATGGAGCGTTTTTCTTGGCTTTAGCGAAGAGGTCGCGCACGCGGGAGGCACCCACGCCTACGAACATTTCAGCAAATTCAGAACCAGAGATTGAGAAGAATGGCACGTTGGCTTCGCCGGCCACCGCGCGGGCCATCAAAGTTTTACCAGTACCTGGGTCACCAGCGAGCAAAACGCCGCGTGGAATTTTGGCGCCGAGTTTTTCGTATTTCTTTGGATTTTTCAAGAAGTCGACGATTTCGGCAAGGTCTTGCTTGGCCGCATCGTTACCGGCCACGTCGTTAAAGGTGACTTTCTTTTTGTCTGGGCCATAAAGACGAGCGCGCGATTTGCCAAAGCTCATACTTTGGTTGTTGGCGGATTGTGCTTGGCGCATCATATAGGAGAGGAAGAAGAAAATCGCAAGAATTGGCAAAACCGTAAGGCCTACGTTGAGCACGGTACCCATCACGTCGACGTCTTCTTTGTATTCGATGGTTGGATATAGTTTTTTACATTCGGTAAGCTCGTCGCCGTCGAGATCGGCGCAGCGGTTAACTAAGCCTTGGTCGTAAAGCGTGCCCGAAGTATCTTTTCTAGAAGTTTCGGTTGGCTCTTCCTTGTCTTTCAAAGTTATTTCAAGGTTGTCGCCAGTGACGGTGATTTTTTTGATGTTACCTTCTGGATCATTGGCGCGTGCGATGACTTCTGAAATCGGCACTTCGATTTTTTCAACGCCTTTAGTATTGAGATTGTTCACAATTAGCAAACAAAGACCAATCATAATAACAGCAAAGATAATCCCACGTGCAGTATTGGAACCATTTGACGCATTTTTTTGAGGCATTTTCGGCCTAGCATTCTCTGACATTTTTTATCTCCTTAATGTAACTATTTTAACACGGAACTCTCTTATTGTTCCTGCGGAAATGCTTTTTTATAATGCTTAATCATAATTTTAATAACTTGGCGCATGGCCTCAGCGATCACTGGGCTAGTGATAATGGTGGCCATTTCGGTTTCGCCAAAAGCAATGAGGGCAACTTTGTCGCCGTAAACCATCATTTCCATCGGTGAGGTATAGTCCTCTTCCGGCATCCAAGTGCGATGAAATAGAATCGCCTCATCCCTACCGGTTTTGGCGTTTTGGATACCGCGCTTAGTGACTGGCGTCAAAGCGTAAGTGTTGATGCCAAGAATCGGGAGCTGGTCGCGATAATCGTGGAGGAAGGAATCCGCGTCGTCGCCGAGCACGCGGTCGGCACGGGTGCGCAAAAGGTAAACGTCTTTTCTGGTTCTTAACACGTCGTTGTGAGCTTCCTTAATGCCGTCGATGCCTTCGAGGGTTCTGGCGCCCGGCATCTCGTTGTTGGTGTAGAAAATATCGAGCAGGGCGGAGATGTTATCCTTGACGTAGTTCTCGTTTTTGACCATGATTTTGCGGCGCTTTTCGACTAGGGCCTCGAGTGCGCTCGGATTTAGAATGCGGTATTTTTTCTTTTTACTGTCGGTTTGTTCGATGAGACCAAGCTCGGTGAGCCTTTTAGCCACGGCGTAGCAGTTTTCGCGCGATTGGCCAGTAGCCGAGGCTAGCTCGGTTGGCGTTTGTGCGCCGTTTAAAAGTAATGAATTGTAGATAGCAGCCTGCGCCTCTGAAAGGCCGGCCTTTTTAAGAATGTCAATTTCGTCCATACTTTTATTTTACCATAAGCTGTTTTGGCGGTGGAGGTTTTGTAATTTTTGGTTTTACAGCGCCCCGCGGTGGTTCGGGCGATTTGTAGCTGGCGATTTCTTTTCTTCTTGCGAAAAATGTGTTATAATGGACATACCGTCTGGGTGTAGCACAGTTGGTAGCGCGCGACTTTTGGGAAGTCGAGGTCGCAGGTTCAAGTCCTGTCACCCAGACCAGGTTTAAAAAAACTAACCTTGGTTAGTTTTTTTAAACCTGTTTTTAGTGGCAGGACCCTGAACCGTAGGTTCAGCCATAGTAGGAGCCGAGCAACAAAAAAGTGCTCGCGCTTTTTTGTTGGAGGCGACGCCCTATGGTCTAGCTCCGACGCAGTCGGAGCTAGAGTCCTGTCATACCGCTCTTGCTTTTGTTTTTCCCTTCAGCATGTTAAAAATAAATTGTTGTAGCAATTAGATGTCTCTGAAATGGAGGCGTCTGCCTCCAAAAATTAAAAAGGAGGTTTTACTATGGACCTTGAAAGAAGACACGAAAGACACATTATAGTCACCGAACGAACGTCGTTTAATGATGTCCCTGGGATTATTTATCTGGATAAGTTGGCCAAACCGGAAACTGTGGAGGTGAGGGTGTTTTACAAGCCCCTAGCTATCACGCAGTTTGATGAATTTGGCCAGCCGATTCTGACAGATAAGCAGCTTCGGCTTTGCCAATGCGAGAACAATGCTCTGATCCGGCAAACGCGAACGCCTTCGCCGCTTGAGGCGGAGGTGTGGTATGAAGAGAAGACTTTTAATCGTGACCGATACTGGTGGTACGATGAGCCCTGGGGCGTAAGCCGCGGTACGGAAAGCCTGCATATGCTCGACAGCATTCTGCGTGACCGACGCATGTTTCACAAGGCTTTTCCCGACGAAAAGCTGAAAGAGTACTTGCTCTTTGGCCACATTAAGCTCGATGCATTTGGGCAGGTCGCAATGGCCACTAATGACATTGGAACCCCCGTGATGATTCGCGGACTCAACGATGTGGAACCCTTCCAGGAAAAATTTCTCGGCACGGATCGTGACAAAATTTTTTACAGGGCAAGCTCTGCACCGTTCCCAAAACCTGGTTCTTTTTGCCCGATCTGCGGGAAGCCCATCACGATTGACGACATCAAGGAGCCTAGTCTTTTAATCGGCAACTGTCATCGCGATTGTGAGCTGCAGTTTTTTAGCATAACTGAAGAGGATAGACTTTGCGAGCTGATGTACGGTGTTTATCCGGACTACAACTTCACAAAAACTCCGGTTAAGCCCGGCAGCCCCTGCAAGCGTTACTGCTTCGAAACCATCGACGGACACATTTCGCTCGATTCGGCGGAGGGTGACAATAGGATCAGAATCGCGTGGCACAAGGACTATCTGCCTTTTGATACCAGAAAGGTGGCGCCGGAGATTTATATGATCGACGAATGCCTTGTTGTTCGCACACAAAACTTGGATGACGCAAAACAGTGTCTTTTGGCCGCAAAGCGCAGTACTAAAAACTAGCGCGGTGCCCCCAGATTTCCTGGGGGCATCTTTTTTAAACTTAATATTATGTTTTCAAAACTTAATATTAAGATTTTTTCTTTCCCTGTTAAATGGCGAGTTATGTTTTTGAAACTTAGGGTTAAGATTTTTTTGTGCTATAATAAATCCAATCTGGGTGTGGCGCAGTTGGTAGCGCGCAGCGTTCGGGACGCTGAGGTCGCCTGTTCAAGTCAGGTCACCCAGACCATTTTTGCGCATCGACGCAGCGCGTCCCGCGCTACGCCAACGCCTGTTCAATCTATTTTCTGTATTTCAATAGTCTTGCGCCAACCACGATGATAGTGACAACGCCACAGATAATAGCCAGAGTGCAACTTACGAGGTTGCCTGTGCCTAGCTCTGAATTAGCGGACATTGAGCGGCCAGTGTTTGGTACTATAATGTCGTCTTCGGATTTTTCTGGCTCCGGTTTTGGAGTAGGTTCTGGAGTCGGTTCCGGCTCAGGTTCTGGCTCAGGTTCTGGTTCCGGCTCAGGTTCTGGCTCAGGTTCTGGTTCCGGCTCAGGTTCTGGCTCAGGTTC
>CAMZAW010000008.1 GCA_947304335.1 uncultured Candidatus Saccharibacteria bacterium | reverse complement strand
TTACGAGCGACACTGGCAATAGCTTTGTCTTTATTCTCTTTTGTTATCATAGGGGTGATTATAGCACACTCTGGGGATTATCGCAAGGGGTGAAGTTTTTTAGAAAAAATGTCCCCTAATCTTGTGATTAGGGCGGACGGGTAGATCCCGAATATGTTTTGATTATAACATGCAAATTTTAAGAGGTCAACCCCCGGGTGGACTTTTCATTTCTGGTGTGTTAGAGTGGCGTTAATGACAGATTTTGTTGAGAAACTTAGAGCGTGGTTCGAGGTAAAACTCGAGCTTAAACAAAGGCAGAATTGCCACAATATCCGCGAGGGCGAAATATGGTGGTGTGCTATTGGCGAAAACGTCGGCGTCGAGATTAACGGAAAGAACAAAAACTTTACTAGGCCAGTTGTGATTATTAAAAAACTAAGTCATTTTTGTTTTTTAGGAGTTCCTCTCACATCGCAGGAACATACTGGGACCTGGTATGCACCATTTTTGTTTAAGAACAGACAGCAATATGCGGCTATTGCTCAAATACGAGTTCTCAGCGTATATAGGCTCTATAGAAAAATGGGCGAAATCTCGCGAGCCGATTATAGTTTAATCAAAAATAGCCTTCTCAGACTATATTTCTAAAAAATACGCCTAACCTTGCGGTTAGGGGTGGCGGGTAGATCCCGAATGTACTTCTATTCTAGCACACGCGACCCAAAAAGTCAACCCCTGTAAAAGACGGGTAAAAAGTGTTATAATAGGAGAATGAAAATCAGAGAAAATGTGCCACTTGCAACCCTCACAACCATGAGGCTTGGGGGCCCGGCGCGGTTTGTAATTGAGATTGAAGAGCCAGATGACATCGTCGAGGCGTTTGATTTTGTGCATGACAAGAATTTGCCGTTCTTTATCCTCGGCGGCGGGGCGAATACGCTCGGCCACGACGAGGGCTTCCCTGGCGTTGTCATCATTAATAAGATGCGCGGCGTGCGCGTGGACGGCGACAAGGTCAACGCGATGGGCGGCGAAGAGTGGGACAAGGTGGTGGAAAAGGCCTGCGAGGCCAACCTTACCGGCATCGAAGCTCTGAGCAAAATCCCGGGCACGGCTGGAGCGGCGCCGGTACAAAATATCGGGGCTTATGGCCAGGATATTTCGCAAGTACTCGAAAGCGTCGAGGTATATGACACTCTGATTGATGAATTCAAGACCTTAAAAGCCGAAGATTTGAAGTTTTCTTATCGCAAAAGCATCCTAAATTCCGAAGAGGCCGGCCGCTATTTTGTGGTGGCGCTCACTTTGAAACTCAAAGAGGGCCAGATGGAGCGTCCGTTTTATAATTCCCTTGAGCGCTATATCGAGGCTAATAATGAGACTGATTTTTCGCCAAAGGCGATTCGCCGCATGGTTTCCGCGATTCGCGCCGACAAGTTGCCAGATCCAAAAGAGCACGCTTCGTCTGGTTCGTTTTTCAAAAATGTCTATCTAAATGATGACGAAGCCAAAGAGGCTGAGGCCAAGGGTTTGCCGGTTTATCACGGCAAAGATGGCAACAAAATCAACTCGGGCTGGCTAATTGAACACGCTGGTTTGCTCGGCAAAACTTTGCACGGCATGCGTGTAAACGAAAAAGCTGCGCTAGTGCTCATCAACGATTCCGCCAAAAGTTATGCCGATCTCGCGGCCGCTCGCCAAGAGATTATTGATGCAGTCTACGAGAAATATGGCTACAAGCTCGAGCAAGAGCCAGTGGAGATTGTCGCAGCATGAAGATTTTAAATGGTAGCGAACTCGCCGGGTTTATCAAAGAGCGCCAGTTTCAAGTGGTGCGCGGAATGAGCAAAAAACCGTGCCTCGCGATCATCCGCGACAGCGATAATCCGGTGATTATGAAGTATGTGCAACTCAAGCAACAATACGGCGAAGACATCGGCGTAGAGGTGCGCGATGTGTTGGCGCACGGTGTGGATGGTATCAGGGCTGCTATCGAGCAAGCCAACAATGACCGCGACGTAAATGGTATTATTCTGCAACTCCCGATTATGGATCGCGACGCTACCGACGAACTCACGAATTTAATCGCGCCAGAAAAAGATGTGGATGGCTTGTCCGCAAACGGCAACTTTGATTCTGCCACCGCCACGGCAATTAACTGGCTGCTCGGCGGCTACAATATCGACCTCGCCGGCAAGAAAATCGCGCTCGTGGGCCACGGCAAATTAGTTGGTGCACCGCTTGAAAGAATGTGGACCAACTCCGGATTTGACGTATCAGTATTCCAAAAAGGCGACGATTTAAGTGTGCTTAGCGATTTTAACATTATCGTGACCGCCACTGGCGTGCCACATTTGATTAAGAACGAATTCGTACGCGGCGGTGCCGTAGTAGTGGATGCCGGCACAGCCAGCGAAGACGGCGTGCTCGTGGGCGACCTCGACGAGGCCGTGCGCGAACGCCAAGATCTCACCGCCATCACTCCTCGCACCGGTGGCGTCGGGCCACTCACTGTAGGATGCTTATTCGAACACGTAATTAACGCTTAAAAACAAAAATCCCGCCGATAAGGCGGGTTTTTGTTTATGGGTGGGTCTGGCGCCAGTTTGGATCTAGGAGATTACGCTTAGCGATTGGAGTTTGGCTCCATCTTACTGGATCATTCTGGAGAGCGGTAATCTGCGTGGCTAGCGTGGCTCTTAGTTGTTGGAGCAATGGGTTTGGTTGACCGTTAACCGTTGCAGAACCACCAGCATAAGCCAAGATGGTGGAAGCATCCATATTGTGCAAATCGCCATCAGAGATTCTGCAATCCTTAATCACCTGTTCATACTGCGTTGGGTTGTTAGCAATAACGTTTTTAACTTGGTCGGTAATGATTTTGTTCATATCGACAAGTGTTTTGCCGGTACGGCCAATGGTACTGGCCTTTTGGACCTCATTGCGCCAGCCTGGCCTTATGCGGTCTAGCACATTGGCATCAAACTTGCCCCATTCTTGCATTGGAATAGATTCAAAGATAGGGTTCAGGGCTTCGCGCAAAGCAGTCTCTGCCGCGCGTCCAGTTCCCGCATATGAATCCCACATAGCAGTGTTTAGCTTGAAGATGTTTTCCCTATTAAATCCAGTTTTCCGGATGAAATCATTGTATGCGTCAGGGCTATTGTTGTAGGCGCGAGTTGCCTCAGTTTGAATAGTATTGAGTATGCCTGGCTGAGCGCTGCCGGTAAAGGCTTGATCTCTTTGCTCAGTTTCGTGCCAGGTAGGATCGACGCGGGTTTTAAGCGCAGGGTCTGCAGTGGCCCAGGCAGCGCTTGCCTTAAAGGCAGCGATGACATCGGCGCGCTGTTCACGTATAGCCTGCGCTGCTGGCGAATTGATTGGATCCATTGTGTTTTGTGGCATCATTCTATCCCAGTCGGCAGCCGTTAAAGTGCTGAAGCTGGCAGCATTATCGAAGCGCCAGTTAGGGTCAAGATAGTCTTTCAGGGTTGCGTCTGCAGCGGCCCAGGTGGCAGTTCCTTTGATGGCCTGAAGTTTATCAGCCATCATACTACGCAAGGTATTGGCTGCCTCCGAGGTTCTTGGATCCGCACCGTTTGGAAGCATAGCGACAAAATCCGCGGCGGACATGTTGCCAAAGGTTGTTTCGCTATCAAGGTGCCAGGTTGGATCAAGACGATTTTTCTTGGCCACGTCAGCACTAGCCCAGGCGGCACTTGCCTTATAGGCGTCGATTTCGCTCTTTGTGTTACTACGCAAGGTTTGAGCTTCTGCCGAGGTAATCGGATCTGCACCATTTGGAATTAGGCTATCAAAGTTGGCGGCGGACACATTGTTGTAGTCGACTTTGAAGGTAGGGTCGAGGCGCATACGTTGTTTGTCTGACATATTGTACCAAATCTTGGTTTCTGCCTTGGCCTCCGTAACGAGCGAACCGAGTGACTTACGCAGCTCGGCATTCTTGCTATCGATGTCGGCTGGTGTATCATGCACACGATCAATGCCAGCAAGTGCATCCCATGTAGTGTCATTTATTGATGGGAGCATATTGGCAGAAAGCTCCCCATTTTTGATAAGTTCCTCAACAGCATCAGTAGGAGACATACGATTATTCGCCGTCATATATTTGATCTTATTCTGAATCATACCATTGATTGATGCCATTTCCTTATCGCTTCTGGTCGTGGCCTCTTTAATGAGTGATTTTGCATTAACAACTCCCGCAATGGCACTGATAAATTCGTTCTCTTTCTTTTCGCCTCTTTGTATATTCGCAACTGGTGGCTTCGTGTTGTCCATGTGCCCATTCAAGAACTTGATTTCATCTTCAGCCATCTTGCCAAGGTAATTGCCAGTAGTATACGTATTTTTAAGATATCCAGTGAAGCTGTCTTCTTTTTTACTAACGTTAGTAGTATCATTTAGCCATTCTTTTAGACTCTTTATATGCCTGCCTGGATTTCGAGTGTCATTGATGACGTCACCGATATGTTTAGAATAACCTTTAAGAGTATCCGACCCAGATGTCGATAACTGTTCCATAAACCTACTTAGGGCTTTAGGATCACGTGACCTCATCGTATCGAGGTCCAAATTCTCGTCATCATAAATTGCATCCATATACTCCTGTAAGAAGCCTTTCTCTAGAAGGAGTGAGCTTAGTGCGCTACGTTCATTATTATTCGTACTGGCGATGAGCCTCTTCTTGAGATCATCTTTGCCAAGGTTGGAGTATTGTTCTTTGAAATTTTTCGTCTCCTCGGCATCGTATCTAACTTTAGCAAGGTCTTCGCTACGTTTTAGAATACTATCGTAGTATGAAATACCACCACCTTGTTGTGCTTGCCTGAGATCGTATTTGGCGCGTTCCCTAGCGTCATTCTTTTCGTTTTCTAGTGCTGAGCCCTTGTCTTGCGAAGCCTTCGAATACATCATCTCGCGATCTTGCTTCGCTTGTAGACGCTCTGCTTTTTCTGTTTTTCCTTGTCTGATGGCTTCGTCAATCTTTTCCTGGGTTGCGGCAATTTTTCTTCCGCTACGCTCTACATTCTTCTTCATCATAGCACTTGTACGTTGTTTTTGTCTTGCTTCGGACATTTGCTTCACCTTATCCTGATAGTTCTTAGCCCAATCGCTGTTGCGGAGTGCGTTGCTGCTGCCTTTTTTGATACCGCGACCGATGCCGTTCACAAATTCGCCCAGGTTAGTGACAGATTGAATCGTCTTGCTCACCAATTTCGGAATGAGGAAGTATGGGTAAACCAAGATGGCAGCACTTACAAGTTGCATGACAAAATCGTCGCTGTTAGCATTGATAACTTTCGTGACTAATGTGCTGGCGCCAACTATGAGGCCACAAATTGGGTAAAGCACTAGCAAAGCCTTGAAGCCGTTAAACCATTTCGTGAAGTATTTTTTGGTATTTGGCAGGGCATAACAGACGATGGCCAGTGGGGCCAGAATAACAAGCACGATAATACCTGCCCTTCTGATGCCGAGCAATATAAAGAAGAATACGATTGCGATTAGAATCGAAAGGAAGATAATCAGAAGCGGGATTAATAGTGCGGCAATAGACTCAAGAACACTTTTTTGCTTGATGGTTTTTGCCACTACAACGCCGGCAGAAGCAATCCCCACGAATGCAAGAAGGTTGCCAATCACACCAGGCACTGTCCAACCCGTTGGCACCGTACCATCTGAATCCCTAATGACAAGACCAGACAGCCAGGATTTGATGTTGGAACCTAAGATATTTGACACGTCCGTAGCGAGTTGACAAATAATATAAGATAGGTTTATAAGAATTGCTACAACAATGATTTTTGGCAAAATCTTTTTGATGCCATAGTTGTCTATCCCATAGCCAGTGAGTTGCGAAACAATCACAACAATGAATAGAATCACGAGGAGAATATTTGCAACACTAACTGCATATTGCCAAGCTTCATATGTACCGCCTGGGGACTGGATAAGGTCATTGCTTTGAACTTGCAACATTGGATCAATTTGATCGTCGTAGACTGCTTCTGCGCCATTTGCAATAAGTTTAATAGCTGGACAAATAATCCAGCTGAGTGGCGAGGCACCTTCGCATCTATCCGAAATAGAGCCGCTGCCATCACCAGGGCCACCTGTAGGGATATCTTCGGTGTTGGCCACTTCAGCTTCGAAAGCCATATTCGTATATTTAAACTCGGACATGCCTGTTATCTCATAGAAGTCTTTGTCTATCTTACTATTAACATACTCAGAGGCCCCACATCTTGGCTTGAAACTTTCCTGCTTGTCTTTCGTGACAAATTCGTTAATCCCGATTAATATTTGTTCTACTTCCTCTGGTTGAGATTTGCCAATATTACTGGCTGCCGTGCTGACGAGGGTTGGACTTACTAATGCATCTAGTTTCTTCTGTGCCTTAGCTTTGTTTTTATCTCCTGTTTCATCTAGGCTTTTAAGATAGTTTTGAATATCTTCAAAGGCAAGTATTTTATTGTATGCATCTGAATTCGTATTCGTAAATTCAACAAAGTCCGTTATCGCTTTATGGACATTATCATAGTCGACAATAATGTCCGCTTTGCATTCCGGTTCAGCAGTTTCGCTATATCCATATAAACATTTATAATTGCATTGAAACTTTTCTAATGGTGTTTTGGCAATATCATAACATGATCCTTGTTGCCCACTATATGATGGTGTAGGATTACCACTAGCACCTGGAGCACTCACTTCTATTTTTTTAGATGCCGCCTCAAGCATCTCGTCATAATTATGTTCTTCTCTAAAGTTCTTGATGTAGGATGTATTGCATGTGTATCTGTTTGCCTGGCCACCATTTTGCTTGGCGTTTTCTGTTAGGCAGCTTTCATAACCATATTTGTTATCCATCTCCGTAAACGTTAGCTCGGATTTGGAACTATTATTATAGTTGTCGATGGTCTGATTTTTCTGATTTTTGATTTTTTGATCAATTTTAATTGCATAGTCTTTTTTCTCGATTACATCGTCTGCATATTGCGTGGCGCACTTTCCATAAAATTCTTTCGCAGCATCTTGAATTATACTATAAGCCGTCTTCCACATATTGTTAGCCGCCCAATCATTACTACAGTCGAATTCCATGGTGTTCTTAGCCTCAGCGTTAGACTTTAGTGGTTCGCCCTTGCTATTCCATTCCATTTCGTATCTTTTTATTTTTGCAGAGCTTACGTTTGCTCCAATAGCAACCATGCTTTTTTCAATCGCAGTATTCCCTTGGCTATCCTTTACGAAGGAAGGAAAATAAACATATGCCTTGTCATTGGCTGACGGAAAGCTGCCGTATTTTATCTGGCATTGTTGGAATGATCTTAAATTCCGATAGAACTGCTCTTCAGTTGTTAGTGAACTATTCGCACTTACTGCTTTATTATAGCGATGCAGTAGAGCATTTATAGTTTCTGCCGCTTTAGTATCATCTGGCAGCCATTGAAGAAACCATTCGTGGTGTCTGTCAGTCGGCTCGCTTCTGACATCTCGATATGCCCTAGCAATGTCTAGATAGTCTGAACCATAGGTAGAATCCTTACGATATTCTTCCCCAGCCTCCATACCGAGAATAGAGAAAATTACGGCTTTGCCATACCCGTCTGGATCTTTTGACAGCTCGTCCCATGTCTTATCAAACACTCCTTCCTCTTCCGGGTTGTTTGTATATACGTCGGCGTTTGATTTGTCACGGATTTTTACAAAACTATCTATTGCAGCAGCGATAAGGCCTTGATTGCCGTTGCCATAGTTCTGGTCTTTACATGTTGTTGCATCGTTGCCCGTCAAATCTATGGTTGCATATTTCGGGTTGTTCCAGAATGATTTACTATCTGCTTCAAATCTACCTTCCATGGCACTCATTAGCATAAGCGCATCGTCGTCATAGTCGACATACGTTAGACAGTCTATAAGCATGGTCGCATAGTATTTTGCTTTCCATGTATCTTCCGCGGTATACCCTTTTTCCGACTCTAGAGCTTCCGCTCTGTGTGAAGTTGTAATAATGGCCATTAACGCGGTCGTTATGAGTACCAGCGTTACGAAGAAGCCGGCAAATAATCTTTTGATTTTCATGCTCTTTTTATTCCTCATTTTGTGTACTTTCCGTTTCAGTTACGATTAAATCGGCCCCTATCATAGCCAATACTTGGTTGTATTCGTCGATTACAGTTTTTTGATCATTTAGGTTTAGAAGTAACCCAATCAACGCTTCCTTAGCGTCACGAACAGGAATTGAATCAAAATTACCATCAAATGTCCCACCGTATACTTCGTCATTAACCGAGCAGTAGGCTTGTTCGTGCTTGGCAATGGCGTCGTCTACCTCTGCGCCGTCAATCGTGAGGTCCGGAACGTCGGTATTACGCATTGGACAAATGAAATCTGCGTTGTCTTCATCTAGTTCTTCAATAGCGTTTACGAATACGTCATAAAAAGCCCTAAGCGTAGTGGCATTCATCACGATTGTCTCAAGAGAAGTGCGAATTGTAGAAACAGCATTATTTAGGCTAGCGCGCACGTCATCGGAGAGCATACTAAAATCTGTTGCATCAAGCTCCTCAATATCATACTGTACTGTTTTGGAATCATTGTAAATCGAGAGCACATCTTTGCGGCGCAGCAAGAAGAAGCGGCTATCGTTTTCGAGCTCGTTTGAAAGGGTCGTTGCCGGTATGTAGCCTACTACTTTATAGTTTTCGAGTAATTGATTATAATCTGTGCCCAGCTCTACGATGGCGTCCGTGGCGACCTGTTTTTGTGCCGTGAACCTAGCATCAGCCTCATTCTTATTATTAATAGCTATGATTACCACTGCAAACAGCACTACCACTGCAAGGGCGGCGCCGGCGAGGATGAGGATGCGCTTTAAGTCTAGCTTGCGGACTGGGGCGGAAGTATCCAAAATAATGTCGTCTTGAAAGCCAGAGTATGTAGGGGTAGCTGGGGCCACAGGTGCGGTATATTGTTCAGTCACGGGCGCAGCCATGCCATACTGACTAAAGTCTTGTGGTTGTGCGGCATAAGTTTGGTCGCCATAAATTCCCTCGGCGGCAGGTTGCTGATAATCGGCGGGTTGGGCATCGCCGTACTGGCCGTACGCTTGCTGCGCGGCATCAGAAACTGGTGGCCAGGTGTTTGTTTCTTGCCCACCATCAGGAATAGACGGCTGTGCACCGTAAGGATTTGTGTATGACGAATCCATATACTTAAAATTATAGCATAAGAATTTTGCAAGCGGGTAAAAAATGTGGCCAAAATTTCGCCTAAAATACAAAGTTTTTCCCCACCAAAAAGCCCCCCGGTGGAGGGGGGCTTTTGGTGTGTCGTCTAGACCCACTAGACTAGAAGACGTGAAGCGGCCTAGCGATTACATTAATTTTTTACGGCTAGAGATGTAGTAACCAAGCATGGTAACCATAGCACCTACGCCAAGAGCAGACAAAGCAATCTCGTTGGCACCGGTTTCTGGGATTTTCTTCTCAGTTGGTACACATTTAACAGCTTGGACACGAACTACGGTGTTGTCTTTCTTAACTTTACCGTTAACGGTAGAGCTTGCCCAGTTTACGAGGGTATCAACAGCACCACATTTGCTCAAACTTTTGTTGACAATTTTACCAGTAAAGCGAACATAGGCATTACCATTTGGCAAATAGCTACCAATGTTAATACCGTCGGTAGTTAAGGTATCTTCACCTAACTTCAAACCATTTTGATACATGGCGTTGTAAAGATAGGTAGAACCTTTAACGTATTCAACGTTTTCTGGCAAAACGTCACGGATCATGACGTTGTCAACTTGAACGTCGGAAAGGTTAACGAATTCGATTTGATATTCGACTTCTTGACCAACCTTAGCGTCAACTACGTCAACCCAAGATTTGTCAGCAGCACCTTTAACACGAACAGTTTGTTTGAGTTTGGTTTCAACAGATTGGTGAACAACTACTTCAATAGTAACTACACCATCGTATTCATAACAGCCAGGGATGTTACCATCGAGGGCGTCATAACCAATTTTGGCACCAGAGGTGATGACTTCATTAGGAAGCTTAACGGTACCTAATTTGTCATTTTTGAATTTAGCAGAACCTTCTACGTATTCAATGTAGAATGGCTCGTCTGATTTCAAAGTAACTTCATCCCAGTAACGGTCTGGAGTTGCGTTAGAAGAATCGATATAACCAATGATTGTGTGTTCTTTAGCCACGGTAGTTGGAAGAGAAAAGCTAGTTTTCACATCCTTAGCCACGGCGTCAGTGCCTTTAGGGCTGTTGTTGTGGACGTAAAGACGAACAGTGTAGGTCTTGCCATCCTCAACTTTGATAGATTCAGCACTCCAAGCATCGCTAGAGCCTTTCAAACGGGCACCTACGAAGTACTTTTCGTTACCGATTTTACCATTAGAGATAGAGTTAAAAGTGATAGTATCACCAAGCTTACCAGCATTGATTTGTTCAATGGTGTAAGATGGGCGGCCATTTGGTTGGCTGTCGCCCCAAGCCATAACATTGGCAGGAGCAATGGCACCGCTGATCATCGTAAGAGAAGCAGCAATACCAAGAATAGAATTAGAGATTTTACTCATATTAAATCCTTTCAAATAAAAGTTAATAGTTTAATTGTTTGACATTGGTTAATTAATTCTTTGTCTTATCCAGTCACAAGCTCTCACTTGCACCTGGTGGTCTCTGGTTTTACTAGCCGAATT
The DNA here is from genome assembly GCA_947304335.1 of uncultured Candidatus Saccharibacteria bacterium. Taxonomy (GTDB): domain Bacteria; phylum Patescibacteriota; class Saccharimonadia; order Saccharimonadales; family Saccharimonadaceae; genus Nanosyncoccus. The sequence goes on along the minus strand of CAMZAW010000008.1, from coordinate 14,717 downwards.
GTTAATTTTCGTCTTAAACCATCAACCGAATCATCTCAGTTTTCAATCTTGGTTACATGGCGGCCTTTTTAATAGACCGCCATGCGAATGTGCTCCCCCTAAGGGGGATATCCATACAACTTTTAATCTGTGGGTCCTCCCCAGGACCCAACAGCGTTGTTTCCGGTATTGCCAATCGACTTGCCGTTTTCATCGTAAGTCGGCGCCTTGGTAGGCGTCTTGTTATCGATGTCATGCTTGTCGTCGTCGAAGATTTGGCCGGTTTTAGTCTCGGTCTCACCAGTCTTGCTATCGCAAACCGGAACTTCCGTTACGATAGGCGTTGGCTTAACCGTAGGCTCATTGTTGGCCTGCTTCTTCTGCTCGAGTAGCCGTTTGTAATCCTCATAGGACATAGTCCCATTTCCGGAATTAGTAGGTTTCTCGGCCGAACTGGTCGGCTTAGGCGTCGGAGTAGGCGTGGCCGTAGGCTTCGGTGTCGGCGTTGCCGTCGGTTTCTTTGGCGTGCTCGTCGGCTTTGGCGTCGGAGTAGGCGTTGCCTTAGAACCGGTAAAACCGGTCTGACCGCCATCGTTCTTCTCCACACCCTCACCCTGAGTGCCCTTGGACGGATCCTTAGGTTTTGTGGTAGGTGTAGGAGTCGGCGTTTTGGTCGGTGTAGGCGTCGGCGTATTCGTCGGCGTGGGTGTCGGAGTATTAGTAGGCGTCGGTGTCGGCGTATTCGTCGGCTTCGGAGTACTCGTCGGCGTGGGCGTCGGAGTATTCGTCGGCTTCGGAGTCGGCGTGTTAGTAGGCTTCGGAGTAGGCGTGCTCGTCGGCTTCGGAGTACTCGTCGGCGTGGGCGTCGGAGTATTCGTCGGCTTCGGAGTCGGCGTGTTAGTAGGCTTCGGAGTAGGCGTGCTCGTCGGCTTCGGAGTAGGTGTACTCGTCGGCTTCGGAGTGCTTGTCGGCTTCGGAGTCGGGCTCGGCTTCGGTTTCTTCTTTGGAATCACCAAAGCCTTGTCGTATATGTTAATATACTCCAAGTAGCCCTTACCTTTGTATACGTGCTCAATGACGAGCATATCATCGTACTCAGGCTTCTCCTCGTATTCCTTCTCCTTGATCTGAATATATTTCAATTCAGAGGAGTAGCCACCGACCACCCGGTAGACACTTGAGGTCTCTACGTCCGGCACAATATCCACCTTCGTGATTGCGAAGAAGGAATTGCTGATCAGAGCGTAGCGCATGTATTCGAGTGTCAGCGGGAATGTCTTTCCGCCATCCCTGCTTGGTTCGACGAAGGCTTCAATACCTTCCTCGTCGAACTTTCGGTTGAACTCCTGGATTTCAGGATATTCGTCGCCGAATATTCTTTCCAGGTATCCGAAGCGTGCTCTCAGCCAAATCGGGTTGCGCACCTCATCCTTCATCAGGTACTCCACCATCTGTTCTGCCGTGAGGCCTTTTGCAAATGGAGTAGAGACACCATCCTCGAAAAGGATGCGCTTTTGTACCCGGCTTTCCGGGAGGCTGTCTCTGTTCAGCACACAGCTGATTTGATACAGTTCAAGCCTCGCGAGAAGCTCGCCCTCATCGAGCGTCATGATTTCGTGAATCTCGGCGCTGTCCGGGGTGTTGTCCGGCTCGGGAGTCGGGGTAGGCGTATCGGTAGGAGTTGGGGTGTTAACCACCAATTTCCCACCGTCCGGCGTTGGGGTTGGTGTATCGGTAGGACTTGTGGTCGCCGTGTTCTGATCGTTCTTCTTGTTTGCTCTTGTGAGCTCAAGACCCTGGAAGGGTGCCCACATGATGAGCAAGAAAATCGCAACGGCGATCAGTCCAACAATACGGGCCGCTGTATCACGCTTCTTGTAGTGAAGCAGATTTACCAGCAGGATTCCGATTGCCAGAACAGTTAGTCCAACCGGGAGCCCTTCAGCCAGGGCATGATACCACTTGATAGTGGTCAGCCCCTCCATAAGAGCAAGGTAAACGGAGATTGCAATAATGCAATCAATCACAATAATCGCGATTAATGCCAGCGTCTCGCTGATTTCTCCGGCTTCCTTCAAGCCCCAGTACACAACCGATACCGCCAGGGCAATGACTAGAATGAGCCTGACGTAGGTATACCACATCGGCGCATACGGCCAGGCCGCAAATCCAGCCATCAATCCCCAGAGAATCGGGGTCCAGCAAATCTTTCTTGAGATCTCTCCCAGATTCAGCCAGAATCTTCTCCAAAGGGAGAGGTCTACCTTACGTCTTCTCGCTCTAACCGGGTCATAGTCATCATCAATCAGATAAAAGAACGTCTGACCGAAATACCAGACCGCTAAAGCGGCTAATATGACAGCTACTATTGTAAATACTCTCATATTAATTACCTCCTGTGAAAAGTATATTTTTTGTTTTACTTTACGACGGAGGCACACGCCCCCGAAGGTCGGGGAACGATAGTTACGTTGCATGGATAAAAATCCAGATTATTGAAATCTGGGATGATTCGGTTGTAAATGGTCGTCTAGCCTAAGCTTTTCCACCTCTTAAACTTGACTATATACATTGTATCACACTTTAGCGATTTTGTCAATATTTTTAACACCTTTTTCGCTTATGGCAAAAGGGGGCGTTTTTCCCTGTTTGTTTGTCGCTTTTGAAGCATTAAAAAACCGTACCAAAAGGGCTGGTACGGTTCTTTATGTGCAAACTGCACAAGTGGTGGTTACTCGGCTTCGTCTTCAATCTTGACGATTCCGTCCGGAGTGATGCCACAAGGCTTCCACACCGTCTTTTCGCCGAGAGCTTCGAGGAGAGGCTTAAGACCGATATTAATCATCTTGTCCTTATAGGTCAAGACATATCTGGTCTTTTCGCCTTTCGACGTCATGCCGAACTGAACCGTGGGCTTTGCCTTCAACAGTTCAATCGGGTCCATAACATCGACCTTCTCGACAGGCTTAGAAGCGGGTGCCGGTGCAGGCTGCTGCTCATACTGCTTGATGACCCCGTTAAGACGGGTAATCTCATCATTCTTTGCAGTAATCTGCGACTGCAAGCCAGCCAGCTGATCTGCGCTTACGCCACTGGCGCCGAATCCCTGAGCGATCATGTTGGTGATCTGCTGCTGCAGACCGTCAGCACGTGCTGTCTCGGAATCGGCCCTTGCGTTGGCAACGCTGAGCTGCCCCTGAAGCTTCGCAGCATTGCTGTTCGCTTCATCTCGCTCCTCTACTGCCGTCTTCCACTTGGTCCTCCAGGTCGGCTTATTCTCGTCGTCCTGGCTAGCCTTGGTAGTGCCGGCAGCATCAACGACACCCTGAAGACGAGTGACTTCGGCGTTAGCTTCCTCGAGCTTGTTTCTCGCATCGTCGCGCTCGGTCTTGTAGGTGTCGCGCTCCTGCTTGATGGCTTCAATCAACTGATTGGCCTTGTTAAGAGTTTCCTCATCGGCGGCCTTGATTTCGGCGGCCTCACGACCCTCGCGGGACTCTGCGAAGATTTTTCTCTTCGCCTCGGCGACGTCGTCGATGTATGCTCCCTTCAAGGGCAGGTATCTTGCCTCAAAGTCGTCGAAATACGACTTGGGCTTCTCGCCCTCCTTCGTAGGCTTCATCTGCTCGGCAATTTCACCCGCAGAATAAACCAGGTTGTCATCAAGATCCTTGAACTCAATGCTCAGGATCTTGTCGAGAGCTTCTACCGCTCTCGAAGTGTTGGAACGATCTCTACCTTTAGACATATGTTTTGTCCTCCTTTTTCATATATGTGTTTTAATAAACTACTTATCTATATTAAAAAGCGGAAGACAAAACTGTCTCCACTTGTACAAGTTCAAAAGCTTTGCAGGGTTTAGTACCTCACAAAACTTGTTATCATTTTATCACAAACGGCCATTTTTGTCAATAGTTATGGCAATAATTTTGTGATTTTGTCCAAGTTTACTCTTATGTTTAGTTTGTTGACAAAAGTATGAAATATTGCGGTTTTGGGTGGGTGGAGGGGGGACGCTCGCTCACGCTCGCTAGCCGCCTTCGGCGGGCGAACCCTCAGCGGCCGACCCCTGTCACAACAAAAAAATAAGGCCCTTCGGGCTTATTTTTTTGTTGTGGTGCGAGTGGAGGGGGTCGAACCCTCATCCCAAGTTTGGAAAACTTGTATACTAACCGCTGTACTACACTCGCATGTGGGGCGGGAAACAGGAAACGGATCTCGCGCTACGCGCTCGATTCGAACCTGTGACCTTCTCTGCCACATAGTTCTATCTGTGGGGCGGGAAACAGGAATCGAACCTGCGACCTTCTGGACCACAATCAGACGCTCTAACCAACTGAGCTATTCCCGCCATCCTTTGCTATTATATCATATTTAGCGGTGAATGCCAGGGTTAATGCCTGGATTTTTTGGCATTGGCGGGCGTGACATCGCTGGGCGGCTCGCCATTGGTTGTGGGCGCTGGCCGGCGGCCTGAGGAGCGCTAGCACGGGCGGCGGCTGGATCATAGGTTTTGGCGCGCTCATAAGTGTTCCCTGAACTTACAATTTGCGACCTCTGATAATTCCCTACAAAACGGCGGCTGTTATCTAGCTGGCGGCGGGCCGCAAAAGTTTCGCTAGAGGCAGCGCCAATACTGGTTTGGTTTTGTGACTTGGCGTAGGCTGAAGAGTGGAAAAAATCACTTTTATCGTCGTGTTCGGTAATGCGGTGGACAAAAGTTCCCATCTATTTCTTTGGCAGGAGCAGGAAGGCACAGGTGCCCACGGCCGCCCCTAAAATTATAGTTAAAATAATAGCGATAACTGGGCCAATATGTGAGTCTTTCTCTGGTTTATCGATGATAGTGACTGGGCCATTTTCGGCAACTACAGGGGTGGCAACCGGTTTTTGATAGACATTTTTCGAGAGTGGGCGTTTTTCGACTTTGGCCGACTTGATAAACGGCGTATCAGGGGTTTTCAACGTCTCGATTGGCTCTTCTTTTTTGGCCTCTGCCTTGGCTGGGGCTTCGGGCGCTTTTTCGGCCTCTTTTTTGCTCTTGCCAAAGAGTGGGCTGCGGATTTTTTTGGCTTTAGCGGCAGCGAGAGCGTCGTTTTCGGCGTTTACGGCTGGGTTTAATGACTCTTTTTTGGCGGTTTTATCAGAGGTAGTGGCAACGCGTGGCGCAGAAAGTGGGCGTTTTTCGACTTTAGCACCGGTAAAGAATGGCTCGTAATCTTCAATTACGCCATAAGACAGTTCCCTAGTGGTGGCAAAGGTTTTGGCCGATGGCTCAAAAGCTTCTGGCTTTGGAGCAGGTTTTGCGGCTGGTTGGACAGGCTTTGCGACTGGCTTTGCTGCCGGTTTTGCCACTGGCTCAGCTGGGAGCGCCGTGGTTTTAACGACTGTGCGACGGAAAAAGAAAGATGAGCTAGCTTTTTTAGAGGCAGCTTTTACTACTGGTTGAGCAGGTTTTGCGGCTGGCTGGACAGGCTTTGCGACTGGCTTTGCTGCTGGTTTGACCTGGCGCACAGGCACAGCCTGAGAAGGCGCCGCAGTGGCGCGCTTTTTTGCAGGGACAAAATCTATATAACGCTGGGTCATTGAGTTACTCTTTTAGCTACTTCAAGTATATCAGTAAACTCGTTCAAAATCAAGCTGGCGCTGCTCATAAACAGGCCATTTACCCCTGGAACGGTGAGGTAGGCACCGGCATTAGATGGGTTGATGCTGCCGGCAAACAGAATAGGGGTGGCAGCGGCAATATCTTTGCCGTAGGTTTCTTCGAGCGTAGCGCGGAGTAATTTGATGGATTCGGCCACTTCATCAGGGGTGGCGAGGCGGGCAGCACTGTTGCTAGAGATTGCCCAAACTGGGTCGTAAACAAAAATCACTTTGCTAACATCCTCGGTGGACACATCGTTCAATGCGCCAAGCATTTGATCGCGCAAAACATCGGCGGTTTCGTTAAAAGCACGCTCGGATTCGGTTTCGCCGAGACAAACAATCGGGGTGATTTTGTTGCGAATGGCAGCCGCAACCTTTTTCTGGATATCTTTGTCGTCTTCGTGGAAAATATGACGACGTTCAGCGTGGCCAATAATACAATAATCGGCAATGCCACGCAGCTGAGTAAAGGAAGTTTCCCCTGTAAAAGCACCAAAATCGCGATAAAAAGCGTTTTGGGCGGCAAGCTTAAGTTTGTGGCGATCTACCTGCAAAGACAGTGGCTGTAAAGCCAAGGTCGGGGGCGCCACAACTACCTCGAGATTGCGATAGATTGGTAACGCCTTTAAAAGTTTATGAAGATAGATAGAAGCTTCACCAACGGTGAAATTCAGCTTCCAGTTGCCCACGATATAAGTTTTTGCCATGTTTATATTATAACATAAGAATTATAGCGGATATGCTATAATTTAAGCATGAGCAATATCTTGGTTGTGGGCAATGTAATTAAGGATGTTTACATTAATCTTGATGCTCGCACCGAAAACTACGAAGTCGACAACACTGGTACAAGATGGCTAAATTTGGCTTTTGACGCCACCGACCACCACTTTTTCCGCCGCAATAGCAGCTTTGGTGGTGCGGCAATTTCACTTGAAGTTTTGCAAAAAATGGGTTTGAACGCCGAAATCAACGGTTCGCAGGTGGTTTTTGGCGACGATGGCATCGTAGCACCAGATCTGAACGATATTTACCGCTATATCCTGGTGGCCGACGAAGCCCAAATTTCTTATCTTACGCCTAGCACCTCTTATATTACGAGGTTTATTGCCCCGCGCAACCCAGTGGATTATATCTATATCGACCGTTCTGTTGAGCTAACCGATGAGGTGGTGAGCGAAATTGAGTGCTATCTAAAGCAAAATCCAGCCACTAAACTCGCGCTTTATTACAAGAAAAATGAGAGTTTTCATGAACGAAAGCTGCTAACGCAGGCCGATTTGGTGTTTGCCGAGGAAAAACTCACTTCGGTGCCGAGCGAAAAATTGGTGATAATTAGCGATAAAGAGCTAAAATACCAGAATATCACCGAGCCGATTGCCTTAAAGCGCCCAGATTTGTCGACACATTTGTCGCTTTATTCCACGGCGGCCGCCACGATTCTAGGCGCCCATATTTTGGGCCGCTCTCTTGAAGAAGGCCTAAAACTGGCCCGTGCTAATGTCGAAAACTCAAAGCTTGATGCTACGCTTGAGCTGCGCCAAATGGAATATCTCGTGGATATGCCAACTTCTGGCGGCTCATCCAGCCTAGAGCTTGTGGCTCGCAGCCTTAAGCTCGACAACAAGACCGTTTTTGATCTTTCAACTGAAGAGCCAACCAGAAAAGAGGTTTTTGCCGCCCAAAATATTCCTGACACCTATAGTTCTAGGCAAGATTATTACACTGATTTCTTGAAAAAAGCCGAGCTGACGCGCCGATTTACAGGGGTGGCGCTAACTGACGAGGCTTTGGAACAATATACGGATGATGGCCGCAGCTTTGTTGATTTTCTCACCGATCAACGCATCGTGCCGGGCGTAGTTTTCAAAACTCCATCTCGTATCGACAACATCGATTGCCGCGATTTTGTGGCGCGCTTTATTAAATACCACGAGCACGGCGTGCGCTTTTTGAAATGGCAACTGCCAAGCGGTCTAAATAAAGAGATGGCGATAAAAACAGCCATGAATTTCGCCCATTGTGCCAACGAAGCAGGCCTGGTGCCGGTGTTTGATTCCTCAAATCTTGATAAGGGCCTAACTAGCGAAATCATTAGCCAGGTTAAAGACCAGGGCGACGTTTTAGTGATGCTATAAAAAAACCGGCCCCTTTTAAGAGCCGGCTTTTTTGACTGTTTTTATTATTCAGCAGGAGTTTCAGAAGCTTCTTCTTCTGGTTTTTGACCGTTGTCAGATGGAACATCAGCGGCGTCCACAGCTTCTTCAGCAGCGGCAGCGGCTTCTTCAGCTTCACGAGCGGCAGCTTCGGCAGCTGGGTCGTAAACAGAGATAACAACTTGTTCTTTGTCGAGCTCTTTGTTGGCAAATTCTACGCCTTCAGGAAGCACGATGTCGGCAACGGTAAGTTTGTCGTCGGCAGAAGCGAGCTTAGAGGCATCGAGTTCGATTTCGGATGGAAGATCAGATGGTTTTGCTTTGATGTCGATTTCTTCCATAGCTTTGTTATACATGAAGTGATAAAGCTTGGAAGCATCAGATTCGCCAAAGCCTTTGATAACGATTGGGGTGGTTGCTTCAACCACTTCGTTAGCGGAAATAGCTTGGAATTCGATGTTGATGATGCGGCGAGAAACGGCATCAAGATTAACGTCTTTTACGATAGCAAGTTGTTTTTTGCCATCGATAGTAAGATCGATTGGTGAGTGGTAACCGGCTTTTTCGAGCACCTTTTCGGTAGCAACATATTCAGAGCTAGCGAGAATTGGGGCTTTGCCACCATAAATAACAGATGGAATTAAACCTTTTTCACGCAAAGATTTAGCTTTTTTACCGGTGAGTTCGCGTTTTTCAAGCGCTAATTTATATTCAGACATTCTGTAACTCCTTAAAATTTGTTAATTATTATACATTATTTTGCCATTATTGTAAATGTCGTACCTTGACCATGGCTGGGCGCAGGACCTCGTTTTCGTAATAATAGCCAGGGCGTAAGGTTTCGGCGACCACTTCTTTTTCCCCTTCGCCGTCTTCTACTGTGATGGCATCGTGCAAGTTTGGATTAAACTCGGTGCCAGGGGCGGAATTGATTTTTTGTAAATGTAGTTCGTCTAGAGTTTTTTGCAAGGATTTTTGTAGTGGCGCTAGTTCTGGATAAGTGACAATGGCGCGGTCTAGGTCATCGAGCAAAGGTAATACTTTGTATACGGTGGCAAGTTTGGTGGTATCGGCCAGGGCTTGCTTTTGAGCTTCTACCTGTTTGCGGTAGTTTTCGAAGTCGGCGCGGGTGCGTTGCAAATCGTTGATTAGCTCGGCGAGCTTAGCTTCGGCCTCGGTTTTGTCTTTTTTGATCATAATGTTTCCTCCAACATATTACCGGCTCGGCGCACAAGCGACATCACGCGTAGATAGTTTTGGCGGGTTGGACCCAGCACGCCGATATAACTTTTATCTGAGAATGGTGAACGGAATTTAGAAATAATGAGCGAAACTTCGGAGTTTTTGCCGATTGGGTTTTCGTGGCCAATAAAGATATTGAGCGGCTCGCCCGGAGCGGCTTCGCGAAGCCATGGTTCGAGGTTATCGAGAAGTTTAGCTACAGCCTGCACGCGAGTGGTGTCTAGGAACTCAGGTTGAGTAAAGAGGCGCGAAATACCGGAAAGATAAAGTTGGTCGCCAATGGTGGCAAGGCCAAGATTGCCAGTGAGCTCAGCGAGTGAATCCACGGCGCCGCGGATGGCGGCATCGGCACGGGATTGGGAATTTACGCGAACTTCGAGCACGTGAGCGCTGCGGTTAAAGGATGGTTCTTCTTCTAGGGACTGCTCGCGGTGTTCCAAATTATTGACATAAAAACGGTAGCCCGCATCGGTTGGCACACGGCCGGCCGAGGTGTGTGGTTGAGCGATAAAGCCCAAGGCCTCGAGCTTAGCCATTTCGGCGCGAATCGTCGCGGACGAAACATTAAAAAGCTTAGCCAGAGTCACGCTGCCCACCGGCGAAGCGGTTTCGGCGTACTCTTCAATAATTGAACAAAGAATTTCTTGTTGGCGAGGAGTGATTTCCATGCTTATATTATATAAAATTAGCAGTAAAAAGGCAAGAGTGCTAATTCGGTAGTTGCCTGCCGTGTTATAATGTAAATATGGAAGAGAAAATTGCAGCAATCAAGAGATGGCTCGGTACCGGGTCTATTAATATTTTTGGTTTGCCGATGTCTGGCAAAGACACTCAAGGCATCCGTTTGGCCGAAGCACTCGGCGGCAAGTTCTTGTCGTCCGGCATGATTATTCGTGCTATGGAAGCCGAATCGCGCAAAAATCTCTCTGGTAGTGGCGAACTAATTCCTACTGACACCTTTTTTGAATGGGTTTTGCCGTATTTTGGCCGCTCCGATTTAACAAATTATCCACTAATTCTCTCTTCAATTGGCCGCTGGTACGGCGAAGAAGATAACGTGATGCGTGCCGCCGCTGATGGTGGCCACGAAATTAAGGCTGCGGTGATTTTGAATATTTCCGAAGCTGATGTAGTTAATCGTTTTGCCGAAGCCAAAGTCTTAAATGACCGCGGCGATCGTCTCGACGATTCAAACGAAGACATTTTTGAAAAACGCATTTTGGAATTCCGCCAAAAAACCCTTCCGGTTTTGTATCACTACAAAGCACTTGGTTTATTAGTTGAAGTTAACGGCGATCAAAGCCGTGATGAGGTCTTTGCAGAACTCGTCGACAAGCTTTACCGCAAAGCTTCTTAATCTCGAACCGAAATTCAAAGATGATGAGCCCTAACGCCAGGGCGATAATTGCCAATACTGCGTAAAGCGCGGTAAAGCTGGCGTTTTTCGTCTCGTCGTCCGACTGTGATAGTGCCGTGGGATATTCGGCGCCGGTGTTATTTTGAATGTTTTTGCAGCGTCCCGTGAGCGGGTTGAGATATTTCCCTTCTGGACAAGTTTTGGTTGTGGCGGCCGCCGCGCTGGCGGTAGTATCTTTAACGCAATTGCCGGTTTTCTCATTAATCACCTTTCCTTCTTCGCAGCTGCGATATTGTTGATAAACGTTTGCCTTCCCGGGTGTAATGCTATAAGTAGTTTTGAACTCATCCTCAAACTTGGCGTATGACGTGGCTTTCTTTTGGCCGTTTGGGTAAGTGAGGCTAGTTGCCACCGAGCCATCTTCGTCAATCACCTCGATTAGATTTGAACGAATTGGATTTTTGGTGAGCGAAAAATCTGAGAGCTCACGCACAAAATAACTTTCTGGCGCCACCGTGCCAACGAGTGGATGAAACTTGCTTTTGTATTTAATCTCGCAGCCATCCAGGACGATTGGTTCTTTAGTAGAGTTGTAAAACTCGATGAATTGTTCGGATTGATCCGATTCGTAATAAGTGTAGATTTCGGAAAACTCCAAACCTTGGCAGTGCGGTGTTTTGACTGGCTCGGGCTCAGGTTCTAGCTCTGATTCCAGCTCAGGCTCTGGCTCATCTTTGGGCTCGGGCTCTGGCTCCGGTTCTGCAATGATTTCAACAACCGGCTCGGGCTCGGACTCAGAAGCACAACCTGGTTCCGGCTCTGGCTCAATTATTTGAAAACTCTTAGTGCAAAATGCTGGTTCATAGAACTCTTGGTGCAAAAGCTCGCCCGTTTCGACATCACGCACTAGTGTTGTGGGGGTTGATGATTTGAATTCTTTGGCGCAGCCACTTTTATTGTTCCAACAAACACTGTCGATAATGGTTTCGCCGCTAGTTAGCATTAGTGGTCCGGCTTTAAAGGCCAAGGTCTTGCCGTAGGTTAGATTAGCTAGCTCGCTGCCGGACGAGCTAGCTAAACGAAGGAGTATGCTCTCGCCGGTCATCCAACTTCCTTCTGGGAACTCATATAAAATCACAGAGTTTCCGCTGGAGTTAGTGTAGCTGAGGACAAAGCCAGCGAGCGAAATTGAAGAACTAGGAGATTTACCAAGTTCGATAAACTCTCCCACGTTTGCTTCGCCATCAACTGTGTAGCCAGGATTGATGGCTTTGATATAAATTTCTGGTAATAAAAACGACTCGGGGAATTCTTCTGCCATTGTTTGGCTTGCGAATCCGGCCGAGCCGAGTGTGGATAAAATGGTGAAAATTATAAATAGCTTTTTCATGCCCTCAAGCTAACAGAACCCCTCTGGAAATACAACCCCCTCCATGCTATAATTTAAGTATGAGCGTCTTCACCTCTTTGGGAATTTTGTTAATGGTTGCGCTTATTCTTGACCTCTTGCAATTAGCGCCGGGTGTTTTTGCGCTTTTTTATCATTATGCTCTTGGTAAATTCGGCAAAAAAGTGGCCCGGCTACTCGGCACTTTCTTTGTGTTTGGATTTTTGTTTACGTCGATTTCATTATTTTTGGCCACCTTTCTTTTGACAGAAGATTCCGAGTTACTGCGCGCTATCATGGCCGGCATTTTTATTGCGCTTGGCGTGGCTGGCGGAGTTTTTTACTATCGCAGAGGTTCGGGTTCTCGGCTTTATATTTCGCGTCGCTTGGCTCACGCTTTTCAGGAAGGTGCTAAAAATCCAAAAGGTCCAATTGAAGCATTCCTGCTTGGTGCGGTTTCTGGCGTAACCGAATGTATTTTTACGGTGCCACTTTTCATCATGGCAACTTTGCAAATCAAAACCTTTGAATCTGGCATTATTCAGTTTGATCTTGCAGCGGCACTTTTTGCTATCGTTATCATTCCTTTCTTAATTATTTTCGTGGCTTATCAAAGTGGTGCCAACCTCGCCGACATCATGCGCATGCGCGCGCGCAATAAGGGTTTTAATCGCTTAATGCTTTGCTTCTTATTCATGTTGCTAGCTGCTGGTTTATATAATTTTGGAGTGTTTTAAATGGCAAAAGTTTTTAGTGCGAAAAAAGTTAGAGCCGAGCTACTCGTTAACGCACGAGCGTTGGATATTCCGTCTGGTGCTGCTAAGGATTTTGCCGACATGATTACAAAGAATGTTGAAAAATCTCTAAAGAACAAGAAAATTATCACGGACGACGATTTAAAGCGTGCACTTTTAAAACAGCTCAATATCTACAACGCTGATTTGGCTTATGTTTATGAAAATCGTGATAAAATAATATAAGATAGTGGGAATACACATAAATGGGAAAAAAATTAGATTTTGAATATATCATTATCGGCAGCGGACCAGCTGGCGGTACTGCGGCTTTGACTCTCGCCAAAGCACACAAAAAAGTTGGGTTAATCGAAGGTAAAAAATTCGGCGGCTCCAACATTAACACTAGAAATATTCCATACATCGCGAGCCATAAACTTTCGCGCACTTTTTACAATTCCCAAAATGGTGCAAAGTTTGGTTTTTCGAATTTAGATTCCCACTATAATTTCCTTTCAGCAAATTCTTGGCGCGATAAAATTCTCGCTAAAATTAGCGACGATGCGAAAAAAGAATTCGAAGACGCAGGCGTAACTTGCATTGCAGGCTATGCCAACTTGCTTGGTCCTAACACCGTGGCCGTGGGTGACAAAAAATACACCGCCGCTCGCATCATTCTTGCGACCGGCTCTAGGCCAACTGATGGCGGCATTACCGGCGCCGAAAACGTGGATATATTAACTCCAGAAACCGCACTTAAACTCAAACGCTTCCCGAAGGCTGTGGCCGTGGTGGGCGCTGGTGCTAGCGGTTGTGAAATTGCAGAATACTTTAGTGAAATCGGCACCAAGGTTTTGGTTTTTGAAATGGCCGAGCGCATTTTGCCACGCGAAGATAAAGACGTTGGCGATGCTTTGCTTAATTATTTCAAAAACGAGCTTGGCATTATGGTGTTGCCGGATTCCCGCGTAGTGGCCGTCGAGCAAGACAGCCTCAGCAAGCGTGTGATTTTCATGAACGGTGGCAGGGAGCGCATGGTTCGTGTTGATACAATTGTGCTGGCTACCGGTTCTAAACCAACCCTTGATTATGGCCTCGAAAACGCTGGTGTAAAATTCAAGAACAGTGGTGTAATTGTAAACAAAACTCTGCAAACTTCCGCCAAAAATATTTATGCCATTGGCGATATTTTGGGTGGCGAATCTTCGTCTGAACGCGCTAATTACCAAGCAATGTTCCTCGTGAATAACTTAATTAGCCGCAACAAAAATGTTTTGAGCTATAGTGGCTTCCCACGCATCACCAAAACCTATCCAGAAATTGCCGTAGTCGGCTTAACTGAAGATGATTTAACCAAGCGCGACAAAAAATGTCGCAAGGCTGTGGTGAAGCTTGCTGATACTGCAGCTGGCAAAGTCGATAACGACGATTATAGCTTTGTAAAACTCATTGCCGACCACAACGATAAAATTATTGGTGCTACGATTGTGGCGCCAAACGCTGAAGCGATGATTGGCGAATTAACTTTAGCCGTGCGTTATCACCTTTCGGCTTTGGAGCTCGCTAGCACCCCACACACCATGGAAAGCGCAAACATCGCAATTAAACTTGCCGCAAAGCAACTAATTAGAAAAAAGAAATAGTCCTAAAACCAAAATTAGCGCTAATATTGGGGGGGCAATAATTAGCGCTAATTTTGGTTGCGGGGGTTCGATTTGAACGAACGACCTTTTGGTTATGAGCCAAACGAGCTACCAGGCTGCTCTACCCCGCGACGTGTGACTATTATATCGCACTCTAGGTTATTCGTCAAGGGGCTTGGTGTCGTCCTTGTTGCCTTTTAGTTTTTTGATAATTTGTTCGCGTTTCCAAACAAAAATTGCAAGAACGAACACTGCGATTCCCGTGACAATAGCCACTGGAATCAAATTATCTTGGCTGATACCCATACCAACATAGTTCGTGATAATCACGGATGGCAAGCGACCAAGCGTGACTAACACTAATAATTTCTTAAGTGGGATGTCGGTAAGACCGGCCATGTAGCCAATCATGTCGTCTGGGAAGCCAGGCAATAAAAAGATTAAGAAGAAAATAATTGCAGCGCGATCGCCCAAGGCAAAATCGAATTTGTCGATAGCTTCTTTTTTGAAGATCTTTTCTAGAAGCGGACGACCAAATTTGCGCGCAAGACAAATCACGATAATATAGCC
>CAMZAW010000007.1 GCA_947304335.1 uncultured Candidatus Saccharibacteria bacterium | reverse complement strand
TGAGTCTTTCGTTGCGATAGTCTTCTAATAACATAAGGCGATTTTAACATAAAAGATGCAGATTGGCAATCTTATCAAGGCGCTTAACCTTGACAAATAATGCAATCTATGCTATATTTATAGAGTAGTATGTTGTTGCCCCAACAGGGGTCGATGTGCTTTGCACTTGAAGAGGAGGAGGTATCCTATGAAAGGAAAAGTGAAGAGACAGGGGTTGTCTCTGTTATCTTTTATCGCCGTTGTCGCTTGCCTGATGGCAAGCTCGTCGAAACTCGGGTGGCGCTTGGAGCAGGATGACCGCACAGTTATGATTGCGATTTGTGCAATCGGCGCTGTTGCCGCTTTGGTCTCGGCCATCATGTATTTTGGCTCCGAGAACGAAAAACTCTGGAAGACGGCCGCAACCTTATTTGTGGTTGTTTTCCTGGGAATGCTGGCAGCTCCGGCGTTCTGCTCGTCACTCGCAGTTGCCGTTCTGACGTTCGTTAGGACGGTGGCCCTCTTCGTTTGCGTTGTAGGAGCTCTGCTCCTACTCGGGTTAATTCTGTTTATATTAACAGAAGCTTAGCCCAAAAAGGCCGCGTGCATTTTACGCGGCCTTTAATTTTTTCTAAAATTATTTGATTTCGAGGATTTTGACGGTTTTGCCGTTAAAATCGAAGGATTCTTTGGCTTTGCGACCAAAGACGGCCTTGCCGATTGGGGATTCGTTACTAATTTTCCCTTCTAGAGGGTTTGCCTCGGTTGGACCAACGAGGGTGTATTCGGTTTTGCGACCACCCATATCAAGCACGACAGTGGTGCCAAGCATCACTTTGTCGCCTTTGCTGCCCTTGATAATGTTGGCATTTTTCAATATTTCTTGAATCTCAAGAATGCGGCCTTCGGCAATTTTTTGCTCGTTTCTGGCAGAGCTATATTCTTCATTTTCAGAAAGATCGCCAAAAGCACGTGCCGTAGCGATGCGCTCGGCGATGGCTGGGCGGCCTTTAATTAAATCATCAAGCTCTTTTTCGAGTTCTTTTTTACCTTCAGCAGTAAGATTAATACTCTTCTTAATCATGATTACTCCACAGTTAACAGTATAAAGTTTAAAGGAAAACGATTAATCTGTCAATAATTTTTCAAGCTCGGAAGCTGGGATTAGTTTAGACTCGCCAGTCTTGCGGTTGGTGACCTCAATAGCGTTTTCGCTCAGGGTTTTATCAGAGATAACGACGCGGTATGGGATACCCATGAGGTCGGCGTCGGCGAATTTTTCGCCTGGGCGGGCGGCGCGGTCATCAAAGATGATATCGTTTTCGTGAGCGGCATAGATTTGCTCGGCAAGTTTGGTGCCTTCGTCGCCAATAGCGATAAGATAGCACTTAAATGGAGCGATGCTGGCTGGCCAGACGAGGCCTTTGTCATCGCAGAATTTCTCGGCAATCACGCCCATCACGCGGGACACGCCGATGCCGTAGCAACCCATGTAGACGTTTTGCATCTCATTGTTTTCGCTAGAGATTTTAAGGCCCAAAGGCTCAGAATATTTGAATTTCAGCTTAAAAATGTTGCCCACTTCGGCAGCGCGGGTGGCTGAGAGCTCTTCTCTTTTAACGCCAAGATCTGCGAGAACGTCATCTTGCAAAACTTCTTCGTTCAAAACTTTGGAGCGATCTGCGTTGTAGTAAACGGTGTCTTCGCCCACTGGGATGAAGGTTTGGTATTCATGAGAATATTTGGAGAACACGCCGCCAGAGGCAAAGGTTTCATAGGTGTCCTCGCCAAGACCGAGGCGGTCATAAATGCGGGCGTAGGCGCCTTCGACTTCGTGGTAATAACGATCTAAATCTTCTTCGGAAGTGTGAAAACTATAAAGGTCCTTCATGATGAATTCGCGGGTGCGCATGATGCCGGACTTGGCGCGAAGCTCGTTTCTGAATTTGGTTTGGAACTGGTAAACGGCCAAAGGCAAATCTTTGTAGCTTTTGACGTAGGTTTTAACGAGGTTCGTGATTGGCTCTTCATGGGTTGGGGCGAGGCCTAGTTCGCCACCGGCGGAAAGCTCAGTTTTAAACCAAATATCAACTTTTTGGTCATCCCAACGATCGGTCTTTTGCCAGAGTTCAGGGTTTTGCAAAGCGGACATCAGAACTTCTTGGCCGCCAATTTTGTTGATTTCGTCGCGAATGATGGCTTTGATGTTTTCGATAACTCTAAGCCCAAGTGGCAAATAGTCATAAACACCAGCCATTTCTTTATAAATATAACCCGCGCGAATTAAATAACCGGCCGATTTGGCTGTTTCGTCTTTTGGTGCATCACGCAAGGTCTTAATAAACGTTTTAGATAGTTTCATAGGGACATTATACCATAAAAGTCGCTAATCACTATTTTCAGGACCATAAGCTTGGCCGAACGGCCTTGAGTGTGTCCTGGAAATAGTGATTAGTGACTTTTATAGTCCAATGCCCATTACGTAAACTAGATAAAACGCTATTGCGTTCTTGATGATATGCACCAAAATGCCGGAGTAGATGGTGCCGGTCATTTCGCGGAGGCCACAAAGGATGATGGAGGTGGCGAACACGTTGACACCTACGTTCCATTGCATGTGCACGAGGCCAAATAACAGCGATACGATAAAGATTGACGCAACCATGTTGAGGCGGGAGCGGATTTTGCCGTAGAGCCAGCCGCGAAACACGATTTCTTCGGCGATTGGTGCGATGATGGCAGCGGCAACAAACGAAAGGACGCGGTCACCGCCGTAAAGGAAGGTGGTGTAGCCGATGTCCTGAGCTTCGCTGGCGTTAAACCATGGGAAGAGGCTAAAGAGTGCGCCGAGCGCTATGGCAACTAAAGTAGCAGCAATAAAACCAAGCGGTGAAAGCCAAATGTCTGTCCAGGTTGGCCAGCCATTTAGGCCGAGTTCTTCGCGCGTGGTTTTGCCCTTCTTTGAGATTTTGTATGGTACAAAAATTACCAAGAAAATCGTCAATGCATAGGATAGGACTTGATACAGCACGTTAAACATATTGGTGCCAAGGGTTTCGGCGCCGACCGTCCAAAGCAGAGTGTAACCTATGAGATACTGCGAGCCAATCGAAGCGGCGGCCACCCACACGAGCAGCGATATAATCGCGAGCGGCGTGCGGAGTTTTTTTGGCACTGGATGCTTTTTGCGGAAATTCTCAATTTTGATTGGCAGGTTTTTCATTAGAAGAACCTCTTAATATCTAAAACGGTGATGAGAATGAGCAGGATTAGTAGGAATAGGAAGGCGCGAGCCACGATTTTTTCTTCGGTTTCTTTAGTGAGCTCTTTTTTGCGGAGCTTAAAGAAGGCGATAAGGAGCCAGCGGCCACCGTCGAGGGCCGGGATAGGTAGAACGTTCATACAGGCGAGCGAGATGGAGATGAGGGCGGCAAGGAAAGCGACGTTGGTGGCGCCAGCCGAGGTGAAGGTTGGGAAAATTTGGCCAATGATGCCAACTGGGCCAGAAACTTGGTCGGAGGCGTCTGAAAGGGCGGCGCGGCCGGCTTCGCGGTCGGCATCGTTGAAACTAAATTGTCTAAAGACGCCCGAAAACAGATTGCCGATTAATTGCCCAACACCTTTGAAAGTTTCGCCGGTGAGTTGAGCAGTGAGCCCTACGCCCACGAGCGGCGCGGACCAGCTAGAGTAGCTAAGCGATTGCTTGGCGGACATCGCAACGCCGAGAAGTGGAGTGTTTTCACTGGAATTGAGAGTAACCTTGAATTCGCGATTTTCGCCGTCGCGGTCGATTTTGTAGGTGACTTCTTCCCCGGCGTGCGCTTGGTTAAATGTGTTGACGTCGGTTGGAGTGACGATGGCAGTGTCGTTAATTTGCAAGATTTTGTCACCGCTTTTTAGCTCAGCTTTGGCGGCTGGTGAATCTTCGAGCACGCTTTCGATTACTACTGGCTCATTGTTGCGGCGCGTGTCTGGCTCGATGGTGAACTGGTTTTCGATAAAGGTTGGCATACCGGTCCAGGCCAAAATCGTGAGAATCAAAATGGAAGCCAGCCAGTTCATGGCGACGCCGGCAAAGAGGATCTTGGTTTTTTTCCAAAAACTGGCTTTGCCAAAAGTATGGTCGCGCGTGTCGCTAGCGGATTCGCCATCCATCTGGCAAAAACCGCCTACTGGCAAAAGATTTAGGCTAAAAATCAGGCCTTTTTGTGGTTTTTTCCATTCTGATTTAGGTAGGCGATGCCATTTTTTGGTTTTTGGATCTCTTACCCAAGCGGCAAGACGTGGCGGAAAACAGATACCAAATTCGAGTACATTGACGCCGTTTCGGCGGGCAGCAATAAAATGGCCGAACTCGTGTGCGGTCACGAGGAGCATTAGTACTAAAAGACCAACAATAACTCCAACAAAAATATCCATAAGTAAATTATAACATTATTTGCCAAAGCGTCTTTGTCTATTTTTGAATTCATTAATGAAGCGGTCGAGGTCGGAGCCGTCGAGAGTTGGGAAATATTTTGGCTCAAATAGGAGTTCGGCGTAGGATGCGCGCCAGAGCATATAGCCGGACAGGCGTTGTTCGCCGCTGGTGCGGACGATGAGATCGCAAGGTGGAATTTCTGGGGCATATAAGTGATTTTCGATAGTTTCTGGCGTGATTTCTTCGCCGGCAGCCAAAGCGGCGTTTGCGGCGTCGGCAATTTCCTGCTGACCGCCGTAATTAAAACAAAATCCCACGGTGGTGCCGGTACAATCTTTGGTGAGAGCCACGGCGTCGTCGAGCTTTTTTAAAAGAGCTGGTTTAACCGGCTCGCGGGCGCCAAGCACCAAGAGACGGATGTTGTTTTTCTTCATTTTTTTGGCGAGTGAGCCAATGCGATTAGACAGGAGCTTCATGAGGTACGAAACCTCTTCTTTGGAGCGGTTCCAGTTTTCGGTACTAAAAAGATAAAACGAAAGATAAGGAATTTGTTTTTCGTTAGCAGCCTCAATCAGGTTCTCGACGACATCGAGTCCTTTTTTGTGCCCCTCGAGGGTTGGGAGCCTGTGTTCGCGAGCCCAACGGCGGTTACCATCGGCGATGATGCCGATGTGTCTAATCTGTTCTTCCATAAACTATATTTTCATGATTTCATCGGACTTGAGTTTGAACTCAGCGTCGATTTTGTCAGAGAATTCCTTGGTAATGTCGTCGATTTCTTTCTCGGCGCGCTTTTTGATATCTTCGGAAAGCTCGGTAGCGATTTTGATGGCCTTGCGGGCATCTTCACGGATGTTTCTAATAGCTACTTTGGCTTCTTCAACTTTAGAGGAAGCGGTTTTAACGATTTCCTTGCGGCGTTCCTCGGTGAGTGGTGGAATTGGCACGCGGATGACGCGGCCATCATCGGCAGGATTTAAGCCAAGTGATTGGTCGTTACGGATGGCGGCAGCGATGGCTTGAATGGTAGATGGATCAAATGGGGTAATTACGAGTAAAGTACCATCGGCAGCGGTGACGTTGGCGACTTGGTTTAGTGGCATAAATTGGCCATAAACTTCGGCCTTGATGCTGCTTAACATATCAGGATGAGCGCGGCCAGTGCGAACCTTCTTCATTTCTTCTTTGAAGCGGTCGACGACTGCGGTCATTTTTTTCTTGTCTTCATTAGTATCGAACATAATAACTCCTTATAATTTAATTATATCATAAACTCTGGCCGCAAGGGCCCTGAGCCAGTAAACGCTTCGCTCGCGCGGTCTTATTTTTTACAACGTTTCGCGGTACGAAAAACTACAAATGCGGCTAATGCCGCGTAGTTTTTCGTCCGGAAATGTTGTAAAAAACCGGCTCGCTCAGAATGTTTACTGGCTCAGGGCCCTTACTGTCAGAGTTAAGACAAAAATTAGCTTATAAGTAGTATTGTCGTGAGCAAGAAAAAGGCACACCTTAGTGCGCCTTTCATGATTACTCAGGTTCTTCTGCTTGCCGCTTAAAATGCTCGTGTGCCCATTGGTTTTCGCGGTCATCGCATTCTTGGAGGGAAACTGCTTCGCAGCTCTCGATGAAGGCCTGAAGCGATTCTCTTTCGAGTTCCTCACGTCTTTCTTTGGCGGCTGCCTGAAGCTTTAGTTCATTTGCCAAGATTTCAACCGCTTTAGGGTCGATTTCGGTCTTGGTCTCCTTTTTAATTACTCCCGTATTCATGGTTCATACCTCCCTTTTTGTTTTCGAGCGCAGCAATAAAAAATGCGGCATCCCGTATTATTATTATAGCATATTTCGCCACTCTAGTCAATGAGCTTGGAGTAACGGACCAATACGGCAAGAACTAAAAGTCTGTTAAACATAATGAGATTTAGACCAGATTTACGAACGTAAAAAATACAACACCTAGAAGGTGTTGTATTTCTTTACAAGTTCGTAAGTCCAGTTTAACAGACTTTAGTTCTTGCTCTTATTCGGTCACACCAAGCTCAATGCGCTTGAATTGACGAACAGTGATGTTTTCACCAGTCTTAGCAATAGCTTCCTTGATGAATTGCTCAACAGTTTTGGTATCGTCCAAGATGTATGGTTGGTTCATCAAAACCTTGTCGGCAAAAGCTTTTTTAGCTTGGCCTTCGAGGATTTGTGCTTTCATGTTTTCTGGGCCTTTGAAGTTGGCTTCGAGCTCTTTCATTTTGGCTTCTTTAACATCTTCTGGGATGTCTGCTTCGCTCACGTAAAGTGGGTTCATAGAGGCAATTTGCATAGCGATTTGGTGAGCCAAAGTTTTGAACTCGTCGGTTTTAGCTACGAAAGAAGTTTCGCAGTTAACTTCGACGATGGCACCAAGGCGGCCGTCATGAATGTAAGATTCAACGAGACCTTCGCGGGTTTCGCGATCGCCGCGTTTTTCGGCTTTGGTCAAGCCTTTTTTGCGCATAGCGTCGAGGGCTTTGTCGAAGTCGCCATCGGCTTCAACGAGAGCGTTTTTAGCGTCGGTCAAGCCAACACCAGAGAGCTCTTTAAGTTTTTTGATTTGTTCAATGGAAATTTCAGCCATTTTGCCTCCTAATTATTTTTTACCTTCTTTGATAGCTTCGACGAAGTAATCAAGGATGAGTTTAACAGCCTTCAAAGCGTCGTCGTTTGCAGGAATCACGTAGTCGATGTTGGTTGGATCGACGTTGGTGTCGGTGATTGCAAATACAGGGATGTGAAGACCGTTAGCTTCTTTGATAGCGTTCTTGTCTTCGATGGCGTCAACTACGATGATAGCGGCTGGTTGCTCGTTCATCTCTTTGATGCCGCCGTAGCGTTCGTTCAAGAGGTCGATTTCCTCTTGGTAGCGTTGAACTTCGAGCTTAGAATAGCGATTTTCGAGTTCGCCAGAGGCCATGCGGCGCTCGAGGTCTTTTACTTTTTTGATTTGGCGGTTAACGGTTTCGACGTTAGTGAGAGTACCACCAACCCAACGCACGGTAACGTAAGGCATATCAACAGATTCAGCGGCAGCCTTAACGGTGTCTTTCATCTGTTTCTTGGTACCTACAAAGAGGACCTTTTTGCCATTTTTCACGATTTCGGTGATTTTTGGCAAAGCGTTTTCGAGACCTTCTACGGTTTTCTCGAGGTTAATAATATGAGCATCCTGACGCTTACTGTGGATGTAAGGAGCCATCTTTGGATGCCAGCGGCTCGTTTTGTGGCCAAAATGGGCACCAGCTTCGAGCAAAGCCTTCATATCGACACTTACGGTCATATATGATTTCCTTTCCTTATACTATGGGCATTTGCCTCGCGATGCGAGCAGGAAACCTCCCATAGCTGTTTCGTTAATTTAGTAACTCTAATAGTGTAGCATACTTTATCTATAAATGCAAGGATTTTACTCTCGACCTCTTGACTTTTATGCTTATTTGGTGTATAATTAAAAGAGTTACTTGTTGTGTGTTTTTCCAAAAAATGACAAAGGAGGAAAACAATTATGACAGACAACATGAACGTTACAGTTACAGAAGAAGATATCCGGAAGGTGGAGATGCACGTCGATACTACGATGTACGACGACGTCAGCCTGATTGAGCACTTCGCGGCTTCAACTGGCATGGCATTTATTGATGTCGAACGCGAGTTCGAGGCCAAGGAGGCTGCAAAGAAAGAGGCTGAAGAGGCCAGAAAAGCAGCCTATGAGGCGAGAAAGGCCGTGAGTTCTTTTCGAGTTCGCGAAGACCAGGAATTGGCCAGAGAGGCGAAAAGAGCATGGCTGCGAGACAAGGCTGCTGCTTCCAATGAGGAAGCTGTGATGGAGGCTTTGGATGAGGCCAGACGTGATGGCCCTGGCAAAGACTTCGTCAGATAATCAATCGTTTCATGGGGAGGTGCGCGCTATGCGTGCCCTCCCCACTCCTTCAATTGACGGTTTCCTACCATAAGCGATCTGATTTTACCCAAGGGACGGGCGCTGTGCGCTCGCCCCCGCAGACAATCCGCAAGTCGGTTTAAATACAGGGGGGAGCGAAAGCTCCAGAGAACAAAGCCGGCAGTCCCGTCTGTGACGGGTTTTCACCTTTGTTATTACACTTTCCCACCTGGGGGCAACCCCAGGTGCCAATTATCCGGTTGGTAACATCCCAACCAATCGGTTCCAGATATTTTTTCATCTACCCCGGAGGGGGCGGCAAGTCCGCCCTCCTCTTTTTTTGTTTACTTTTTTCCAGATATCTGATATAATGTTTTGCAGCTATGAGCAAAAAAGAATTACAACCTAAAGATTATCGCTACGTCGTCTTTTCAGACGAAACTGCGAACTTTTCGTTCTTGACCAAATCTACGGCCAAAAGCGAAGAAACCATTAAGTGGACCGATGGCAAAGAATATCCATTGGTAAAAGTTCAAATTTCCTCAGCTTCCCACCCATTCTTTACCGGTGAAGAAAAAATCATCGATACTGAAGGACGTGTGGATCGCTTCAAAGCTCGTGCCGAAAAAGCCAAAGCTCTTAAGGACGCCCTTGAGAACAAGGCTAAAAAAGCCGCCAAAGAAGCCGAGAAGAAAGCCAAGGCTAACGAATAATCTGTATCACCAAACCGGCCGGGGGAGCCGGTTTTTTGGTGGTTCCCTTTTTAAAAAACAAAAAACGGGCGCCCTCGCAGTTTAGGTGCGCCCGTTTTAAGTTATCTTAGCGGCGGTGGTAGTGGCGTTGGCCTTTTTTAGCAGTGTAGATTAAGGCAACGATGGTTGCAGCGAAGAAGATGATGAGGCTGGTGGTTACATAGTCTGCGCGTGAGATACCGAGATTTGTGAAGATACCGGTATTTGGCACATCTGGGATGTCGTCATCATCTGGCTTTGGTTGTGGTTTTGGCTCTGGTTTCGGTTCTGGTTTCGGCTCTGGTTTGCTGCTAGACAAGTTGTAGTAGAAGCGATCGATGTCGCTGCCGAGTTCATTGCCGTCTTCGTCAAAGGTGACAATCTCTACTCTGTAGTAGCCTTTTTTCATCTTGTTGTCGGCGAATGGTAAGGTGGTGGTGTACTCACCGATGGTGACTGGGATATTTGAAAGCTCTGGGATGAGGTTGCCTTCGTCGTCGTAGACGTTCAAGATGGCGGTGTCGGTGATATCTGGGTCGTATTCATAGGTTGCTACTGGGTCATCGTCGATTTTTGGTTGTTCAGCTTCAATTTCAACCTTGGTTGGGGCTGGTTCGCCGCCAGAGAGGTCATAGAAGAAGCGGTCAATATCGGTGCCAAGTACGTTTCCTTGTTCATCGTAGGTGATAATTTCAACTCTATACCAGCCTTCTTCCATATTGTTCTCGCCAAATGGCAAGGTGGTGGTGTATTCGCCAATGGTGACTGGAATTTCTGAGAATACAGTGATCAAATTACCGTCGTCGTCGTATACATTCAAAATTGCGTGATCCGTGATAGTTGCGTCGTATTCGTAGGTAGCGATTGGATCTTCGTCGATAGCTGGTTGCTCGGCTTCGATGTCTACATCGGTTTGGATTGGTTCGCCGTTAGATAGGTCATAGTAGAAGCGATCGATGTCAGTGCCAAGTTGGTTGCCTTGATCATCGTAGGTGATGATTTCGACTCTGTACCAACCTTCCTCCATGTTGTTTTCGCCAAATGGTAGGGTAGTGGTGTATTCGCCGATGGTGACCGGGATTTCCGAAAGTACGGTGATAAGGTTGCCGTCGTCATCGTATACGTTCAAGATGGCGTGGTCGGTAATCGATGCATCGTAATCGTAGGTAGCGATTGGATCTTCATCGATAGCTGGCTGCTCAGCTTCGATGTCTACATCGGTTTGGACTGGGCCACCTTGAGAGAGGTCATAGTAAAAGCGGTCGATGGCGGTGCCGATTTCGTCACCGTTGTCGTCGTAGGTCACAATTTCGACCCTGTAGTAGCCGACAGGCATGTTATTAGCTTCAAAAGGAAGAGTGCTTGAGTATTCACCGATAGTCACTGGGATATCGGAGAGTTCTGGGATGAGGACGCCCTCATCAGTGTAGACGTTCAAAACTGCAGAGTCGGTTTTGGTGGCGTCGTAGAAGTATGTCGCGATTGGGTCTTCGTCGATGGCTGGTTGCTCGGCTTCGATAGTGATTGGCACGTAGTCAAACGAGATCGTGTCTTCGTCGTAGCCGTATTGGCCATCACCGGTTACCGTGATGGTAAAGGTGCCGTAGCCATAGTCGTCGAGATTAAGATCGATGGTTTTGCCACCGGCCACATAGTCTACATAGTAATCGTCTAGGGTGTAGTCCGAGGAGTTTCCGTCGCGGCCCTCGTAATGCAAAGTGACAACTACGTGGTCGACTTTTTCGTTGATATAAGTAAATGATTGTTCACTCGTGGTCACGATTGGGGTTGGTGAACTTGGAACGACGGATACTGGTCCGTCCGTAATGGTGACATCTGGGATGTCGCCCAGCACGCGTACCCTGAGTACGGTGCTGCTATCTGCAGCGGCTGCGTTTGGAGCCGGCAAAAATGCCGCAAAAACAGTGATTGCGGCAATGATTGCGAGGCCGAGAAGGCCAAAAACGCGTTTTTTTGTATTTTTCATACTCTACACTCTTTTTGTTTATTTTTATATTTTTGTTTTGGTTTTGTAAGGCGATTTCTCGCAAATCCCGCCTAAACAAGATATTTAGAACGGTGAGCCTTACGCTTCCTGATTCGGATTATAATGCAAAGTGCTAATGCTGTCAAGACCAAAATTGCAATAATTATCACGCTGATTGGCAAGATTACGACTACGCGTTCAGTTGTCTCTGTTTTGCCGGCGGCCATTACGGTCCAGGTAACTTTGAAAATGCCGAGCCATGGAGTATCTTTCCATTCTTCGGTGAGGGTGAGCTCGGATTCTGGGATGACGGAGATAGCGGCTTCGCCACTCTCAGTTTCGTAAGAACCGCCAAAGCCAAAGATGCTTTCTACTTTGAGGGTACCGATGGCAGTAAAGTCAACGTTACCAGTGTTTTTGATTTTAGCTGAGGCGTTGATGTGCTTGATGTTTTCTTCGGTGCCACCTTTTTTCTTGGTGTACTCTTGATTAATTTCTAGGCCGGAGATTTCGGATTGTTTTTTGGTTTCACCAGCGGAACGGCCGTAAAGCACGAGACCTGGGCTAGCTTCGGTTTTGATACCGCTACCACTTGTGTTGGATGAAATGGTGTGGGCAAAGATTACGGCGTATTGGCCACCGCCTGGGATGTCTGCTGGGGTGGTAACGCGATAAGCGACTTCAACAGTTTCGCTTGGGCCAGCCACGAAGGTTGGGCGTTCAACAAATACACCATCGGTGTTTTTGAATGACAACCAGCGAACAATCTGAGTGAAGGAATTTTCTTTGTTGAAGCCGAGCCTGTATTCGGCTTCTTCCTCTACGAAGGTGTAGGAATATGGCGCAGCGTATACTTCAAAGCGCATGTCGGCGTCGCCACCGTTGGTGACTTTGAAGGTGTAATCGTAGGTGCTGTTGGCCTCGAGTGAGATGATATTTGATACTGGGGTGATGCTGATGCTGGTGCCAGACATATCGATGCTGGTATCTTCCCCTTCAGCGCGGACCGCAGTTGCGTGACCTAGGCCAAGCACAGCCAAAAGTGCCAAACCTAAGACTTTAATTGATAGTTTTTTCATTAGCCTCCTTTATTAACTCCATTATATCATTAACTTTCTTTTTTCGCGCGATTTTTGGCGCGGGAACGTAGCCAGAAAATGGTCATCATAATAGCGAATAGTACGAGTACGATGAGCCAAAGTGGGCAGATAATGACGATCTTCTCTTCGACGGATTCTTGGTCGTAAACTTTGACGGTTTGGCGGACTCTAAAGATGCCGAGAATTGGGGTGTTTTCCCAAGTTTGAGCCTTGAAACGGTTGGTTTCTGGCATGATGATGGAGGTCATTGGCTCACTCTCGTTGGAGTAGATTTCTTCCCCGGTGAAGAATGAGTAGACTTGCAAAGTGTAAGTGGCGTCGATGTGAATATTGCTATTGTTTTCGACGAGGGAGGTGGTGGTGAGTGGTGGGGCCAAGAGGAAGGTTGGGATTTTGTTCTCGATGATATGGACGTTACCGGAAAGGCCTGCGTCACAGTTGTCGATAGCGGCGTAGACGATCATCGCGGCGCTAGTAACATTGACGATACCCGAATCATTGCCACCTTTAGGAGCGGCCGTAGCGGCAATAGCAGCATATTGGCCACAGACTTTGATTTCTTCTGGCACAGTAATAGTGTAGAAGATTGGCTCACTGGCCGCGTGTGGTTCGAGATGGCCACTGGTCGATGTGAATGCGACCCAGTCTTTAATTAAAGTATGGCTGTTCTCAGTTTCGAAATTTTGCGAATACTCTTGCCCATAAACCATATATGGCTTAACAGAAATAGTGTAGTCAAAATCCACCTCACCCGGGTTGGTAACCTGGAAGCTACCAGTATAAGTTTCGCCTGGAACTAGCTCCATGGCTGCTTTGGCCGGCGCAATGCCGATGTATGGCGCAGTATCTGAATATGCGCTTACGGTAGTGTTATAGATAGAGGCGATCCCAGTTAAAATGGAGATAGCAGCCAATATCCGTAAAAATTTTTTCATTAACCTCCTTATCTACTATTGAGCCTATTATAACAAGATAAATAAAAAAATACCACCTTGCGGTGGTATTTTCTTGTTAACTATTATTAATTAACTGCGCAGGTCCACACAATGGAGCCTTGGTAGATGCCTGGGGTATTAGTAGCATCTGGGCGTACATTGGCGGTCAAGTTGTAGCTTTGAGTACCAGCGGCAGCAGTAGGTGCCAAAGTGATGTTAGCACCAGAGACGGATGTAGCACCAGTGAGCCACCATTTGCCATCACCAGCGGTTGCGCCGTTGAATTCGATAGCGTTAGGGGTGTCATTGTTAATGCTAAATGCGTTTGCCGGGTTAGCATCGTCATTTTCTGGGGTAGCGAGGGTACCTAAATCAAGACTGCCAGCTACGCCTGTGATAGAGAAGCCGTCAGCAGAGTTGGTTGAGCCGGTGACGGTGAAATCTTCGTCGGCATTTTGGCCAACAGCAACACGGCCGAGCCATACGAAGTCGGTATCAGTACCGCTAGATTGACATTGTACAGACTCGATTACACGAACGCGCACGACGGTCTCAGCTGAGTCATCACCTTCGGCGGCGAAAGTGCCAACTAGTGGCAAAGCAGCAACGCCGAGAGCAGCTACTACACCGAGGCCTGCAATTAATTTTTTGGACATAATTTACCTTTCTTTTTATTTTTATGACCTTTTATACCCCTAATTATACATAAGCGTGAAGCAAAGTCAATAGTTTTTTAGTTATTTTTTAGGAATTTTTTGGCCGAATTTACCTCTAATAATTCTAAGATTGACAAAGCAAGTTTCGCGTGGCATAATATATGAATTCCGCGCCCTTAAAAAGCGCGACTACATTACAAAGGAGGCAGTGGTATGAAGTTGTTTAAAGGGCGTTTTTATGCGTCACTTCTGAAGGACTCCGAGAATACCTGTAAAAGGCTGGGTTTTAAAGCTGACGATAGGTTTATCATCCAGGATGGTCCGGATGGAGAGAGCTTCTTTAGCTGTTATCGGGGCAAAAAACCGATTGATTTTCGCCTCGACCGAAGTTGTGGAATATGGGAGCACGCCAATGTGTGCGTTAGCGACCTGCATCAAATCCACTTCCGTAATGCCGATGGCAAGGAAGAGTACATTTTTATGGGGGTAATTGTTTCGCCACTTGGCGACAAAGACCGTAAAAAGGTGACTGGCCGCTACATCTTAAAAGAGCATACAGGGTGGCTCGCCGTATCAAACGACTGTTCGTAGCTCGTGTAATGTTTTCCCCTGCGCCGCGTGCGCAGGGGGGCTTTTTATCTTGAAAATTTAGCCAAAATGTGCTATAATAGTAGGATATAGCTTTGCTATATAATATTTTTTTCCTGGAGGTGGAAAATGAACGTTAGTAAAATGAAAGAGATTGCAGTAAAAATCTGCAATGACAAGGAGCTCGAGGAGATCTTTCCTGGTAGCTTTTCGGTTTGGGTAGGAAAACCTGAGGAGTACAGAGCCAAGAAATGCTTTAATGCCGTTTTTGACACCGGAGCATACAGTTCTCGTGCCGAGGTTGGCATTATTGGAAACGACGATCTCATGCTGGATGACAAATTGTCCTTTCCGGACAATTCCTTACTTTACCAGACGGAGTTTGTTTGTTTGCCCCCGCGCGGTCCTCTGAGCTTTACGATCAGCGGTCTTTCGCGTTCTTCGGACGGCGTCAATGTATATTGTGTGCGCGTCGAAGACGGAAATGACCCCGTTGAAAGTGCGATTGTCCGCACAAACGGCGTTGCCGAGGAAAAGTTTTCTCTTGTCGACATCGAAAAAGCAGTTGTTAGGGCATTTGCAAGATCCTATTAAAACACATTAATTTTTGGGAGACCCCGCTTCGGCGGGGCTTCTTTTTTTGTTCAACTTTGCGTTTAAAATGGTCGAAAAAGATGATTTTAAACGCAAAGTTGGCTTAGTCTTTGTGCTGTGCTTCGAGCTTGACCCAGCCGTGCGAGGTGTAGAAGTCTGGGGCGCCCGGGCGGCCGAGATTTTTGAGAGCAAGGTTTACGACTTCGTCTAGAGCGACGATTGAAAACAGGATAATTGCCACTATTAAAATAGTCTTTTTGGATACGCGCTTTACGAGATTTGTACATTGCGGTAACAAACAATAAACCAGTGCCAAGGCTCCCAGACCAAACGCTACCACGCTAGCTGGGCAAACAAAGCCGTTAATGCTGCCAGCGCCAATCCAGGATTCAGTATAGTCCCAGTAACGGGTGCCATTGCCAAAGGTAAAAATCAGCCAACCGGCTAGAAGCTCGAGCAAACCTGCCGCCACGGCGCCCACCGCAAAAACCAAAAGTGGATGCTTTTTGAGTTTGGTGCAAGTAATCAGAATCAGAATTGCGCCATAGGCGTAGATATTGATCCATGGCAAAAGGTTGCCGCCAGTGACGTAGAAATGGTCAAAACCAGCCTTGGATTCGGCGAAGAGGAATTCCCATGCCCAACCAAAAAAGCCGGCAAGCACGATAATCAGCATAAAGATGGTGAGCTTTTGTTGTTGATCCAACTCGGTGTTGTTGGTGGTTGCGGGAGTCTTTTTCATTTCATCTCACTTATACTTTTATTTTAGCACAATTTGCGCCTGGACTAGTCGCTTGCTTTTGCTGGTGCACCTGTGACTAGACGCGTGTCTTCGCTGCGCGAAGCCACTACGCCGGGCGTCGCCTCGAAAAACCCAAAATAAATTTTGGTTTTTCTCTCGGCTCCTACGGCGTCCGAACTAACGTTCGCGTCTAGTTTGGGCGTCATAGCGAAAAATAAAAAAAAGAGCCTTCGGCTCATTTTTTTATTTTTCGTGGTGCGCCTGACTAGACTCGAACTAGCACAGCCGTGAATCTGGCCACTACCACCTCAAGGTAGCGTGTCTACCAATTCCACCACAGGCGCATGGCATTATTATACCATAGATTGGCGAAAATAGTAAAGATTTAGCACTTATGGGGTTTGGTTTTTGTCGATTTTGTTGACGGCCCAAGAAGTGATATCCGAAAAACGATCGGTTGGAGCCACAAGGCGCACATCGTTTTCAAATGTGCGGGCATTTTTATTGTAGAAATACGAAAGATTCGATTGATAAATGCCGATGGCTGGAATGTCGTCGCTCCAGTATTCGAGGAAGGTTTCATATTTCTTTACGCGGAGAGTTTTGTCGGTAGTTTCGCGGGCGGCGAGGAGCAAATCATCTACGAGCGAGTTGGTGTAGTTCGAGAGGTTAAGGCCGGCGCTGGTGGCTTGAGATGAGTGGTAATAAGTGAGGAGGTCTGGGTCGGCACCAAGCTCGATTTCGTAAAGCAAAATATCGTAATCACGTTTTGAAATCACGTTTGTGATAAAATCTTGGCCCTCTGGCTGGATGCTGAGATTGATTTCGAGGCCGAGCTCGCGCAAGCTGTCGGCAAGGGCGGTAGCAATAGCTGGGAAGAAACCAGAATCGGTGGTGGTGAGGTTGAGCGAAATCGTATCCTCGCCAGCGATTTTGGCAATGGCTTCCTTAGCGGCGTCTTGATTATATTGTGGCATTGCTGGGTAGGCATTCAGCTTAATCTGCGTTGTGGTAAGTGGGAAGTCTAGCGCCGTGGTATTTGGCACAATAGCGCGAATCGCCTCCATATTGATTCCCTGGCGGATGGCAGCACGCAAATCTTTGTTTTTAAGATTCTTTGACATCGTATTTAAGATTGCGAAAACGCCAAAGTTGATGCTGGAATCTTTTTCGTAATAAATGTTGGTGGCAAGTGAGCTAGCGTCGGCAGCAGAAAGCTCGGCGGTGGCGGTAATGGCGCCAGCGTTGAGCGCGCTGATGAGTTCGTTTTTGTCGGCATAGGTGTGCACTACGAAGCTGTTAAGCAGCGGTTTGCCCTTGAAATAATGCTGGTTGGCCGAGAGATAAACTACTTTTTCGTTGCCGGAGTTTTGCACGGTGTTGATAGTGAAGGCACCAGAGGTGACTGGTGTAATCGAGAAGGAGTGTTCGATCAAAGTTTTTGGATTGGCATCTTCCAAAATGTGCTTTGGCAAAATCGGGAAATTAAGTGCCGACATAAAGTCTGCGTATGGCGCTGGCAAAGTAAATACCACCTTGTCTTCTTTGATTTCGATTTTTACATTAGTGAGGTTTGAATTATAAAGTGTGTTAACGGCTGGATTTTGGATGAGTTTGGCGGTAAAGTAAACGTCGTCAATCGTGATTGGTTCGCCATCTGACCATTTCAAATTATCTTTGAGTGTCACGGCCCAAACTTTGCCACCTTCGCTACTTACGATGGATTTAGCAAGCTCGAGGCCCGGATGGCCAGAAAAATCTACCGCTGAAAGTGATGCAAACATCAGTTTGCTGAGCACTTTTTCGCTGCTCGTGGTAGCAAAAAGCGGGTTTAAAGACGCGACTTTACCTATAGTTCCCTCGGTGTAAGTGCCGCCAGACGTGAAAGCGTTCTTGGTGTAAGAATTGCCAAACCAAAAAGACTGCGTAACGGCCAACATGATGAGCGCCGAAATCAAAAGCACCCATTCTACAATCAAAATTTTAATATTCGCGATACGAGAAAGCCGCTTCACGAAATTCTGTTTGATGTGCTCCTTGCCTTCTTCCTGAACTTTGTCGGCAGTGCGCGAAAAACGTCGAATGATTTTTTGCCCACGCTTTTTGAGAGGATTTTTCATATTATGCCGGAATTAATAATAGTCCCAAAATTGAAATTACGAATACGCAAGCGAAAAAGATGGTGGTGATGAACATGGATTTTTCGAGACCACGACGTTTGGTGAAAAGCTCGCCAGAGCCACCCGAGCCAGAGCCGAGTGAGGCGCCGCGTTGTTGAAGCAAAATCAATAAGATAGTGAGGATAGCGGATATAAATGTGACTGTTTCGAGGAAATTTCCTGTTTGCATAATAACTCCTAATGTATACCCATTATAGTTTGAAAACGCACAAAATGCAAGTAACACCTAAAACTTCAAGCATGCCTAACATAAAGCCATCCCATCAAAGACACGCTCCGGGCCGCTCTGGCCAAGTCTTCATGTTCTTTGATGGGATGGTTTTATATTAGGCTTTAGAAATGCTTGAAGTTTCTAGGTGTTACTTGAGCATATTTTTGCGTTTCAAAAGAGTGTGGTAGTTGATGGCGAAACGATGCGATTCTTCGTCTATCCTAGCGATAAGTTTCGCAATATGAGAACTAGGTGATAATTCCAGAGACTCCGGTTCGAGGGGATTTCGGAGCGCGGCAGCGCGTTCGCCCCTTGGGCCGCGTGAGCGAAGCGAAGAGTTAGCGCCAGCCGCCCGTGGCGCTCGGAACGAATTGCCGAAGGCAAACGGGCCGGCTGGACGCGACCCGAGAATCGGAGTAGCTGGAATTATCAGTTTAGTTGTCGCATTGCGAGAATGATCTCCGGATTTGTTGCGCCCAACGACCGGAATATTATGCTCTGCGAGTAACGGCAATACCGCATTAACCTGCGTAATACCGCCATCTAGGATGATAAGATCCGGGAACTCCCATTCGGTGTGTTTTAAGCGGCGTTCGATTACTTCGTGCATGCTTTTGAGGTCGTCGCTGGTGCTGGTGCGGATTTTGAATTTACGATATTGGTCGCGGGCGGAAGCGCCATTAATGAACACTACCATGCTGGCCACCGTGTTGGTGCCAGATTGATGTGAAATGTCATAGCCTTCGATGCGGCGTGGCGGGTGGTCTAGTTTTAGGAGCGATTGCAGCTGATTTAGGGCCTGGTCGCTTGAAATATCCAAAAATTCTTTATCCGAGAAGACGATTTTACGGCGGAGTTCTTTGAGCCCGGCGAGTTGGTCGCGAGCTTCAGCGGCCAGTTCGTAATTCCCTTTGCTGGCCTCGTCGTACATGGTTTTTTCAAGATCTTTGATAAGGTTTTGGCGCTCGCCTTTGAGGTAGCGAATCATTTTGCGAAGGTTTCTTTTGTAATCTTCTGGCGTGCACTTGCCAATTTCGATGCCCGGGGTAAGGCCGAGATCGGTATTTAGAGATTTTTTGCCATCATATGGCTTGTCGTAATACGGGAAAATGCGGCGGAGCAACCTTACGGATTTTTCCACGGCAGACTTGCCATAAAACGGGCCAATATAGGTAGCTTTGTCGTCCATCGGATTGCGAGTGTAACTAATGTGTGGCACTTCGTCTTGCATGTTGATGCGCACATAAGACACGGTTTTGTCGTCGCGAAGTAAAATGTTCCACTTTGGCATGTAGCGCTTGATCATTTCGGACTCAAGAAAGAGTGCATCCATTTCGGTATCGACTACAATCCAATCCGTGTCGTTGATTTCAGCAACTAAGGCCTCGGTCTTTGGGTCTTTTTTGGTGTTTTGGAAGTATTGGCGCACGCGGTTTTTAAGCACGGCGGCTTTGCCTACGTAAATAATTTCGCCGGTTTTGTCTTTATGAAAATAAACGCCAGGGCTTGCTGGCAATTTTTTGAGTTTTTCTTTTAGCAAAGCATCCATATATATATTATACCACAAAAAATAGCCTCTGTAAAGAGAGGCTATTTTCGTGAAGCGGTCAAAGATTATTGAAGAGCGTTGAGTAAGCTTTCAAGTTGATCCCAATCAACGTCGTCAAGAGCATCCAAGGCATTTTGAGCTTCTTCGAGAGCATCCTGAAGAGAGGTGCTATCGTCATCATCATCGTCTGAGAGGCTATTGAGCAAGTCGTTTAGGCTGCCGGAATCTTTATCTTCATCATCGTCGTCGTAATCATAGTCATAATCGTAGTCGTCGTCATCGTCGTCTTCATCGTAGCCGCCACCGTAGTTGGTGCCGCCGTAGCTAGAGCCGCCGAACATACCGCCAAAGAGGCTAGAAAGCGATTGTGCGTCGCTTGGCATGTCAACAGTCAAGTTGCCAGGATATGAAAGATTGAGTTCGAGGCTGGTGCCTGCTTCGAGGCTAGCAAATTTGATTTTGCTGATTTGACCATTCTTGAAACCAAGGAGAAGGCCTGGAATTTCTTCTTTTTCGGCCATACCTTCGCCATTAACTTGGCCAAGAACATTGCACTTAGTAGCGGAAGAAACTTTGCTGTTAACTTGTTTGATGAGTTTAACGGTTTCTTCGCGATCGACGAAGACTTTGTACAAATCGTCATCAGTTTTCTCGAGCGAGATGAACTTAGAATCGTGCAAGGCATCGATGAGCCAGGATTTGTCGCCCTTGGCGATTTCCATGAGGTCTTGCATGTCGATAGAGCCACAGTTGGCGCCGCCAGAAATTTTGACTTGGCCAGTCATGCCGGCAGTCATTTCGGCTGGCAAGCTGTACCAGGTGCCTTCTTTGATGAACATTGAAATCATCGCAGCAGAAGAGGCATCGCCGGTAAGGCTGCTTAGGTCTGGCATGCTGTTGAGCTTGAGATAAAGATTGGTGCCGTCAGAAGCGAGTGAGGCATTGACGTCGACATCTTTATCGTTGGCGTTGATTTTAGCGTTGATATCGGTGGTCAGGCTTTTGTTACCATATTTACCGTTTAAATCGGCGTTAACGTTAAAGCCGTCTACTGCAACTTTGAGATTGCCTTTAAATTCGGTGTTTGGCAAATCCTTTTTTTCGATGATATCGGCAATGATATTGCTGATGGTTTCATCGTTTGCAGTGGTGTCGCCTTTATTCAAAAGCAAGATTGCAGCTACTACGCCGCCAGCGATGGCGAGCAGAGCGATAATGATGCCAATGATGAGGCCAGTCTTTTTCTTTTTTGGTTTTTCAGCTTTTGGGGCTTCCTTTGGAGCTTCGGTCGCTTTTTCGGCGGCCTTTTTCTCCACAGGCTTCTCCGCAGGTTGTTTTTCCATTAAATAACTCCCTTTTAATTAATATTACTTTTATAATAACACATCCTCATAAAAATATTTGTTATAATATGCTTATGGTTAGTTTTATAATCCAAGATCTTAAGGCCCGCCAAGTTTTAGATTCGCGCGGCAACCCTACAGTTGAAGTTGATGCTTTTCTAGACAATGGTGCTTTTGGGCGTGCGATTGTGCCGTCTGGCGCATCCACTGGTTCGCTCGAGGCCTTGGAACTTCGTGATGGCGCTGCCGAATATGGTGGCAAGGGTGTTTTAAAGGCAGTTGAAAATGTAAACACCAAGATTCGTGACATCTTGATTGGCAAAAATGCTGACCAGCGCGAAATTGATAACGCAATGATTGCACTTGATGGTACCGAAAACAAATCTAATCTTGGTGCTAATGCAATTCTGGCCGTGTCGCTTGCTGTAGCCAAAGCTGTGGCGCGGGCCAAAGGTGTGCCGTTTTATTATTATGTGGCAGAGCTTGCTGGCACTACCGACCAAATGTCTTTGCCTCTTCCAATGATGAATGTGATGAATGGTGGCGCGCATGCCGACTGGGCTACTGATTTCCAGGAATATATGATTATCCCTCATAGCGCAAACACGATTTACGATGCAATTCGTATGGGCACCGAAGTTTTTCACGCCCTTAAAAAAGTTTTGAAGGAATATGGTTATCCAGTAACGGTGGGCGACGAAGGTGGTTATGCGCCAAAAGTTGTGAATGGTAACAACGAGCCACTAGAATGCATCAAGTTGGCTGTCAAAAAAGCCGGCTACCGGCTTGGTGAAGATATTAAATTGGCGCTCGATATTGCCTCTTCCGAATTTTATGAAAACGGTAACTATAAGATTGGTACTACCAACGAAGTCAAGACTGCCGAAGAGATGATTAATTGGTATGACAAAATCATCAGTAATTATCCAGTGGTTTCAATCGAAGATGGCTTGGCTGAATCAGACTGGGAAAACTGGAAACTTCTAACGGCGCGCCTAGGTAGTAGAATTCAAATCGTGGGTGATGATTTGTTCGTCACCAACACTAAGTTGCTCTCGCGCGGCATTAAAGAAAAAGCCGCCAACGCAATTCTCGTAAAGTTTAATCAAATTGGTTCTTTGTCTGAAACTATTGATGCTGTGATGATGGCCAAAAAGGCTGGCTTTAACACAATTATTTCGCACCGTTCGGGCGAAACCGAAGACACTTCTATCGCGCACCTGGCCGTGGGCCTTGGCGCTGGCCAAATCAAAACTGGTTCCCTCTCGCGCTCAGAAAGAATCGCAAAATACAACGAATTGATGCGAATTGCCGAATCTAATCCGGCACTTAAGCTGCGTTCTCCTTTTTAGCAGTACTAAGTTCGCGGAAACCATCATAATAGTTTTCGGATACTTTTGGATGGCCGATTTTGTTGGCGGCCTTTACGACTTCGCGCACATCATCGGTAATGGTGATGATTTTAAGGTCTTTTCGGTCGGCAAATTTGAGTTCGACGGCTTTTTCAAGCATTTTTATATAGTTGCGCCAGTAGGTTTTACCAATAAGAAAGACTGGCATGACTGGCATTTTTTCTTCAACCATCAGCTCGAGAATATCGGAGAGTTCGTCAAAGGTACCAAAGCCGCCTGGGAAGAAAACGAAGACTTTGGAAGCGAGCGAAAGCATCACTTTGCGTGCAAAGAAGTATTCAAAAGTGAGGCAGTCGGTGAGATATGGGTTTGGAACCTGCTCGTGTTGGAGAGTGATATTGAAGCCAATTGAGCGGCCGCCGATTTCGTAGGCACCGAGGCTAGCAGCCTCCATGATGCTTGGGCCACCGCCGGTAATCACGGCGTGACCGTTCTCGGCGAGCAAGTTGCCGAGTTTGCGGGCCATAATGCAGTATTTATTGTCTTGTGGTAAGCGGGCGGAACCAAAAATCGTGACGCCCTGTGGGAAGGTGCGGACGATTTGCAAACCGCTCGTTAAATCTTTGGCGTAGGCTTGGGCGCGCTCGAGGTCGGCGATTGATAATTTTTTCAGAATTTCAGCTTCGTTTGGTAACATATTTCTCCTTAAATCTTTTGAATTAACATCGGGTGCAAAGGCTCAGAGCCGGTAAGTAGGCCTTTTGTGGTGCCAATTTTAAGC
Source organism: uncultured Candidatus Saccharibacteria bacterium (assembly GCA_947304335.1). GTDB lineage: Bacteria > Patescibacteriota > Saccharimonadia > Saccharimonadales > Saccharimonadaceae > Nanosyncoccus. Next base: position 3,640 of record CAMZAW010000007.1, on the reverse strand, counting down.
ACGTTTGAGGTGGCGTTGGCGGAAGCGTAAATCAGTGAGGTGCGGAAAGATTTGCCAGCGGCAAGGTGTGCCAAGAAACCAGAACCAAAAGCGTCGCCCGAGCCGGTAGCGTCTTTGGCTGGCACATCTTCGTAGATGCCGAAGCGGTAAATTTCTTCGTCGTTTGCGGCGATGCCGCCCATTTGGCCGTCTGTGATAATTACAGTATTAACGTAGTTTTTAAGATGAGATAAAAGCTCGGCTAAAATTGCGCCCGGCACGATATGCGCGGCTTCGGTTTTGTTGACGTAAAGGATGTCGACATCTTCGAGCAAACCAACTAATTTCTTTTCTTCGGCGAGTTCTTTTGGTCCTGGATTGAACATGATTTTGATACCAAGTGATTTAGCTTTTTCAAATAATCTCAGCAAAAGATGCATGTCGCCGTTGACCGTTGAAACGTAAAGCCAATCTGGTTGAACCAGCTCTAGGTCGCTTAAGTCAAGGTCGCTGAAATCATCTGAAGCGCCGGCATTCTTTAGGGTGATTTTTTTGCCGCTTCTAGAATCAAGTAAAATAACGGTGCTGCCAGTGGTTTTCTTGCCTACGATGTTGAGATAGCTGGTGTCGACGTTTTCACTATTTAATAGGTTGAGCGCGGCGGCGCCGGCGGAATCTTTGGCAATGTTGCCAAACAGAATGGATTCGTGGCCGTGACGAGCGAATTCGATGGCGGTATTAAGGCCGCTACCGCCCATCTCGTAGGTGATTTTCTCAACATCGAGTGTGGTACCGGTAACTAATTTAGTAAAAATAGCTTCTTCGCCGATGTTGGTGGCGGCAAAATTTGTGCGATCTAAAACATAGATGTTTTGTGCGATATGACCAACAGAAATAATACGTGCCATTAAATTACGACGCCTCCTTTATCGATTTCGGCTTTGAGTTCGTGGAAAGCTGTGGCTTTATCTTTGGCTCTGGAAATTGCGGCACCCACGTTGATAACGTCTACGCCGGCGTGAGCGAGCGCGCGAATATTGCTCATATTGGCGCCGCCGTCCCAGCCGATTTCAACGGTTGGACGTAGGTTGCGGATGATTGGGATTTTTTCCATTTGCATGAGGTCGGCGTCGGCACCTTGTTCGCCAAGGTTGCCCGCAAAAATCAAAACGTGGTCGATAGTTTCAAGATAATGTTTGACGTTGCCAGGGTATGTTTGTGGTAAAAGCGCAAGGCCGGTTTTAATGTTGGCGTCTTTGAGCTTTTTGAAAGTTGGTGTGAGATCCTCGGCGGCTTCGGCGTGCAAAATACAAAGCGCAGGGTGAAGCTTTAAAATGGTATCGATATATTTAGATGGATAAAGCGCCATAAAATGAAGATCGGCTTGCCAATCGTTTGGCCACCAAACGTTGGTAATATCGAGAGTGCGTTTTGGCGCGAATTCGTTGTCGGTCACGTCGATTTGAACGCGACGCGTAAAAGTATTGAAGGTTTCCGCGAGGTCGCGGTAAGCCTGTCTGTCATCCGTGGTAATCGTTGGTACAATTTCTACGGTTTTAATCATAGTAATTCCCTTTTATTGTCTAGACGATTGATGCGGCGAATGCGGCGCTCCAAGTTTTCGAATTCGGTGTCGAGGAAGGTGCGGGTGATATTTTTGACTTCTTCGTCGGTTTTGAATTGGGCAGAAAGGCAGAGGACGTTGGAGTTTTCGTGAGTGCGAGCGAGCACGGCGGATTCTGGCGAATCGCAGTGCGCAGCGCGGATGCCGGTAAAGCGGTTAGCCTGCATGGTGACGCCATGGGCGGAGCCACAAAGTAAAATACCATAGGAATCTGGGTTTTTGAGAATAGCTTTGGCTACGGCGATGGCTGGATCGTTAAAATCGTCGCCCTCTTTGTATTCATGGGCGCCAAGATCGGTCACGGTGATGCCGAGCTCTCTTAAATAATCAATGATAACTTGTTTTTTGGCAAAGCCACGGTAATCGGAACCGATAAAAATTTGCATTATACTTCCTTTCCAAAGTCGACGGCCAGCTCAACGAGGCGGTTCGAATAACCCCATTCGTTGTCGTACCAGGCGACAATTTTTATCATATTCCCACCCACAACATCAATTAGTGGCAGATCCACGATGCAGGAGCGTGAATCGCCAATAAAATCGGAGGACACGAGTTCTTCTTCGGAAACGCCAATAATTCCCTCGTAGTAAGGCTCTTTGGCGATGCGACGGAAGAGCTTTTGGAGATCTTCCTTGGTGACGTCGCATTTCAAAATCGCGGTGATATCAGCGAGCGAAACTACAGGGGTAGGAACGCGGATTGAAAGACCGGTGAATTTGTCTTTGAGTGAAGGAATGGTGAGCGCAGCGGCCTTGGAGGCGCCGGTGGTGGTTGGGATGATGTTTGTAGCGGCAGTGCGGCCTTCGCGGAGGTCTTTGGCTGGCGAATCAAGAATGCGTTGCGAATTGGTGTAGGAATGCACGGTACTCATCATGGCTTTTTCGATGCCGTATTCGTCTTCTAGTACCTTCATAATTGGAGCGATACAGTTGGTGGTGCAGGAAGCATTGGAAATAATTTCGTCGGTGTTATCCACGACTTCTTCGTTGACGCCGAGGACTACGGTTTTAGCACCCTCACCTTTGGCTGGGGCCGAAATTACGACTTTTTTGGCGCCGGCTTTGATGTGGGCGCGGGCATCTTCTGGCTTGGTAAAGGCGCCGGTGCATTCTAGAACGACATCTACGCCGAGTTTTTTCCATGGCAAATTGAGCGGATCGCGCTCAGAAATAAGTGGGATTTCGCGGGAGTTTACAATCAAGGAGTTCTCAGTGAAGGACACTTTTTTGTCGTAAGCGCCGTAGGCTGAGTCATGTTTTAAGAGGTAGGCGACGGTTTCTGGCGGCATGGTGGCGTTGATAGCGACCACTTGCGCGTCGCGCCGCTCAAGCAAAATCTTGAGGGAGCAGCGACCGATGCGTCCAAAACCATTGATTGCAACTTTTATCATTAATGATTCCTTTAAGTACTTGTGGTTATTATAGCACACTCTTTACGCTTATGTTACATTGACTTTTGCGCCGTTTTGTGCTATAGTTATGGGGTGCCCGAAAAAATACTATTAGGAGGTATAACTCATGAAGAAACTGGCACTGATCGTAGGTAGTATTGCAATTGTTGCCGCAATCGCGGCGGTCGTCTATCGTTACATCGGTTACGATGAGGATAATATCGGAGGTTACGACGACGAAGAAGAGGATATTGAATAGCTAAAATTTAACCCCTGCGCGTACCTTTGAAAGCTCCCATCTGGGAGCTTTCTTCATTTCTAGGGGCTTCTTTCTTGACTTTTTATTGTGTTTATGCTATAATAAAAGGTGAGCCATATCAAAAAAATACAAGGGAGGGTTGTATATGAAAAAAAGTGGTGGTTCTTTCAAGGATTCATTAATTGCGGCGATTCTCGCCATGCTTTCTGTATCGGTTTTTTGCCTTATTAAAGAGTGTTTGTTCGAGATTAATCTCGACTACCTCATTATCTTCCTTATTGTGTACTACGAGCTTAGTAGACAGTTTCGGGAAGACGACGAAGAGTCCGCAAAGGACGAATCGGAAACAACAGAAAACTCCCCCGTGTAACGGGGGAGTTTCTTTTTT
>CAMZAW010000006.1 GCA_947304335.1 uncultured Candidatus Saccharibacteria bacterium | reverse complement strand
GTGTTAAAAAAATCTCCCCTGATGACATTATTGTGCGCCGCAAAGGTGTACTTCGTGTTATCAACAAGAAAAAACCTAAGAATAAGCAAAGGCAGGGTTAAAATATATGGCTAGAATAGCTAGTGTTGTGATTCCTTCCGATAAGCAAGTGTGGATTGCACTTACTTACGTATACGGTATTGGACGCACAACCTCAAAAGCCATCCTTGCGGAGGCTAAAATCGAGCCTACCACTCGGGTGAAAGATCTCACCGAGGCTGAAGAACAAAAAATCAACGACATTATTTCCGCGAAATATCATGTTGAAGGTGATTTGAGACGCCTCGTGAGCAACAATATCAAACGTTTAAAGGATATCAACTCTTATAAAGGTATCCGCCACAAGGCAAAATTGCCAGTCAACGGCCAACGTACTCGTACGAACGCACGTACACGTAAGGGTAAGGCGATCGCGGTCGGTGGTACACAACCTAAAGCAGCAAGTAAAACTTAGAAAGGATAAATCATGGCAGAAGAAGAAATTAAAATTGTTGCCACTGAGACTCCTGAAGTTGCTGAAGCTGTTGAAGCTCCAGAAGCTAAAAAGTCCAAAGCTGGCAAAAAAGGTAAAAGAGTCGTTAACGCAGGTGAATTACACATTCAAGCTACGTTCAACAACACTATCATTAGTGTCACCGATAAAAAAGGCGAAATCCTCACCGCTTCATCAGCTGGTGCTAACGGCTTCCGCGGTTCTAAAAAAGGTACCGCCTATGCCGCTCAGATTGCAGCTGAAAAAGCTTTGAGCGCCGCCAAAAAAGATCACGCTCTTAATTCTGTAGATGTCTACGTTAAAGGCATTGGTCTTGGTCGCGATAGCGCAATCCGCGCCGTCTCTACTGTTGGCATTAAAATTGATAGCATTACTGATGTAACCCCAATCGCGCACGGTGGTGTGCGTCCAAAGGGAGAAAGGAAACCGTAATATGGCACGTGATCATTCTCCAATCGTCAAGCAGAACCGTCGTGAAGGTTTCGCTCTCGCTCCAAAAGCTCATAAAGTCATGGCTAAGAAATCTGGTATTCCAGGTCAGCACGGCGATATGCGCGTACGTGGCGGCAGCCTTTACCTTACTCAGCTCCGCGAAAAACAAAAAGTCCGCCGTTTGTACGGTCTTCTTGAGAAACAATTTGCGAAAGTTATGAAAGAGGCTACTGAAGCCGAAGGTCTTACCGGTGAAAACTTGCTCGAGTACCTCGAGCGCCGCGCCGATAACGCCGTCTTTCGTGCTGGCTTCGCGACTACTCGCCGCCAAGCTCGCCAACTCGTCTCGCACGGACATTTTCTCTTGAACGGTCGCCGAATTGATATTCCTTCAATTCGTTTGAACCCGGGTGATGTTCTAGAGGTTCGTTCTAAATCTACTACTTCTGAATATTTCAAGAATCTCCCAAATATCATCAGCGCAGCCGGCGCTACTCCAGTTTCCTGGTTGAAAGCCGACGCTAAGAAAATGAAAATCGAAATTACTGGTTTGCCAAAACGCGAAGAGGCTGAACCAGGTATTAACGAACAATTAATCGTTGAGTATTACTCACGCTAAGGAGAAACTAGAATATGACTACAAAAACTATTCACGAAGCTGCTCTTGCTGAAGTTAAAGAGTTAGGTAAGAACAGTGCCGAGTTTGTCATCAAGCCACTTTACTATGGCTACGGTAACACTCTTGGTAACTCACTTCGCCGCGTTCTCCTTTCTAGCATTAAAGGTGCCGCTATCACCTCTTTTAGCATCGCTGGTTCAACCCACGAATTCGCTGCCATCCCAGGCATCCGCGAAGACGTCGTTGATATCATGCTCAATTTGAAGAATATTCGCTTCAAATGCCACACCGATGCTCCAGTTGAACTTAGCCTTGAAATCAAAGGTTCTGATCAATCTGAAAAAGATGGTGACAAACGCGTGGTTGCCGGTGATATCAAACTTCCAGCTGAAGTTGAAATCGCCAATCCAAACCAAGTTATCTGCCACATCGATGATCCAAAATTCGTCCTCAAGATGAGCTTTGTCGTCGAAACTGGCCGCGGTTATCTTTCACTTGAAAAATCTGGTGAAGAACGTGTTCACGGTGATATGATCGCCCTCGACGCTGTCTTTACTCCAGTTCTTCGCGTACGCTACAAAGTTGAGAATACTCGTGTTGGTCAAGATACCAACCTTCAACAACTCACCATCACTATTGATACCGATGGCACCATCACTCCAAAGGAAGCCTTTGAAGAAGCTGCTGCTATCCTCGTCAATCAATATACTGCCCTCGCTGGCAGCACTACTGTCGAATCTGCTCCAGCCCCAGGCACCAAGAGCGAAGAAGATGATTCTGGTTTGATGCTTCCTATCGAAGAACTCGACCTCTCCGCTCGCACCGCTAATGCTCTTATCAACAACGACATCAAGACCGTGCGTGACCTCGTCATGCTCTCTGAGACCGATCTTAAAGATCTCAAAGGCTTTGGTGCTAAAGCGTTAGACGAAGTTAAAGAAAAGTTAACGGAGTTAAATATTTAATATGCATCGCCACGGATACAAAGGCCGCAAGTTCGGCCGCGAAACCGATCAGAGGCTAGCACTCACTCGTGGGCTGATGTGCTCTCTGATTAAATATCAATCTATCGAAACCACGCTCGCGCGCGCCAAAGAAATCCGTCGCTCAACTGAGAAATTAATTACTCTCGCCAAAAAAGGTGGCCTAGCTAACCGTCGCTTGATTATCGCAAGACTGGGCGACATCGAAACTGCCGACCTCTTGGTAGATGTAATCGCCCCACAAATCAAACGTGACTCTGGCTATCTCAAAATTGAGCACACCGGTTTCCGTCGCGGCGACAATTCCGAAATGGGTACCATCTCTTTTGTAGATGAAATCTCACTCGAGAAGAAAGCCGCTAAAAAGGAGGCTAAATAATGAAGACTTATTCACAAAAAGGCTCAGAAATTAGCCGCGAATGGTGGGTAATCGACGCTTCCGTTTTGCCACTTGGCAAACTCGCCGTCGTTATTGCCGACAAATTGATGGGCAAATCTAAAGTTACCTACACCCCACATATCGACACCGGTGACTACGTAGTAGTAACCAATGCTAAGAATCTTGTGGTTACCGGTAACAAAATGACCGATAAAAAGTATTACAGCCACAGCGGATTCCCAGGTGGTCTTCGTGAACTCAAACTTGAAGAGATCATCGAAAAAGACCCAAGCCTCGCAATTCGCGAAGCCGTTAAGGGTATGCTCCCAAAGAACAAATTAGCTGCTGATCGCCTCGCTCGCCTTCGCATCTTCGAAGGTGCCGAGCACGCTCACGCCGCTCAAAACCCAAAGGAGATTAAATAATGGCTACTACTAAGAAATATACCTATGGTCTTGGCCGTCGCAAAGCTGCGACCGCTACCGCCCGCCTCTACAAAGGCAAAGGCGAAATCACCATCAACGACAAGCCTGCTCTAGAATATCTTTCTGGCAACAAAACTCAGCTCGCTGAGATCACCGATCCACTTGCCATCGCTGGCAAGCAAAAAGATTACGATATTACCATCGTAGTCAAAGGCGGTGGCTTGGCTGGCCAAGTTGACGCTATCAAGCTCGCTATTTCAAAAGCTATCACTCTTGAAGCTCCAGACCTACGTCCAGTGCTCAAGAAGGCTGGCATGATGAAACGCGACCCACGCGAAAAAGAACGCAAAAAATATGGTTTGCGCTCTGCCCGCAAGAAAGAACAGTTCAGCAAGCGTTAACATCAAAAAGTACCAATTGTGGCTATGTCACAATATGGTACTTTTTTGATGAATGATTTTTTGACAAAAAGATAAGCTCCGCAGATGCGGAGCTATCTTGAAAGATCATTGTCAGGGTTGATCGTGCATTCAGAATTTGGATTTCCTCGGTTGTTTATTATTTTTTAGCTACTTGGCTTTGGCTGCCTACGTTAACAGTGTAGCGCCGTTGCACTAAGTGCCCATATTTGGAAACCATCAAATTCCGCCCTGGAGGTGTCGTGAACTTTTCGGTTCACCATTTTATTCTCCTTTCTGCTTAAACGTATTGCAAGGGTGGATACTTGGATAATAGGAAAACTTTGATACGTTTAAGAGGAGGGACCTCGTTAAAGAACATTGGCAAGTAACGAGTCACCTTGGAGCTGCCATTCTCCTGTTACCCTTAAAAATAAGAGAGGTGTTTTCCCAGTATTACTGGGTGTTACATTTAGTGCGTTTTACTCGTGGACCAATGTCCAATTGATGGTGCACTAAGCCGAGGGTAAAAAATAACTCACCCTGTCCTTTAATTATAGCACAAAAGCTTAAAAATGTAAATAGGCTAGCGAAAAATGTCAAAAAATGCTATAATATATACATCGCTCGAAAAAAATACACAAGGGAGGTATGCAAAAATGAGTGATCAAAAACAAACAAGCTACGCTCTTTACAAGATTGGGGTTATCAACACGAGCAAGAATATCAATTATCAGGGGTACATGATAAAACACCCTGAAAATTCGAAACTTCTTGGTTACGTGTGTGATGGAAACGGCGACCCTCTTGAAGAGGGCGACCACTTACTTTATGGTATAGAGATGGGGGTATCTCACTCCGGAATTATGTTCTATATCACGAGTGGAGAGTTTTCAAACGCGAGGCGGATAGGCTACGGCATCTATCTCGAAAACTGCGATTTGCCTGGCAAGATGGTCCAGTGGACATTGCCGGAGGGCAAGCATGAGACGTTCGAGGGAGAACGCGAAGTGAGTTATGGCGTCGTATTCGAGATGATTAGGATCGATGACCGAGAAAAGGTCAAGAACATCTTGATGATGGATATCATGAAGACTGCGGATGACATCATCACGGATATGGAACTCGCCTGGAAGAAGGATAATTACGCGCCGATCCTGCAGGCAGTTTAGCCGTCCCAATCAAAAAGAACCTGCCCGCCAGCTGTATCGGCGGGCTTTTCTTTGTATTGGAAAATAGATGTGATAAAATTATATGCACGGGGCGTTAGCTCAGCTGATAGAGCGCAGCATTCGCATTGCTGAGGTCGCGGGTTTGATTCCCGCACGCTCCACCAAAAATAAAAAATGAGAGCTTGCTCTCGATTTTTTATTTTTGAGGAGTGTCAGGGAGCTCTTCCCGCACGCTCCACCTTTTTTTGACAAAAAAATAAGCCCCGCAGGGCTTATTTTAGTGGTTTTAGATACCAGGAACTGGGAATTTAAGCGCAAGAGCGCGAACTTCTTCGCGGATGGCATCGAGCTCAGTTTTGTAATCGTCGAGCTTGTCTTCGTTGCCAGCTTTTACGCAGATATCGGCAACCTTCTTCATCCAGCCAGCCAAGGTCTTCATTTCGTCGACGCCAAGGCCACGGGTGGTCATAGCTGGAGTACCAAGACGAACGCCAGATGGGCGGAAGGCGCCACCTTTATCGGAAGCAACGGCATTAGCATTGAGAGTCAGGCCAACCATATCGAGCGCACGCTCATAAACCTTACCGTCAAAGCCGAAGCTCTTTTTGACATCGGCAAGGATAAGGTGGTTCTCGGTGCCGTTACCTTGAAGCACAAAGCCGTAATTCATGAGCTCAGCGGCCAAGGTCTTGGCATTCTTTACGATATTCGCAGCATATTCTTTAAACTCTGGTTTCAAATCTTCGCCAAAGGCCACCGCCTTTGCGGCAATCACGTGCTCGAGTGGGCCACCCTGGGTGCCAGGGAACACAGCGCGGTCGATCAAGATTGGGATATTTGCAAGAGTCTTCTCTGGTCTTTTGAGTGGGGAAGCAACGTTACCCTTTGATAGGATGATACCGCCACGTGGGCCACGGAGAGTCTTGTGGGTGGTGGTTGTCATTACGTCAAAGCCGTGATCGAGTGGGTTTGGATGGACGCCACCGGCGATGAGGCCAGCCACGTGCGCCATATCGGCCATCAAGAGGATCTCATGGCCGAATTTTTCAACGGCTTTCTTACGGATTTCAGCTACGCGGTCGAAATCAGGGATTTTCATGAAGGCGGAATAGCCAACCAACATGATTTTTGGGTCGCACTCAAGTGCCTTTTTCTCAAAATCATCGTAATCAATGTCGCCATCTTCGGCTACGCCATAACCTACAAAATTATAGATATGGGCAGACAAAGTGACAGGGGCACCATGGGTAAGGTGGCCACCAGCAGGCAGAGACATGCCAAGCACGGTGTCTCCTGGCTCAAGCCAAGCAAAGTAGACGGCGTTGTTGGCCTGGGCGCCAGAGTGTGGTTGTACGTTGGCGTGGTCGGCGTGGAACAAACGGCAAGCGCGGTCAATCGCGATGCGCTCAATGCGGTCGATGTTGTCTTGGCCGCCGTAATAGCGGTAGTTTGGCAAGATTTCGGTAGCGATTTTGTCTTCTTTCCAACCCGGCACGCCCTCAAAATTTGGGTAACCTTCAGAATACTTATTGGTCAAAACCGACCCCATCGCCTCTAATACCGCCGCAGAAACGTAGTTTTCGCTTGGAATTAGCTCCAGCCCTTCGCTTTGGCGTTTTTTCTCACCCTCAATTAGTTTAAATACTGGATCCATATTAGCTCCTTAATTAAGTTTGGTATATTTGGCGAAGGCGTAGGTTAAATCATCGCTTTGACCTTTCTTGATTATAGTTTTCTCATACTTTGATTTATCAAATTCCGGGAAGAACGTGTCGGCTTCGGCCTCAGCGTCTACCTCTGTTAAATACAAATTATCGGCATATGGCAAGAATTCGTTATAAACAAATCCGCCACCAATTACGAATACTTCCTCGTCGGCGTGGTCTTTAATGAATGCCTCGATATCATTAACTGCAACTACGCCCTCTGGCAGACGCTCTGGATGGCGCGTCAATACATAATTGGTGCGGCCAGGTAGCGCATGCGGCAAAGAGGTGAAGGTGCGGTCGCCCATAATTACAGGGTGGCCCATGGTGGTCTCTTTAAAGAATTGCATATCTTCTTTGATGTGAAAAACCAGCCCGCCCTTATTGCCGAGTTCGCGATTTTTTCCGATACAGGCGATAATGCTAAACATTTTACTCCGTAACTGGCATTTTAATCTTGCCTTGATGTTCGTAGCCGATGAGTTTGATATCCTTTAACTGTTTAGAGTTATCAAACTGGAAGAAATCGGTAACCTTAGGGTTAATCCAAAGCTTTGGCGCATCGTAAAGTTTGCCATCGGCTTTGATTTTTTCGTCGCGGCGGCGGAATTGTTCCTGAATGCCTTCGATTTGGTTCTCATAAATGTGGGCATTATTAATGACATAGGTAAACTTACCTGGCTTAAGACCGGTAACCTGAGCAATCAGATGGCAAAGCACGGCGTACTGTGCCACGTTGAATGGCATACCGAGCGGCGCATCATTAGAGCGCACGGTAACCATCATATTGAGGCGGCCGCCAGTGACATTCCATTGGGAATTCCAAACGCAAGAAGGTAAAGCGGCGGTAGGCAGCCACTCATTTTGCCAAAGCGACATAATCATGCGGCGGTTGGCTGGGTCAGTCTTAATTGTTTCGATAAGTGAGGAGGTGAGCTGGTATTTATTAACGATCCAACCGTAGGCGGTGCCAATCGTGTGGGCGAATTGTTTGCCAAAATGCTTGCCCATATAGTTGCCTTTTTCGTCAATCTCCCATTCGTCCCAAATTTTAATGCCGCGGTCGTGTAGCCAGCGTACGTCGTTGCTCATCGCTTGGTAAATCCAGAGCATCTCGAGCACGGCAGTCTTAAAGGCCACGAATTTGGTGGTCAAAATCGGAAATTCTTTTTCAAGATCGAAGGTTAAAACCTGATGCGGCAAAGAATAAGTGGTGGTAGGCTTGGCGGTTTGCGCCAAGTGGGTTGGCATGTTAGTGCCGGTAGATTTAGCGGTTGTTTTAGTAAGCACGGTAGGATCGGTGGTGACTTTTTCGCCATGTTTCAGAATCCTCTCACACAGGTCCAGATACTGCTCATCAAATTTGCTCATTTAACCTCCTTTTATTCTATTTTAGCATAAAAAAGGTCTAGGCAATAGCCTAGACCAAAGGTTAGTGGGTTAATAGTTTGCGAGATACTCATCAAGCCATCTCAGATTTCTGGAATCTTCATCTTGACCTTCTCTTGCGACCCAAGCTACCGACTTCATAAACTCCATGAAGAGCGGGAACCACTTTTGTTCGATGGTTTCTGGATAGTTGAGCAAGAGATTACAAAGGAAAACATCCGCCGGCCGATGCGACCTTGTGATTTCGATGCTTCGCATATCGAACGTGTTAAGTTTATTGAGGTCTTTATAGCGGATGTCGCCGCCAAGCCCAATAGATTCATATGCTAATTGAGAAGCTGGAAAATCGCACTTATCACACATAAACATGAAATTACCGAGGCCGTTGTCGAATTTGTATTCGCGCATGATACGGTCGGAGAAGAGCACCCAAGCAACCAACGCAGTGTTTTCGCAGCCAGAGACGTCTCGAGTAAGAATGTGTCTCTCGTCGATGTCGACACTTTGGGCGCGAGTGTTGACATAATCGCGCGTGTCTCCCTTTGCATACTCGGGATAATCGTGGAGAACAAGTGTCATTATAATATACTGAAACTCTTCCGGCGTGAACAAATTCCGATTCACGAGATTGAGCACAGTAAATAACTGCACTATACCAGCGTTATGACAACTTATAACCTGGGTACCAAGGCTTTTGAGGTTCGGGTTTGAAAGACCGAGCTTCTCGCGAAGTTCCTCCGCCCTCTGCAACTTGGCTTGTTTGTAGGCCTGGACCTCCTCTATAGGAAGACCAAAGCTAAGCTCAGAAACAACATCTTCATGCCCGATTCGAGTCATAAAATCTTCGAGCCGGAAATTGATATAAATTTTAGCGGCGCGTATCCCCTCAAGGGTATGAGTAATTACCACAAAAATCACCTTCCTCTCTAAGTTAAAGAACGCCACACTAACCTTGATGGCATTATAGCATGGCAAAGCAAAGGGGTGCTATATTGACTTTTTGGATAAAGTATGCTATAACTATAGATAGTAATCACTGGGAGTGTTTGAGAGGTGAAAAAACACCTTTTTTTGATACTATCTATATTTTTGACCGGAGTTTTGACTCCAGCTTTTTCAGTGGCCGATCAAACTCCAGTTATCACAGACATTGCTGATGCGGGCGTTGAAACGCGCGTCGTAGAGCAATTAGTAGAAGAGGCTCAAAAACCTAAAGCAGCGGTCGTTTCCGAAACAAAAACTCCTGTAACTCAGGCGCCAGTAGTAAAAACTGCGCCCGTAGCAGCGCCAGTTAAAGATTCCATTACGATTGCCGGCAAAACCCTTAGCATCACTACCGTATCAGATACCGCCGTCGACTCAGGTAATCATGTCAATCGCTATAAAAAGGGCAACTATGACGGTCGCTTCCTTTATGGCCATAATAATGCTGCGGTCTTTGGTGGCCTGAAAAGTTTAGGAGTTGGTGCCACTTTTAAGGTGAGTATCGATGGGGCAACCCACACATATAAAATCGCAAAAACGGTGATCTTTGATAAAAATGTGGCCAAAGGTACCATCGAACTCGGCGACGGCATAAATTATATGGGGCAAGTCGCTAAGGCCAAATTTGGCGGTATACAATATGATCTTTCGATTATGACCTGCCACGGCAAATCCTTAGGCGGCGGTGACGCCACGCAGCGCCTGGTGATATTTGCTAGTAGAATTGATTAATAACCCCGCAAAAGGGGTTATTTTTATGTGCTATAATGTGCTTATGAATAGGGCAGAGCAAGACGCCGAAATTGGTCAGCAAAACGAGACTTTGGAAGATATCGTCAACATCGGTCGCAAAACCATGGAAGCGGCAGTAGCTAAGGAGTACGATAAGCTGAAAAAAGGTATCAAAGTGGTAATCGGTGGGCCGCCGCACTCTGGTAAAACCGTCTTTAAGAATGCTCTGATTGAAGATCTCGGCGGAGATAATGTATTCCGCTATTGCGCCGCACCAGATGACGACGGCGGTACGTGGTATCAGAATAACTACAATAATCCTGAAGCTCGCGAAAAGCGTATTAAGGGAACCTATAACCCTCGCCAGGTGGCATTTTTCTCTGAAACGATCAAAAACTGGGATCAAACCCCAATTATGGTAATTGATATTGGCGGTAAAATCACCGAAGAAAACGCCAAAATCATCGAAGGCGCTACGCATGCTATCGTGCTAGCTAGCGACCTCTCTAAAGTTAAGGAATGGCAAGATTTCTTTGAGGAAAATCATCTCGACGTCATCGCTAAACTTCATAGCCATTTTGACGGTAGTAAAGATATTCAACTGCCTTCAGAACTAGAAGACGACCACCTAGTGGCATCGGTTCACCATCTTGAGCGCGGCGTGGAAGCTGCCGACAGAGAATCTATTAAGAAGGTGGCCGGCCTTATCTCTAGTCTGGCTAAAAATAATACCGCTTATAAAGAAGCCCATCCTGGATACGAAAAACTTGGCAACGTTTACGAAATTAAGATCCCGGCCGACGTCAAAGATTTGCCAAGTGAGGTCGTAGAGAGAAAAATCACGGATGCCCAGGGCAACGAGCAGATCAACACGAGCACCAGATTTACGCGCGACGCAATTAAATTAATCTACGAAAAAGGTTTTGATTGCGAAAACCGCCCAGTACTCTTAAACGGGGTGTTGTGCGGCTGGATGGCCATCGCTATGACCTTCGCCTGTGAAGACGCCGGCTGCGCCAACGTGCGCATCAACAGCCCAAATGGCTTCGTAGAGGTTAAGCCATTGCCAGAATCCGAAGAAATCGACCCAGAATGGTGGGAGGAGCCAGAACTCAAAGGTGAAATGGACGGAAAACCTGTATATTCTATCTTCAATAAAGGACGCTCATCTGTTAAAATCGTCAATCCTGAGGATCTCGATACCATGACGGTGCCAAAACTCCCAGAAGATGCCATCGTCTCTATTGAAACAGGTGGCCCAAACTGGCTAAAAGCCTCGATTGCGGCAGGTTATAAGGACAAAGTTGCCGCTATTGCCGCCTTCCAGCCAGGTGAAGGTTCCACTATCGCTTGGTCAAAGAATTTTGACGACCTCGGAAAAGTAATCGAATAACCATCTACCTCTGTAAAATAACCATGAGTACTTGACTTTTTGTGCTTCTTGTGCTATAATTAATAGTTAGGTACATTACAATACATCACCCCTGGGGGGTAGAAGGAGGCCGGATATGGCAAAGAAGCAGAATAAGAATAAGGTTGCGAAGAATAATGGAAAGGACTATGTATACCTTAATGAGTACTATGATATGGCTATGATGGTCCTCGAGAGCGGGTACAAGCTTCCGGAAGAGGAATCTCCGGTAACGCATTGCATCCCGACGACCACGGGAAAGGCTATCGACAGAGTCGACGGTCTTTTCGCAAGGGTTGCGGACACCATCTGCACAAACAAGTATAAGCTCCCCGATGCAAATTGGGAGGTATTCAGCGGCTACAACCGTTTGAACACTTGTTGCATGGACGGCAAACCGACGGACGGAACTGCAGCGATGTATGTCCCGGAGAAAAACCTGATCTTCGTCTTTGTTGACATCGTCGACAAGATGGAAGACAAGGAAATCAGCTCGATTTTGGCACATGAAACGTGCCACGCATTGCTGTACAGCAAGGCGACCCCGAAGGAAGAATACCCCATGATCGAGGGGCTCGTTGAAGTCGTACGGGAGTTGCTGTATCCTCAGGGAGAAGCAAATTTGTTCTATCTTCCGTTGAATTTCGGGGTAAAGCTGATGTTGATAAGAGAGGGCCACGAGGCAATTCTCGAAGCAACTAAAAACGGCGAACTCTTGGGGATTTTTGACAGAGGAACCAAGAAAGGAACCGGAAAGAAACTCAGCGTGGCCTTGCCTGCACTGCTCAAGGGCAACATGCCAGCTTACAAGGCATACATTGACGTACTTACACACTATTGCAGAAGCATTAGGGACGATAAGCGCGTCAAGATGGTCCTGAACAGCTTGGTAATGGAACCCAGAATCCTGCAGGATGCGGCTGCATTCCAGTATTTCAACAAGGTTATCATGGCATAAGGAGGTGATGAATTTAGAAAATACCAGGCGAAAGCCTGGTTTTTTCATGCAAAAACAATAATTTGTTGAAGCCAGTTTTACAAAATTGGATTTAGGTTCTCTCTGTTATTTCGAAAGGCACCGCCATATTGTTTACAGAACGTCAAAAATATATTATAATTACGGTAATTCGAAAGAATAGCACATTAAGGTTGATAGGTTGATAATACCTCCGCTCCTGTGGCCAAAAAGGCAGCAGAAGCGGGGGTATTATACCCGCGATGTATCGCAAGACATTAAAACTTGCGAGGGCTGCAGCCAACAGCAAATATAACATAACAAGGGGGGTAGAATTATGTTCAACCAGAAGTTTGCCTGTGCCATCTATGTTGTACCGGCAATCAGCGCCTATTGTCTCGACTACGAAAAGATCGAAAGGATCGTTTTCGAGTTCGAAGAGAACAATGGTCGCGCTCGGGTGACATGCGACGACGAAATTGATCGTACGTTGTTCGCGTTTGCCTTAGGACGGGCGCTCAGCGAGTACGAAAATGTCTATGGCCACGGAATTCGTATCTATAGACAGTACTCCGGTATCCGGTACCGCTACATCCAGGAAATCGAGCATTTCATGACGTTCCGTGAGGAATATCGTGTAAATGACGGTTGGGATGAAAGCCGGTTCCCGTTGATGAAGGTCGTCCACTCGCCGCTCGCGATTACCATGAATACCTGCCATATGGTGGAGTGGGAGCACGTCAGCGACTTCTTAGATATCTCCTGCGCAATAGGACTTATCAGAGAAGTTGATGGCGAATATGCCCCGCTGAACATGATAGTCAACGGCTGCAGACTTCGGGTGCGCGGACCTCGCGACACTGCGGCTGAGCCGGGCTGGGGCGACGAGAACAATCGTCCGGAAGGCATCGTAGACGCAGATAGAATCGTCTATTTAGACGATGATACCGACGAATACGAGCCTGACGAATACCAGGGAAGACCTTGTGCTCGGCTTTCCGATCTCATGGATCTCTTTGGGGAAACCCGTCACTGAAACTATCAACCAATCACCCCGCTCCGGAAGAAAGGCCGGAGCGTTTTTTTCCAACAAAAAATGGTGGAGCATAGGAGATTCGAACTCCTCACCTCTTCCATGCCATGGAAGCGCTCTACCAAATGAGCTAATGCCCCAACAGGGTACCTATATTATATCATAACTATTGTGTTATAATCAATATAGAAAGGAAAAATATGAACAAAACCATTCTCACCGGCATCCGGTCAAACAGTATACTAACCCTAGGTAACTACCTTGGCGCCCTTCTTCCGATGGTTCGCCTTGCCAATGAGTACAGCAAAGAATGGCAAGTTAATATTTTTGTGCCTGACCTTCATTCGATTATTTCCGATGTTGATGGTGACCTCAAGGAAAACACCATCCGCACACTCAAATATTATCTAGCTGCTGGGCTTGAAATTAACGACAATGTCCACATTTATCGCCAATCCTACGTGCCAGCTCACTCTGAACTCTGTTGGATTTTGAACTGTGTCGCTACCATGGGCGAAACCTCCCGCATGATTCAATACAAAGAAAAATCCAAAGGCCAGGAATCCTGCAACGTTGGTATTTTTGACTACCCAATTTTGATGGCTGCCGACATTTTGCTTTACGACGCCACCTATATTCCACTTGGCGAAGATCAATTCCAACACATCGAGCTTACCCGCAACCTTGCGATGCGCTTTAATAATCGTTTTGGCGAAATTTTCACTGTGCCAGCTAAAACTGCCGATCAAGTTAAGTTTATGAAACTTGACGAAGGTCTCCGCATTCGTGATTTACTCAACCCAGAGAAAAAGATGAGCAAATCTACCGCTGCCGAGAATTCCAAAATCATGCTCGACGACGACCCAGAAAAGGCCGCTAAAAAAATCATGTCCGCCACCACCGATTCGCTCGGCAAAATCAAGTTCGACATGTTTAATCAACCTGGCATTTCTAACCTTCTTGTGATTGAATCTCAACTCACTGGTCTTCCTTTGGAGGACGTAGTCGCCACTTGGGCTGGCCAAACTAGCTATGGTGACCTCAAGAAAAAGGTCGCTTCAAGCGTCTCTGCTATGCTTTCTGAGTTCCAATCCAAGCTCGCCAGCATTTCGGACGGCGAAGTTTATGAACTTCTAGCCAAGGGTGAAGCCTACGCCAACGAGGTCGCCAACAAGAAGCTTCTCGAGGCCCAAAAAGCCTTTAATCTGCGTTAGGAGCCACATGATTATTACCGGCAAAAAATTCAGCAAGCCAGAAATGTCGCGCGTGATAAACGGCGACACGGTCTTAGATGAGGCCCCAGAGGAAATTCCAAAGGAGCGCCTAGATATTTTGCTGGTTAATAAATACAAAAGCTACAATCGCTCCACTCTACAGAAGTTTATTGAACTCGGTTACGTCACGGTTGACGGCGTAGTAGCTAAAAAGCCAAATCAAAAATTCGTTGCAGATGTAAAACTTGACCTTAAAGTCCCAGAAGATATCAAGAATGCAGATTTAAAACCAGACGTAATCTACGAAGATGACAATGTTTTGGTTTTAAATAAGCCTGCCGGCCTACTCAGCATGGCAAAAGGCGAATATTGTCCAGAAAAAACTTTGGAAGATTATGGTCTCTTGGTACATCGCCTTGACCGCGATACGTCCGGCGTGGTGATTTTAGCCAAAAACGAAGAAACTCAGACCTATTTAAGAAAACAATTCCAAGATAGAAAAGCCCACAAAACCTACTATGCCATCGTTGAGGGCCGTCCAAAACTAGATGAAGCGAATATTGACCTACCGATTAACCGCGATTTAAAGCGCCCAAATACTTTCCGCGTGGAAGCCGGCGGCCGCCCGTCCGAAACTTACTACAAAGTCGTCAAATCTGATGATAAATATAGTTTGGTTGAGCTCAAACCAAAAACTGGCCGCACGCACCAGCTCAGAGTCCATCTAAAATATATTGGCACGCCAATTCTTGGTGATGTTGTATATGGTAGCGGCGCCAACAAACGCCTATTCTTGCATGCTGCTGAGCTTGAAATCACTTTGCCGGGTGGGGAACGTAAAACCTTTTCGGCCCCCCTGCCAAAGGAATTTAACGATGTTCTTTGACGATATAAATAACATCGAAGAAATCGCCAAAAACACTGGTTGCGCCATTTTTGTATTGCCAAAAACGGAACTAAACAACGTCGAAATTAAAAATGCTCTCAAAATTGAGCCAGAAGCTAAAGCAACGATTAGCATCGAGCAAGTACGCAAAATCACTGCGCTTCTAAATAGCAAAGAGCGCCGCGAACAATATATTATTATTCGTCCTGCCGAGGCCCTGAACGCTAGCTCGGGCAACGCTTTGCTTAAAAATCTCGAAGAGCCTGGGGAGCATTATCATTTTGTATTACTCACCAGCAATCCATCTCAAATCTTACCAACCATTTTGTCGCGCTCGCTGGTATATTTTCTAAAAACCAATACTACGCTCGACAGTGATATTGTTGCGAGCGACGAAGTGAAAACCCTGGCCCGCCAGTTTATCACCGCTACACCAAAAGATTTGCCAGTTCTCGCAGAAACCATCGCTAAGAAAAAAGATGACACTAGGGCCTTCGCGCTCGAAGTCCTCGGCGTTACCATTGAAATGCTATATAAATCATATTTCAAAACCAAAAATCAGGTATTTGTGAAGAAAATTCCAAAGTTCCTCGCGGCCTACAGCAATATCGAAAAAAATGGGCATCTAAAGCTCCATCTTGTGGCAGATTTATTATAAAAATTGTTGCATTTTTTTAAAAGCCTTATGCTATAATAAAAATATGCTTAAGGCTAATAGAGTGAAGAGAGCTTTTGGTAGAGTATCCTGGCTAGGCGCTATGGTTTTTGCGACTGGCATTTTTGTTTCAGCTGCCAGTGCCGTTGCTCCAAACATCACAGCCAATCACAATTTTAGAGCCCGCCTTAGCGTTGATATCGACACAATTCTTAACGTTACAATTCCAGAAACCTTCAACTTTATGATTCGCTCCGACGATGTTTTGCATGCTACGGAGTTTTCTTTTAACGTTACTACCAACCACCTCACAGGCTACACTGCCTATGCATCTGTGGCCAACACCGACTTCGTCAAAGACAATTCACCAACCGATATTATTCCAACCATTCCACATGTCACCCCAAATCGCACCGATGATTTCCCGGTTAACCACTGGGGCCTAGGCTTCCCAGAAGAAGATCCAAACACCTTCCTCCCGGCCACTACCGACATGCGCATCGAATCAGTCGGCACTCCTGTGCAGGACCGTTCCGTAGGAATGTTGATTGGCACCCGCATCAATAGCGACGTTTCAGCTGGTCATTACAACTGTACTATCACTTTCCAGGTTACGCCAAATGTAATCCCAGACACCATCCGCAGTATTGATTACTTACAACAAATGAATACAGAAGTAGCCGCCAGTATGCAAGAAGGCGACAGCTATAAGCTCCGCGATAGCCGCAATAATAAAGAATATTGGATCGTCAAAGAAAACGGCCAAATCTACATGCAACAAAACCTCGATCTCGAGTTCACCAACGAAATTGGCGAGGGTGGCACCCCAGTTTACACTGTGCTTGCCCCGGTCAATTCCGATGTTGCCGACGAAAGAACCATGCTCCTCATCACGCCATGGGGCACATCCGCTAATGAAATCTATTACTTCTCGGGCGATGATAAATATTATCCAAATGGTTACGAAGGCCCAGAAGACATCGAAGACATGAGCCCACTCGATGATATTGATTTAATTTATAGCGCTGGCTCATATTATTCATGGAATTCCGCCACTGCTGGCTCTGGCGCTGCAATTATCGCAGCAGACACTGCCGCAGCCGAATCAATTTGTCCTGCTGGTTGGCGTTTGCCACTCGCTAGCGAAGCTAATATCGTTGGTAAAGTTGGTAGTGTAAGAAGCGGTCATCTTGATACTTCAACGGGCAGCAGCATCATCGGCATTTATGATGGCATTGATGAAGATAGCGGCGCGCTATATCTCTGGACCGCCGAATCTGGCGCCAACGCTACCGACGCAAAATATATCAAAGTCACCACATCAAGCGTGTCTGTACTCGAAGGTGCTCGTACCGAAGGTTACTCAGTCCGCTGTATTGCCGATGCAACGAGTGAATTTACTCTCACCTTTGACGCTAATGGCGGCACCGGAAACACCACTGGCTACCACGACATTATTTGGGAAGAATCTGTAGATTTCGAAATCAGCGACGATGTAAACGAAATTCCAACCAGGGCTGGTAAAGATTTCCTCGGCTGGGCCACCACTAATGACGCCACCATGCCAGAATATATTGCAGGCGAATCTACCGTCACTATTTACCCAGGCCAACCAGTCACTTTGTATGCCGTCTGGCGCACCAGCTGCGCACCAACCGCAACCGACATCGTGAGCGCGGTCTGTTTGCAAGATCTAAATAACACCATCAAGAGCACCATGGTTACCGATACGCAATATCAATTAATGGATTATCGTGACGGCAAGACCTATTTCGTAGCCAAGCTCGCCGACGGTGAAGTCTGGATGACCCAAAACCTCGACTTTGCAATCTCAACGACTGGCGTTACCAAACTTATCCCAGCCACTTCAGACGTCACCGAAGCAAGAGAGCTAACCGCAAGCGACAGCACTGCTATCCGCTACAAAGACAACGGTGACATCTACTATGCAAGCGGCACCACTTCAACCGACGCTTCTATGCTGCTTGAAACCGATCCAGCCTGGCACTATCACGCTGCATCACTATACTCATGGGATGCCGCCACGGCCGGAGTTGGCGCAACTGCTGGCGTATCGACCGAAAG
Organism: uncultured Candidatus Saccharibacteria bacterium; assembly: GCA_947304335.1. GTDB lineage: Bacteria > Patescibacteriota > Saccharimonadia > Saccharimonadales > Saccharimonadaceae > Nanosyncoccus. The sequence continues at coordinate 12,679 of CAMZAW010000006.1, read as the reverse complement.
CATCTGTCCTAAAGGTTGGACTTTGCCACGTACCGGCGATGGCACCGTAAACAAGAGCTTTGCTAAGCTTACTGATGCTTATAGTATTACTGATGGCGTCCACTACAACGTCACTGATACCGAGTCTCTCGCCCAAAACAGCACCACTCTAGAATACAAAGCCGATCTGAATATTGGTTCTATGAGAAGCGCCCCAATCTTTATGCCACAAGCTGGCTACGGCACCGAATACGGCCAAGCAATCTTGCCAGGCAAATCCGCTCGCTACTGGACCGCAGATGAAGCCAATGAAAACCACGCCTACGCTTTCTCAATCTACGAATTCGACAGCCAGGCTTTGCTCCAGAATCTCGACAACGAGAACAAAAACGCCAACTATAGCGTCCGTTGCGTGTTAAAATAGTATTATGATAGCAATTATCTGTATCATTCTGATAACCGTCTTTCTTATCTTTTTCTTGCCGCTCGAACCACGCGTCAAAAAGGAAGAAGATAAATCGCCAAAATACGCAGCTCAGATCAAAAAACTCTGGCAAATCGCCCAAACCTCTATGCGCGAGCGTAAACCTCTCCGCGCCGAGAAAGCACTTCTTGCCATCCTTAAAGTAGACGAAAAAAATGCTGCCGCCTACAACCGCCTCGGTATTTTGTACGCTAAAGGCCAAAAATATGACGAAGCGGTGGAATGTTTTGAAATTGCCCAATCTCTCGATAACAACCCAGCCTCTATCCACAACGTCGGTCTGATTTATCTTGAAACAGGCGCCTACGAAAAGGCTGAAATGGCTTTCTTGCAGGCGATTGAGCTTGAGGGCGATGTCCCAGCTCGCTATATTGCGCTCGCCAAAGCCGAGGAAAAGCTAGGGAATCCTAAAAAGGCCATCGAGGCACTAGAAAATGCCTACGAACTAGACAGAAACGTGGCTACTTTGCGCCAAATTTTGGCTTTATACGAGTCGATGGAAGACGCCGAAAATATTATTGCCACCTCAGCCCGCATTGAGGAACAAATTGCCGAAGACAACGCCAAGAAAAAGCCAACGCCTTTGCTTCGCCGTGCCAAACCAGCTCTTGGACGCATTGGCAAAAAAGCTGCCGCCTCAGCCGTCGTTAAACCCGTCGCCAAACCTGTAGCCAAAGCCCAAAAAATCTCACGCCGCAAAAAAGTTATTTGATTTTGCCTCAAAATTTGCTATAATAACTATGCGTGCTGGAATCGTCTAGTGGCAATGACAAGAGACTGTAAATCTCTCGGCTTCGGCCTTCGTAGGTTCGAGTCCTACTTCCAGCACCACGAAATGAAAATAAGCCCACAGGGCTTTATTTTTATTTCGTGATATTAGGAGATAGGACGAGAACAGCAGGTTCGGACGCAGAAGGGGGCGAGGAAAAAGTTGAGCTTGCTCAAACTTTTTCGAGCCGACGCACTGCGTTGTCGCTTTGCGAAGCAAAGCGGCTGTCCTCCCTCCAGCACCACACCCTAATGACAAAACCCAAATCTTATGTTATAATAATTATGGCCTTTGAGCCATTTTTTACTTTAAAAATGTGATTCTATACAACAGGAGGTACCTTATGCAAAAACAAAACGAATTCGAAAAAGCAAAACTAGTTAACAATCTTCTTTATCGTATAAGACTGCAAGATGAAGAAGAACTGCGTCTTCGCCTGAAGTATAAAGCTAATGACGCGACTACCATGCAGACAGCATTCATCGACCAGATGATTGCGATAGCGACCCTCAAAGGTAATACGATCAATCTGGAAGATGCGATAGCATATATAGTAGTAGATTACCTAGTGTCCAGCTTCCCTGGATGTGTCGCCAGAATAGTCGAGAGTATAGGCAAAGATGATGCCTGGTTCATGAGCATCGTGAAGGATATTGACGAAATAGAGAAGATATCGGAAATCAGAAAGTTTGTCGGTGAAGTCTACGATACGGAGTATAACGGATTCAATGTTAACTCGTATGATTTCGAAATTGATGAAAATTCTACGCGCTTCATTCTGAAAACCTGTTCTAAGGTAGAAGTTCCACGTGCCGGTTGGATATTTTATGGTCTAGATAAAGTATTCAAACATGTTGAAACAATTGGAGAAAACGCATTTCTATCACAATGCATAGCATTGATAATGTATCTCGTGCACAAGTATCCTGTAAACATTAAGAAAGTATTGTTGATGCTTGCAATTCGCAACCTTGTCTCGAAAGATATTCCGATTTCTCGAAAAAATTCCGATAAGGAAACCAAGAGTTATGTCGATGAATTCATTAAACTGATCGAAAAGCTCCAGGTGGGCTATCCGCTTGAACAGCTGTATCTCGAGTACGAAGAAGGTAGGACGCCGGAAGCGCAATTCGTACAACAATGCATACACATCGCAACCGATTTTGAAGCAGGTATAATCGACGAGAACGACGGTGTTTCGCCGGATTGGGTAAAACTGAACCTGAGCGACAAAGTTCGCGACGTCATGAAGCCTGGCTGCACATGGCTCCAGATGATGCTTTGGTATAGCCGGAAATACTTCAACTACGACGAGAATTTCATGAAATTATCAGAAGCTATAGAATCACAGTAATCCGAAGAATCGTCGCGCTCTAGGTGCGGCGATTTTTCATGCATATTCAAGATTATGTGTTATAATAAATCGAGACGCCGCGATAGCTCAGTTGGTAGAGCGCATCCATGGTAAGGATGAGGTCACGAGTTCAAATCTCGTTCGCGGCTCCAGGAGAAATTTGACGAATAAAAAATCGAGAGCTTGCTCTCAGATTTTTTTATGAGGAAAAATTTCTTGGCAACTTTAGTTGCCGATTTTGCGAAGCAAAATCTCTGGAGTCGCGACTAGCGAAGCATCTCGCGGCTCCATTTTTGTATCTAGCGATTATTCATGAAAAAAATAGAAGCTCCTGCGGTAGGAGCATTACACCCCGTGCAAGAACTTCATTGATAAATATATATCAAATTTTATGCTTAATGTCAATAACGCTCCCGCGTCTGTCTATAAATAGTAGTTGATTCAGCCTTGGTAAATCCTTAGCCTTATTCGATAATGAGCGCACATTTGAAGGATTTTAGAGAATTTTTATGCTAAAATAATTAGAAAAGGAGGATAAATGTTCAATTTGAAAGGTAAAGTTGCTGTTGTCTCGGGCGCATCGTCTGGGCTCGGCAAGCAAATGGCGCTCGCATTCGCCAAACAAGGTGCTGATCTCGCTATTTTGGCGCGCCGTGTTGAAAAACTAGAAGAGTTTAAGCCAGAACTTATGGCCGCCGGAGCTAGCAAAGTGGTCGCTTACAAGTGCGATGTCACCGACACTGATAACATTAACACCGTAGCTGCCGAAGTTGAGAAAGAATTTGGCAAGGTAGATATCTTGCTCAACTGCGCCGGTTCAGCTAAAAACAACGACGTCATCAATATGACGGACGAAGAATGGGATTTCACCATCGCAACAGATGAAACTAGCGTATTTAAGATGACACGTGCCTTTGCCGCCATCATGAAGAAGAATGGCTATGGCCGCATCATCAATATTGCTTCTATGTATGGACTTGTTGGGAACACCGAAATTTACACTACCGCATATCACGCTTCAAAGGGCGCCGTGGTCAACTTTACCCGTGCTGTAGCCGCCGAACTTGCATTAAGCGGCATTACCTGCAACGCAATCTGCCCAGGCTATTTTGAAACCGAGCTCACCAAAGAAGTCCTAGATACCGAGCAATTCCAAACATTCGCCAAAACCCACGTTCCAATGCAACGCTACGGCAAACCAGGCGAACTCAACGCAGCAGCCGTATTCCTAGCTTCCGAAGAAGCTTCCTATGTGACCGGCGTTATTTTGCCGGTAGATGGCGGTTACACCTGTATCTAAAAAGCAAAAAGGTGCCCACAGTGGCACCTTTTTGAGCGTTAAATGCCAAGTACTTGCATATTATGCAAAATATGTTAAAATAATAGTGTAGTTTTTGTTGCCTACAATATAACAAGGGAGGGCTTATTATGAAAATAAGAATTGGCGACATAGTCTATGTACAAAAATACGATATTCGCATATTGTCTGATATGCAGATATGCTGGGATCTCGTAGCGGAATACTACTGTTCGGAAGGGATGTTGATTATCAATGGCCCGAAAGACGCTCTGACGTTCGTTGAGCTGGCTCGAGATAAGAGAACAGTCGAGAAAATCATGAGTAAAGAGTGGATTATCGAATACGAACAAGTCGTAAATCTCTCAATCGACGAACTAAAGGCGATGTATAAAGAAATTGCTAGTAGGAAATACGAGAAGATCAAGGATTTCGAGGAGAATTCCTGTGATTGGAATCGGGATTACAGAACCATAAAATACATCGAAGTCGAAAAGGAGAGTTTGATGCAGGATTCAATAAAATTCCTCATCGATGCTCGCGAAGGCAAGGTTGAGTTTACTTTTCCGGAAGGATACGACGGCAGAATGACACCGCCCGAACAACCCGAGACAAACGAAGCACCCCAAAAGAAACCAGGTTTCTTCGCGCGACTGTTTCGTCGCGGCGCCCAGTAATGGGCGCTTTTTTTTGCAAAAAAATAGGCCTGGCAAATAGCCAGGCCATATTTCATTCTTCTTCCCAAGGTGAAATACCCTCTAATAAATCCAGATCAAGGTATATGGCAGTTATAATCAGGAGAACGTAAACTAGCCTTGGGAAACTGCAATATTCGAGAACGATCGGTATAATGCCAAAAAATACACCAAGCAATAATGATTTCTCGATCGAAAATGGTAAACTGAAATCGAAAATTAAATAACAAGTTCTCGATACAGCAAAGCTACACAAGCATACAACCAGTATGACCTCGGAGATGTTCAGAATAACCTCTCCATTGTCAAAAAACGCTATAGCTAAACAGAACAGCAGATAGAAGGAGAGCAAGCAATTCCGAATTCGGTCTTCGTTTCTTTCTATCATATTTACCTTCATGTTTTTTACCTCCAAAATATGATAAAAAATGACGCAACTTAAGAAGAACGAGTTAAGGTGCGTCAAAACGCTGAGTTTCAATAGGGAATATTATACAACAAAGATGTGTTTTGGTCAAGAAAAAAGGCCTAGTGCGCGAAACACTAGGCCAGGGGATTAGTCTAAATCAAGTCTATCGTATGCATAGTAGCAGTCGAAGAAAACTAAATTTGTTAATCCCAAAATTGAGAATGCCAAACCAACAGCAAAGGCTTCACCAACAGTAACCAATGTGAAATACAAACTCAAGCCCGATAAAGAAGCAATAAAAATACATAAACTACTTCCAAACCCAAAAACCGGGAATTTCTGTGGGCTTTCCCATGTCCAAAAGAACATGGCGAGGCATATTGCAGCTGTTGTGAGTGTTGCGGCAAGATGATAGCCACACACAGACAATACAGCAAGAGCCACGATCTGCGCCATAATTACAGCGTTTAGCAATACGACAAATAACGTTCTTTTCCTTCTTTTTGACATAACAATACCTCTCTTTCAGGATCAGCCGGCACAGCATATTAAATACTCAATAAAATTGTAACGTGCCAGCAACAAAGTGCTCTATCTTACTATTATAGCATAAGCGCTCTAAAAAGTCAAGATAAAAAGTGCCTGACCCCCTGTAGGGCCAGGCAAAAAACGCTACGCATGTTAGAACGAATAAGGCATAATAGACAGTTCTTTCTCTCTGTTCCGAACGATAAAAATCTGATACAAATCGTGAATAGTTGGGAAAAACACGATAAAAACAAATATCAACGTCAAGATAGAGGAGTATTCAACCATCGAAGGGATAATAATGCATATAGTAATGCCCGTAAAAGGAAGCATATACCCAGGCGCCATTAAATAGTTTAGCCTAGGGACGATTGTGATTAGAACAAAATATAGAGCAAATAGGATAAAATAGCCAAAGGCGGCCTCGGTATAAGCGACATAATCAAGTTTTGCAAGGACAATGAAGGGAATAAGAATCAAATCCAGAGCAATAAAAGCCTTTAGCCTCCATTTGAGATAGTTAAAAATCATAAAATCACCTCATTTCTAGTATTTTTTGGCCCCAACAGTCATAGCGCATTTTCAAAGAACTTTGCAAAGCAACAGATAAACCCATTATAAAACAAATTAAAAAACTTGTGCTACAATCAAGTTATGAATAAACTAGTAAAACGCGGGCTCTACGCCTATAAAATCTTCCTAAAAAACAAAATCGCCATGTCTCTCATGATGCTATTTTCGGGCGTCATGATGTTTATCGCGGCCCTAAACGGCAAGGGAAACGACACCAAAACTCTACCTCTAGTGATTACGATAGCGGGCGCCGTGTTCTCATTTTGGGCATTTTATCGCCTCGGCTACGTAAAATCTACCCTGGACGGCAACGAAGACCCATCCCCGCAAGACAAAAAAGCCGGTCGTCGCGCCATTCTTTTGCAAAGCCTCGAAGCATTAGTGTATATCGCTATCGCGGTACTTGGCGTCTTTCTCTTAGTTAACGAAGGCTTTACCAATAAAATCCTCAATCTCATGGCTGGCGGTTTCACCACCTTCAACGGCGTACTTGGCGTGATCAACGCCTATAAATACCGCCACAACAAAGATTTCCGCTGGAAATTCATGCTCGTTCTCACTGTCATCGAATTAATCGTAGGCCCATACTTCATTTTTGGTTCAGACACCATTAATACTACCGGCTTCATTATCATGGGCGTACTTACCACCGTCGCCGGCACCATCGAAGTTATCTCCGCCCTAACTATGGAAAACTTGAAGTGCACTATCAAAGATGGCAAAGATATCGTGCGGATAATTAAAGACAAGCCAGATCAAAGCGGTATTGAGCAACAATAAAAAATGGCCCTTAAGGGGCCATCTTTATTTTAAGAATCCGTTTATAATCTGGGCTTCGGCTTGTTCGCGGGTCAGACCAAGCGTCATTAATTTGGTGAGCTGTTCGCCAGCAATTTTGCCGATGGCAGCCTCGTGCACAAGCTCAGCATCCAAATTCTCAGCATTGAGAGTTGGGGTGGCTTTGACTATAGCATCGTCCATCAGAATCGCATCACATTCTGAGTGGCCACGACATTTGGTCTGGCCAGTGATTTCAAGTGCTGTATTTTGAGCAGATTTATCTCTAGCCACAGCACGAGAAACGATATCTGCAGTAGAATCTTCGCCAATGAGAGTAACCTGAATTTTACTATCCACAGTCTGGCGACCATGAGTAAATAGACGCTCATTAATCTTAATCTTGGCACCAGCCGCAAGCTCGGCAATAGTCTTACGATTCGCCGAATCTACACCCTTGATCTGCTCCATCTCGAGCTCGGCTTCGGCACCTTCGTCTAGATATAATTCAGTGGTTGGGTTCAAAATCTTACCAGCGCCCGGGCCCATACCATAATGTTTCTCGATGTAGCGAACGCGTGCGTTTTTGCCGACACGAAATACGTGCACACCATTATGCATTGAATTATCTACGCCACAGTTATAAATGCCACAACCCGCCACAATCGTGACTTCAGCACCTTCGCCAATGATAAATTCATTATGCACGGTCTCTTTATGGCCGCTAGCATCAATAATCACAGGAATATGTACCGCCTCATTTTTGGTGCCAGGCTGAATAGTAATTTTTAGGCCGTCTTTATCTGTCAAAGAGTCAACGTTGATATTTTTAGAACTTTTACGGCCAATTGACTTACCGTTTAAGCGGAAGTTATATGCGCCATCCGGCACACCAGTCACACCAGAGACTTCTTTGATCAAATTCTTTTCAATTTCATCCAAATTCATCATTTGATCACCTCCGCAAAGCTGCCATCGACCTTGATTTTGCCATTTTCAATCACAACAATACGATCCGCAATCTTCATCAATCGCTCTTGATGTGAAATGATGAGAGTCGTGGTTTTGGCTGCCTTAATATCCTGAAAAATCTTCACCAAATTATCAAAACTCCAGATATCAATACCGGCTTCCGGCTCGTCAAAAATGAGGAGCTTTGGCTTGCGAACCAGCACCGAAGCCACCTCAATTCTCTTTAACTCACCACCAGAGAGGGAATTATTAACTTCGCGGTCCAAATATTCTTCAGGTTTAAGCCCGACCTTTAAAAGCGCATCAGAAATTGCATCATTATCTAAGTTTTCAGCATAAACCGTATCTTCACCAGTCAAGGCTACACCAAGTAAATCCTTAACTTTCACGCCCTTGAAATGAACTGGCTGCTGAAAAGATAGCGCAACTCCTGCTTTTGCGCGCTCGGTAATATTTAGCTTAGTAATATCCTGGCCATCGAGGAAAATTTGGCCGCTATCTGGGGTTTTGATACCCATCAGAAGCTGAGCCAAAGTAGATTTACCACTACCGTTTGGGCCCGTAATCACCACCAGCTCACCAGGCTTCACGGAAAAGGAAAAATCACTCAAAATTTGACGCCCATCAATCTTAAAATTCAAATTTTTCACATCCAACATAGTAGGGAAATTATACCACAAAAAAATAGCACAAAGACCAAGGGACGTGTTTTAATAGATCCACATAGCTAGAATTTGTTTTGCTACCTCGTCCTTATTGCCCCAGGCATACGTATGCTCAGGGAGTGAAGGGTCTTTTTTTCTAGCAACTTCAATAGCACCAGCAAAATACCTATCGAGGCATTCTACATCATGCATCATTCTATTCATTGAAGAGCTATTACCACTATACTTTTCTTCAAAGAATTTAAGCATCTGTTCTGATTGGCTTTTTAGTTCAGCTAAAACATAGCACTTGGCTTTGTTTGAAAGAGTCGTGTCGCCATATTGAACACCCTGCACTAAATCATCAACAAGTTTATCGGAAATCTCATTGCTGTAACCAACCACGAAACGAGGAAGAATATCAATACTGCCCTTTTTGATAATTGGAACACCAGAAACGCTGTCATCATCGGAAAAGTAGCGTATTGACGTAAAACCTGCTATCTCCTCTTTGGAATGATATCTATGCATCTTTTCATAAATTTTTTCAGGATTAGAATTATAGGTCAAATCTAAAACAAAAGGTACAGGCTCATACTCGGTATCTCTATTCTTTGCCACGCAAATCACATCGGCACCGTTTACATAATCATCATATCTAGAAGTTAATATGGCTTTACCATATTCATCTCCATCGCGAATGAAAGGGGGTTCACCGTTATTTTCATCTCTTTCTCCCTCACCAAACCAGTCGTCAAGTTGGAGATACTGCACAGTCACATATTCCTGTACGTCGGAATCCAGAAAATCACCCATCATGGCTGTTTTGCCGAACTTTTTATCTAACGATTTTACAAGTTCTCTATCTTTAGATCGCTGGTAATCATTATACACATCAGAAAAATCATCGGGATTAATTCTTTGATCACGTGCATCCGCCTTGAGCTGTTGATAAGTGTATTTCATAATATTATAGTAATTCAAAAGAATAAAAAAACAAGCCCCGCTAAGCTGCGGGGCCAGTTTTTATTGCCACTTGAATTCTCTTAACCATTCCGATAAGATGTTCAAAACGGTAGCCATGGTTTAAACATCCGACACTGATATTAATGATTCCTTTTACAAATTTTGAATAGTCGGATTCTAGAGCCATGGCCCCACCGGGGCAATTTTCAACAATTGTTTGTACTTCCTCGAATATGGCGATATTTCGTGAATATTTAGAATTAGAAAATCTAATATCTAAAGCGATTAGATGGCAAGTGTCATTATTGCCATCGCAAAATCGGGGCGAAAACACCATATCCTTCGAGGACAGACTTTTAAAGACCTCTTCAATGCGAGGTACCTGATCTCTGGTCACATCAAACACCTCCTTGGAGTGTGACTAGAATAGACTAGTGATGACTTAATGCTCTATGCATAATAAGCCTCACCACAACAGGAAGGGACACGTCCTTAGCTAACAGGTCTGAAGGAAACCCAACAGCTAAAAGATCGTTACGAACCTTCGCTTTGTCCTTTTCGGACGCCGTTTCAGGTTCATGGAACAGGTTAGCATAGGCCAAAGACTTTGCACCAGGAACAAGAGTTCCATAAAAAACGCCTTCGTCAATGCTATTAACTGCATTAGCCAACTGAGTGTACATCGTTATCGACCTCCTTTACACAGAGTTTATACGGCCATTATAATTATACCACAAAAAGCTCAAAAAAGCAATAGTATAATACCTTAGTATCAATATTCATTACCTAGTTTGGCCATCTGACGATAATAGTCTCGAATTTCATACCTAAAAGCATTTTCGTAAAAAGCTTGAACAACATAGCGATCGTATTTAACACGCGAATCAACCTCTGGAGTTGCGTTGTTTTTATCAATCCTTCTCTTTGGCCAAAAATATCGTGGGGTAAATGGGCGAACATGAAACTCTTGAGCCATGTCATTAAGATTATTTAAATACTCAATTACATCGTCATGCGCATTGGAGCGCCTTTCGTCTAATCTTTTAGCCTCTAATACATCTGGGGTACGATTATTCATATCTTGGTGCATAACGTCAAGATGATTTAAAACAGCAGACCAAAAATTCCTTGCATAATCAATTTTTTGTTGCTTTTCATCATCAGAAAGATCAGAATTACGAATAGCATTTACTAGATCACGGCTGCGTTCGTCGTAATAATTTCCAGAATAAGCTTCGATAGTTTCATTTAATTTTTTTCCAGTAGAAAACTGTAAGCTTATTGTTTTAGTAAAATCAGCTTCTAGTTGCTGCAAAGAAGTGGCATCGGAATCAGTTAATCCTTTAAATCTTTTGTCTAACCTTGCATATAGAGCATTCTGTATGATACGCCATTCAATCCGGAAACAGTCTTCCCATTCTTCAAACTCCTCCTTAGGAACCGTAGATTGACCACGCTCCTTACAACGTTTTATTTGAGCCCTAAATTGATCTTCGAGTTCACTTATATCTTTTGACCAATCTTTTGCATCTTGGTTATAGAAATCCAACAATTCTTTTTTAAGTTGTTTTATCTCCTCATCCGAAAGAGCGTTTTCACTATCGTTATGATCATTTGAATCCTCCAGCACTGGAGAGTCAGCGGGCTTTACGTCGCTAAGCACATCCTCCCACTTTTCAACATCTGGATTCGGAGAATTACCTGTGCTCGGCTCTGTGTTGGGGTTCTTATTATTCATAACCATATTATAGCACTATATACAACATAATAAGATTTATGCTATACTTGCCAAAGACAACCTTAAAGGAGGTGGTTTGATGCTCAAATTTAAACCTTGGAGCATTACGGGTGAAGGAAAGTTGGTCGGGGACTTATATGATGACAAAGACAATAGCTACGGACTCTTCGTAATTAATCATCCCGATATTAAAAAACAGGAAAACGGCGAGCAGATTGTCGTCGACACAGATAAAAATAAGACTTACCTACTAATCGGTAAAAAAGTTCCCGTCACCCAGGTTATCCTTTAATGCACATTCAGAAAGCCCCGAAAAGCGGGGCTTTTTGACGAAAAAATTTTATTATGCTAAGATAATCCTATGCCGACTTAGCTCAGCTGGTAGAGCAACGGTTTTGTAAACCGTAGGTCGTCGGTTCGATCCCGTCAGTCGGCTCCACGGGAGACCGGGCTTCGCCAACGGCTCCACCGTAATTGCTCCAGAGGAGCTTTTTTGTTATGTAACCGACCTTCGCCAACGGTTCAAACCCGCCCGCATTGACTTTTCACCCCTTTTATGCTATAGTGAGCTCAGGTTGGGAGCAAATTGAAAGGAGGTGAGCATATGAGCGAACCAAATTTCCCAATTATCAAAAACTGGGGATTGGCTTTTCCTAGGCCACCGGCAGCACAGCTGAGATTCAGAGATCGAAATGCTATCGTAACTGGTCTGCTTCGATTCTTAGACAAAAAGAATCCTGAAATGATTTTTCCGGTGCCGGGAGCGTGTCGCTTATATGGCTTAATCCATGGTGATATTAAACGACCTAATGGCTCGGCTTTTATAAGCCTTAATATAGAAAAAATCTATAAAGAATCAAAGCATGGCCTTATCATTGAAACCGTGAGCGGCAAAAAATATAGAGTCAAAATGAACAAAGCGTGCCGGGGCTTTTATAAGTTCCTCCACGACGGACACGATTTAAGGTTTGCCGACAAATTTAGTTATCTCATGCAATGCCCCGTAGATACCAGGAATTATGTATAAGCCTCCCCGCCCCTCTTGTGATGAGCAAGAGGGGATTTTTTGTGCTATAATGACAATATGGAAATAGCCTTAATCATTATTGGGTGTGTCAATCTAGCTGTTCTTGGCATCATCATTTTTAAACTCAGCAAAAAATCATCAGCAACCGTAGATCTCAAGCCCCTTGAAGAGCGCCTAATCCGCGTTGAAGGCGAGGTTAATAAACTCAATCCCGCAATCGACCGCAACTTCCGCGAAAACCGCAAGGAAATCGCCGAAAACTTGGAGCGTATCCAAACCGGCAACGAGAAAAAACTCGAAGAAATGCGCGAAACCGTCGACGAAAAACTCAAAGCCTCGGTCGAAAAACGCTTCAACGAAAGCTTCAAATCGATTTCGACTCAGCTCACCCAGGTTTATCAAGGCCTCGGCGAGATGAAAAACATGGCCAACGAAGTCGGCGACCTCAAAAAAGTCATGGAAGGCGT
>CAMZAW010000005.1 GCA_947304335.1 uncultured Candidatus Saccharibacteria bacterium | reverse complement strand
TGATTGGTGCAGGAGCCTCAAAGCTACCACCAGAGATCAGGACGTTGATTGGCTGCGCGGTGGTGTGTTGCGCAACTGAAATTGCGGCGCCATACGTGGTGGAACCGTTGGTATTATTAATGACTTCATATGAACCATACTCACTTTTAATCACGCCGCCGGAAACTGTTAGATCGCCAGCGCGCACTTCAACACCGGTTTGGTAACCAGTAATTGTGCCGCCGGTAATTGTGGTGGCGCCATATGGTTGCGGAGAATAAATACCGATACCGTTGGTGGCCGTCAAGGTGCCACCGTTAATTGTAAAGTCCGCTCTTTCGCCCGAGTTTCCCCCATCGTGAAAACTACCGTTGCCCATCAGAGCGCCGGAGTAGCCGATAATTTCACCGTCGTTAATTACGACCGTGCTGTCTTCGAAACCCGTAATGGCAGTGCCACCATATTTTGCATGTTCAAACAATGACTCAATGCGGCCGCCGTTCATTTCGAAATAGCTAAATGGTTTGCCACAGTTCACACCAACGTTGGATTTTGATCCCGCATCGCCGGCAACTATAATAAACCCGTCGTTCATCACGAAGTTCGTTTCGTTAGAATCAGAGCCAACATAAACGCCCGGGCCACCGCCAGTTACGTAAACGGTGCCACCGTTCATTTCAAAATCTTTTTGATTAACCACCACAAAAGAATCACCCCTAACTTCGCCGCCATTTAACACGATGTTGCTGAAGTTACTAATGCCATACGCTAAGCCTTTGACCAGCCCGCCATTTATTGTAAGGTTGCCAAAATTATTGATCACATAACCATTGGTTGCGGTGCTTTCAAGGGTTCCGGATTCGAGAACCAAGTTGCCAGATTTAGTACTACTGCCAATTTGAATAGCTGGTTTGCCACTGCTGGTAATTTTGCCATCTGAGTTCTCGGAAGTATCTTTGACTGTAAGCGTTGCTTCGTATGGGACCAGTGTTTTGCCACTCATATCAAGAGTGTGGCCATTTAAATCCAGTATGAGATCTTTGCGGATAAAGGCATTGGCAGAGAGTGTAATATCTGCTTCAAGAATAATGTCGCCGCCGTTTTTAAAATACGTGCCAGTTAATACACTCGCATCTGAAACCGGCTCGGCAGCATAAGCGCCCGCGCCAAAAAACGCCAGGCTAAGGATTAAACTTGAGAAAAATTTTTTCAGTGTTTGTTTCATAATGTAGCCTATATATATTATATATAAGCACAAGAGGTATCAAAAGTCAAGTTTAGTAATAGATTGGGCCGTCGTCTGGGAAGGGGTCGTCTGCCGGGAAGTCGGAGTCGTCGAATTCGTCGTAATCCTTGAAGCCGTCGTTGTCGTCGTCATAAGAATCATTGTATGGGCTGTTGCCGTAGAATTGGTTTGAGCCGTATGGGTTGTAACCGAGCTCAATTAAAAATCGCGAGGGCATATTATAACTGCGCTCGCCAAAACTGTAGCGTGAGGCAGCGTAGGTGAGGAAAAGCTTTTTCATGGCGCGCGTCATGCCTACATAGGCCAGGCGGCGTTCTTCTTCGAGGGCGGCTTCGTCGTCGATGCGGGAGCTTGGGAACAAACCGTCCTCCATGCCCACCAAAAATACTACCGGAAATTCCAGACCTTTGGCCGCGTGCATCGTCATTAAGGTGACTGCGTTGTCGCCCGAAGCTTCGTCAGCGGAAGACATTAAGGTGGCGTCGGCCAAAAACTCATCTATGGTTTCGTAGCCGTTGGCGTTACCTATAAGTACGCCAAGGTTGGCGATACGTTCTTCGCCGGTTGGTGTACCGTCTGTGAGTAAAGTTTCAAAATCAAAATATTCGATGGCTTTTTTCGTGATTTCGGCCGGCGGCAAATCAAGCGGTGTAGTTTTGATGAAATTCAAAAACTTATTAAATGCGTTTTTAGCCTTGGCAGCAGTTAATACATCCGCGAGGTCTGGATCTTTCAACGGTTCAGTTCCCTCGATTGCGTCAACGGCAGCGAGAATTTTTGCGAGCGACGCATCACCAATGCCAGACAAAACATTTTTTACCACGCGCTCCAAACTAATTTTGTCGCGCTGATTCACGAGCACCTTCAAAATCGCGAGCACATCCTTGACTTCTTTGCGATCATAAAAACGCACGCCGCCAACGATTTTATATGGGATTCGCATTTTCATGAAAACATCTTCAAAAGCATAGGACTGCGCATTGGTGCGATACAAAACGGCGAAGTCGGAAAAGTTTGGATACTGGCGGTGATACTCAAAGATCTTGCGCGCCACAAAAATTGCTTCTTCTTTTTCGTCGCGCAAGGACTCTACGTCCACTGGCTCACCTTTTTCGGCGTCTGTAAACAAAGTCTTGTCGGTACGAGTTTTATTTTTGGTGATGATTTTTTGCGACGCGTCCAAAATGTTTGCCGTGGAGCGATAGTTTTGCTCGAGCTTGATAACTTTGGCGCCCGGAAAATCGCGTTCAAAATGCAAAATGTTAGTGAAGTCGGCGCCGCGCCACGAATAAATCGATTGCCAGTCGTCACCCACCACGCAAATATTACGATTTTTGTTAACGAGAAGTTTAATAAGCTGATACTGAATAATATTTGTGTCCTGATACTCGTCAATCAAAATGTGCTCAAATTTGGTTTGCCATTTTTTGCGAATGTCTGGATTATTTTGAAAAAGTTCCAAAGCTTTCAAAAGTAAGTCGTCAAAATCGAGCGCGTTCGCACGAGTTTTTTCTGTTTCATAACGCGCAAAAATTTTGGCAGTTTGCTTTTGGTTTGGATAACACGCGGCGGCCGCATAATCGTCTGGCGATTGGCCTTCGTTTTTGGCTTTGCTAATAATCGACTGAATAGATTTTGGCTTCAGCGATTTGTCGCTCGACATATTCAAATCTTTGATGATGTGTTTGATGAGCGAAATTTGATCGTCCGTATCATAAATTACAAAATTTTTATCAAGCCCGGCGGCTTCGGACTCGATGCGCAAAATCTTCACACAAATGCCGTGGAAGGTACCCATGTACGGCATAAAACTGCGCGGCACCACGTCGCCATTCGTATCATTTAAAAGTTTCCACAAACGTTCGCGCATTTCGCGCGCGGCTTTGTTGGTAAAAGTCACGGCCAAAATATTATTTGGGTTAATGCCGTTCGCAATCAAATTCGCAATGCGATGAGTTAAAGTTTTGGTTTTACCAGATCCCGCGCCCGCCAAAATGAGAAGCGGCCCCTCCAAAGTTTGTACCGCATCGGCCTGTGCCGGATTGAGCTTATCTAAGATATTCACCTAACCATCTTAAAACATTTGGCACGATATTTAAACCCCTCCCGGCTTCAAAAAGGCAATTCAGAAATTTTTTGGAGAGCGCTCAAGGGCGCTAGCCCAAGGTTACTCTCCAAAAAATTCTAAATTGCCTTTTAAATACCAGTGAGTGGTGAAATATCTGCACCTAAATGTCTTAATCTGGCGGCGAAATCTTGGTAGCCGCGGTTAATCGGGTAGACGTTGCGGAGAATTGAAGTGCCAGGTGCGGCAAGCATCGCGATCAAAATCACGACAGCCGGACGCAAAGCTTGTGGAGCCACGAGCTCGGCGGCGTGCCAGTTGGTTGGACCCTCCACATAAATGCGGTGAGCGTCAAGCAACTCGACTTTTGCATTTAAGTTCGCAAGTTCAGCTGTATAAATGGCGCGGTTTTCAAATACCCAGTCGTGAATCAAAGTGCGGCCTTCCGCCACGGCGGCAATCACCGAGAAGAATGGCAGGTTGTCGATATTAAGGCCCGGGAATGGCATTGGGTGAATTTTATCGATTGGTGCCACGAGGTCGGATTTTTTAACGGTCAAATCGACGAGACGCGTGCGGCCGTTGTTGGACAAATACTCTTCGCTGATTTCGAATTTTGCATTCATGTTTTTCAACACTTCAAGCTCGACTTCGAGAAATTCGATTGGCGCGCGAAGCAATGTAATTTCGGAATGTGTAGCAAACGCAGCGGCAATAAACGACATGGCTTCGATTGGGTCTTCGGAAATGTAATATTCGACGTCAGTATTAAATCTTTGGCGACCACGCACAACTAAGGTCGTGGTGCCGATACCGCTGATTTTAACACCGAGTTTTTCGAGGAAGAAGCAAACATCTTGCACCATGTAGTTTGGTGAGGCGCCCACGATGGTGGTTTTGCCCGGACAAAGCGCGGCGGCCATCAAAATGTTTTCAGTTACGGTGTCGCCACGTTCGGTAAGGATGATGCGGCGATCAATATTTTTTCTCAGGATTTTTTGGTCGACTTCTACACTGTAAAAACCACTATTTTTGGTAGCATCAACCTGGAGACCGAAACTTTCCAAAGCCTTAAGGTGCGGCTCGACTGTGCGGGTGCCAAGTGAGCAGCCACCAGCATACGGAATTTCGAATTTTTTGTAAAAATGAAGCAGCGGACCAAGGAACATAATGATGGAGCGGGTTTTACGCGCGGCTTCAATGTTCATTTGGTCCAATTTCAATTCGCGGGGTGATATAATTTCAAGGTCGCGATGACGATTTTGCCAGTGGCATTTTACGCCAATCGATTCCAAAACTTCAATAATACGAAAGACCTCTTCGATGCGAGCAACGCGGTGCAAAATGGTTTTGCCGGAGTTTAGAAGCGCCGCACAAAGCAAAGCAACGGCTGCATTTTTGGAAGTGTTAACAGTAATTTCGCCGGCGAGTTCTTTACCGCCGCGAATACGAAAACTCTGCGAAACGGAGTCGTTAATAGAGAGAATTTGGTTGCCAAGAGCTTCGGAAAGCTTTTTAATCATTTCAAGCGAAATATTTTGGCCGCCTTTTTCGATGCGGTGAATTGCAGACTGTGATGAACCAACGGCAGCGGCAAGTTCGCCCTGCGTCCAGCCTTTTTCAAGGCGCATTTGTTCGATGGTTTCACCAATTACTTGTTGGTAGGTCTTTGGTTTTTTCATACAAAATATTATACCACAAATATATCACGGTGTGAATATTTTACTTCAAACCGGCGAGACCCGGCAGGTCGTTGCCGAGCAAGAATTCGAGCGCCGCGCCACCACCCGTAGAAACGAGTGAATATTTAAGTTGCGGGTGCTCTAGCATCATTTGTTCTACAAATCCGGTAGTATCGCCGCCACAAACCACGGTAGTTTTGTCGGCACTTTCGCCCATTAATTCCGCCACGATGGTAGACGATGTGGCGTAAGCAGCGTCTTCAGCCTTTCCGAGTAGGCCGTTCCAAACTACGGTTTTGGCGCCCTGAATCATTTCAGCAATTTTAACGGTACTGGATGGGCCAACGTCTAGTTTGGCACCAGTCGTGTCTTCATCAAAATCATCAGCAACGTAGATCTTGTCGGACGAATTTGTGTAGCCATCGGCAGCGATTTTGCCACCCACGGCAATTTGGTCGGCAAGACCAACAAACTTCTCAATTAATGGAGCTTTGTCTTCGACTTTGGCACCACCAATAACCATGAGAAGTGGGCGCTCTGGATTATTAATTACTTTAGAAAGCCCATTAATTTCCTTTTCTAAAAGAAGGCCGGCGTAGGAAGGTAAAAGTTTGGTAATTGCATCCGTAGAAGCGTGGGCGCGGTGCACCACGGCAAAACCATCTTGTACGAAAGTCTCAGCGCCAGTAAAATCAACGATTTCTTTAGCAAACTCGGTGTCGTTGGCTTCTTCACGCGGATCAAAACGAAGGTTTTCGAGCAAGGCCACGCGGCAATTTGAGAGCTCAGCTAGGTGTTGGCCTTTTTCCATTTCATAAAAGCCAATTTCAGGGCCTGGCAAGAGCGCGCGCAAACATTCAACGGCTGGCTTCAAGCTAAATTCTGGGTCCTCTTTCCCTTCTGGGCGGCCAAGATGTGAAATCAGGACCACTTTTTTGGCGCCACCATCCAGCAAAAATTGAATAGTTGGTAGGCTTGCAGAAATTCTTAAATCACTTTCAACTTCACCGTTTTTGATTGGCACGTTGTAATCAACGCGCATAAGTACGGTTTTGTCTTTGACATTGACGTCGCGAATGGTTTTTAAATTCATAATCCTCCTTAAACGTAGCGGACCTGAATGGTGTCGGTGCCGCCGATTTTATCTTTGCCACCCGAAACGATTACTGCGAGCAAATCTTTTTTGCCGTCTTTAGTGTGAATGTAACCACTTTCTTTGAGTTCTTTGGCTAAGTCGTAGCCGTAATTATCGGAATACTCGCGCACAAATGCCGTGTTGGCATAAATCATAGCAAGTTGGTTGGCCACGCGTGCATTGTCAGTAACGGAAACGATTGGCACGTTTGGACGTTGCGCAGCGATTGAGCGCGAAGTGGTGCCAGATTTGGTTTGGCAAACAATCACGTCGGCATCAATGGTTTCGGCGAGGCGAGCCGCAGCGTGCGAAATTGCGTTATAAACTTCAAAGTCACCAGTTGGAGCTTGCGAAATCGTAGCAACTCTAGAATGATTTTGCGCATACAAAATCACTTTCTTCATTTCTTGCACGGTCTCGAGTGGATATTTGCCGTTCGCGGTTTCATCGGAAAGCATCACTACGTCGGCACCTTGGATAACGGCGATAGCTACGTCGGAAACTTCAGCACGAGTTGGTTCTGGATTATCTACCATGGAGCTAAGCATTTGGGTTGCCACAATACAAAGCTTGGAATTGGCGCGGCAAAGGGCGATGAGTTTGCGTTGGACGATTGGTACAACTTCGGCGCCAGCTTCGACAGCCATGTCGCCACGTGCCACCATGATACCATCGGCAGCTTTGACGATAGCTTCCAAAGCTTCGTCAGTTTCGATGGCTTTTTTGGTTTCAATTTTGGCGATTACTTTAGCAGTTGAACCGTGCGACAACAAAATCTGTTTGAGTTTTTCGATGTCACTGGCGCTCTGTACAAATGAAAGCGCCACATAATCAAAGTCGTGTTCGGCACCAAATTTAATATCGTCGAGATCTTTCTGAGTTAAAATATCGCCGCCAAAATCAGTATCAGGAAGATTGAGGCCTTTTTTAGACATAATGAAGCCTTCGTTTTCGATTTCAACTTTGATAGCAGTGTCGGAAACAATTTCTACGACGTGGCTTTTGATTTTGCCGTCAAACATGAAGATTGGTTCACCCGGCTTGACCTTACTGGCGAGATTGTATTGCACTGGGACCGTGAGCCCACCGTCGTGATTCTCGAGCGCAGAATCCAGGATTAGCTCATCGCCTTTTTTCAAATCTAGGTGGTTATCTTTAAGCATGCCAAGGCGGATTTTTGGCCCTTGCAAATCTTGCAAAATCGCAACAGAACGGCCTTTTTTGGCAGCGGCGGCGCGGATCCAGCCAATGTGGCGGGCGCGTTCTTCGTCGGAACCGTGGGAACAGTTAAGGCGGCAGGCATTCACGCCGGCCATAATAATTTCTTCGATTTTTTCTGGGGAGTCAACAGCTGGCCCGATAGTTGCTAGAATTTTGGTACGTTTAAATAGTTTGCTCATAGTTATATATTACCATAAGTCAGATGTTATGATAAGATGGTGTTATGACTAGGCCATGCATCAAACGTCTAAATAAATTAGTGAAAATTTCTCGCAAAACCACGATGATAATTATTGTGATTTGTGTGATTTTGGTGACGGTAGTTACATTGGTTAGCTTATTCTCTACCCCAGAACAGCGCATTAAAGGTCGCATCGAGGCCCTCGCGCACGAGTATTATGAAGAGTATTATTTTGACAAATTTACTAGCTCGATTCCAGAAAGAAACCGCGAAACCCTGATGGGAAAATACAGCGAACACGGTTTTTCGGAAGTGCCTTTGAGGCAGTTGTTGCTGTATGAAAACGGTAAACACGCCGACGAAGTCGACGAAATTGGCCGCTATTGCGACATCAACGCCACATCGGTGCGCATCATTCCAGACGCTCCATATGGCAAGACCAATTACCACGTAGAATACAAATACTCTTGCAATTTTTAGGTAAATCTAATATAATATATCATGTTAACTAACTATGGTCTCGTAGTATAACGGTTAGTACAACGGGTTTTCATCCCGTCAATAGGAGTTCGACTCTCCTCGAGATCACCAAAGAAATAAAAAGAACCCGCGAGGGTTGTTTTTATTTCTTTGATTATTTTTGCAGGAGAGGCGAACTCCGAGGAGTTCGCCCGCCGTAGGCGGATAGCGAGCTTCTGCGAGCGTCCTCTCCTTTTTTGTTGATTATTCGTTATCCTTTCCTTTTATATTCAATCATTTAATTAGCGAGGCAGCGAACTGGGGCTCCATCATATTTAGAGTCGGTAGCTGTACCTGGGTTTACTGCCGTGTCGTCTATGGACAAAAGACGTGCGCCATACGAACCAAATGCTCTAGTCGTCCAGTAATATCCTTTGATACCACGATTACGTATTGATGAGCCGCTAGATTCGCTAAAGTAAAAACCAGAATACATGAAGTTATTTGGAGCGGTGCGAAGAATCTCGGACATCTCGGTGCCGGTTGGAGTCGTGGAATTATTCATATTCCATGCCGCGCCGTTGGCGTTCGTGTAACCACCGAGGGCATTGCTGAGTGCGCCAAACTCAGGCGAACTCGACTCAGCGCCAGTAGGCAAGTGCCAACCGGCTGGGCAGATATCGCCAATCGCATCCCTGCTAGCTGTTTCATAGAGACCGTTGCCGGCGGTGGCGGTATACCAGTTGTAATAAACACCATAGCTGTAGTGTGCATCAGCATCTGCACGGGTTATATTGTTGTTGTTATAGACAATCTGATTACTACAAGTGGAATTACTGGCTGCGCACCAAGAATCTGTGCTGGCTGGATGATTATTAGCTGCTGTTATGAAAGTAGAATCTGAACTATTGGTATTATTGGCTGTAATGGTAATGCTGGTATTAGATAGATCGAGACGCAGGTTCTCAATCATCCAACACTTGCCGTCGGCGAGTTTGGAAACGGCGTAGGTTTGGTTATCACGAGTATCCGTGAGAGCCGTAATGGCTCCAGCGGTTAAAGTACTACAGTCAAACGATTGCAAATCGCCAGCTGAAGCTACCCAATGCGCATAAAGATCGAGCTTGCCATTTCCTGGCATTGTAATAGTTTGGTTCGGCCCATACAGTGTGCCTGTGCCGTCGGATTTGGTATTCCAACCGGCAAAACCATAACCTGAGCGCGAGAAATTGGAGGCGTCAAGCATTACTTCACTGTTTGGTTCGGCGGCCTGCTTATCCATCGTGCCAATTCCGTCATCACCATTGCCGTGATAAACGATACCAAGTTCTTCCCACACGGCGTAAAGGGTGGTTTCGGCATCAGTCACAGTAATACTCCCGCTTGGTTGGTAGTCGGCAGCTGTCGCGGAAGAGTCAGTAGACCAGCCAAGGAATCCGTATCCGCTACGAGTTGGGGCGGTAGAACTAATAGTAAAGGTGTGGCCAGTAAATATATCAGTTGCCGATTGATCTGCTGGTTCACCTTCGCCACCATTCGCATCATACGACAAAGTGAATGTTGATGTTGGCTCCACGAGGCAGCGGACAGCTGCACCATTTGACCTGTTAAATGTATTGTAGACAGCCTCGTCGCTATTACCGTATATGGTAATATTATGTGACGAATTATACCCTGGGTTAAATGCTGTAGCCGCCCAATAATACCCGAAAGAATTTCGGTTCGTTGCATTCGCGCCATAGTAGTACCCATTAAGGACAAAGTTGTTTGGATAGTTTTTCCACGAGTTAGCAACGCCGGCGTCAGCTAGGGCGTTACTTAAGACTTCGAGATCATTGCCGGTCTTACCATGCGGTAAGTGCCAACCGGACGGACAAATGTCGCCCGCCGTGGTTCCGCTACTCATATTGTATGTGCCGTATCCAGTAGTGGCGGTGTACCAGTTATAAAGCATGCCGTATGCATACCAAGATGTGGTTTGGTTATTGGTAGTTGGACTTGCGGTATACCCACGGTTGATGTTGGCAGAGCTAAAGGACACCTGATTAAAACAGTTCGCAGCGGCATAGTTACAAGTGTTCCAAGTCGTTACTGATTCATTTCCTTTGTAATTATTTGCAATGGTTGAAACAAAGCCTGAGCTTGGATTGTTGGTATTCGTACTATCAATCGTCGTATTGGCGTCTTGTGGATTGAGGCGAAGGTTTTCAGTCATCCAGCATTTGCCGTCGGCAAGTTTAGCCACAGCGTAGGTTTGATTGTCGCGCGTATCAGTGAGAGCCGTAACGGCACCGCTTGCAAGCGTATTACAATCGAAGCCCTGGAGAGTGCCAGTGGATTCTACCCAGATTGCATAAAGCCAGATTTTGCCAGAGGCTGGCATAGTGATTTTTTCGTTTGGCCCATACATGGTGCCGGTACCGTCTGGCTCAGTGTTCCAACCAGCAAAGCCGTAACCTGGTTTACTGAAGTTTGGCGCCCACAGCCTGGCGGTCGAGTCAAAGTTCGGGCTTTGGTCTGGCATCGTGCCGGTACCATCATCCGAATTACCAACATAACAAACGCCGTTGCAAATCTTTTCCCAGACCGCATAAAGCATAGTATTCTCGTGAACTGTGACTACCGCTCCCGATTGATAATCGGCAGCAGTAGCGGAAGAATCCGTTGACCAACCTAGGAAGTTGTAACCGCTGCGGGTTGGAGCAGAATTGCTGATTGTAAAATTATAGTAGTGCAAAACCGTAGTGCCGGACTGCGAGCTTGGTGCGTCGGTACCTTGGTTGGCGTCATAGCTTAGAGTATAGTTAACGGATGAATTAGCAATACAGCGCACGCTGTGGCCACGACCCATATACCACCAGTCCGTGCCTGGGCGGAGATTATCGTTATACATTACTAAGCGGTAGCCAGGCGTACTGGACCAGTAGTTACCGTTTGAACCAGCGGTCCAGCTACTAGTGCCATCTATGTAACCTGCGTAAGTAAAGTTATATGGAGCCTTACGCCAGTTAGCGGAAACGTTGGCGCCGCCGCGAGATTCGCCGTTGCCGCCAAGAGCCAAATCTAGGTTTCTAAACTCACCATTGCCGCCGGTAGGGAGATGCCAGCCAGCCGGGCAAATATCGCCACTGCCGCCGCCGTTTGCAGTGTACCAGTTATAAAGTACGCCGTACGAATACCAGGCAGTGTTTAATTGCATACTGTTTGGGCTTGATTGGTTGCCCATATTAATAAAGTCTGCGCTGTAGGAAATTTGGTTGTAGCAGTCTGCATCGCTCACGCTACAAGTCTTCCACGGACTAATGTCTTGGCCTTTGTAGGTAGTTTCGAGTTCTTGAACAAAGGACGATGATGGATTATTGGAATTCGTCGTAGTGATCGTGGTGTTTGCATCTGAAGGGTTAAGACGGAGGTTTTCGGTTATCCACCAGTTTTCATCAGCGAGTTTGGCAACCGCATAAACGTTACCATCGCGTTCATCGCGAAGAGCGATAACCGTACCTTTTTCGTAAGAGCTATATGGTTCTACTTCTTTGTTGAAGGTTTGTAATGTTACGCCCTGCTCTGGTGCAATCCATGTAGCATAAAGCCAAAGACGAACTGGCTGCGTAACCGGGATTGTCTCGTTTGGACCATACAAAATACCAGTGCCATCAGCCTTCGTATTCCAACCCAAAAAGCCGTAGCCTGGTTTTCTAAAGTTTGGTGCTCTTAGCGTAGCTGTGTTTCCCGTTGCAACGTTTTGAGCCGCCATCGAGCCAGTGCCGTCGTCTCCGTTACCGTCATAGCAGATACCAGTACATTGGAGTTCCCAGACCGCGTTAAGAATTCTGACATTGGCGATGGTCGTGTCTGCAGTGAAAGTGTCGGACGGCATAAATATTTCATTTGTTACACTATCTTCCCAGCCAATAAAATCATAACCACTGCGTACTGGAGTTTTATTGGAAATAGTTACCGTATTATCGCTTAACGTAAATTCGTCCTGAGCCGGCAAATTTGTAACAGTGTCGGTGGTGTTTTGGTTATAAGTTATTGAAACGGATGGCGCGTTGGCGACTGCGGTAATAGTCAGAGTTTGCTCGTAATCGCCAGCCAAGGTGTTAGTTTCGGTGAGTACGCCGATGGTAAGACCAAAACTGTCGGTCCCTCGGCTACCAGTTTTTACGACATCATTTACGACGGGCATGTAGTCGGTGCCGTTTAGGCTGTAGCCGTATTCGGCGCCAGAGAATTCACTCGCGAGAATACTATCTCTACCAGATGGCAAGGTGATGGTTGGGATAGTAGCGGAGCTATCTTGCGTATGAACGAGATCCGTGTTGGCATTTACGGTAGAAAATACCATTGTGTAACCAGTGAAGTTGTTGGTTCTGATAACTACCGTTGATGATGCCGAATTAAATACCCCTGGTGTTACGGCGACTTCAATTGCTTCTGCGGTATTAATAGTAAGATATGCTTGGGCGGTCGGATCACTAGCACGGGTTGCGCCATCGTCTGGGTCGGCAAAAACCTCCCCATTCAGAGGAATCAACGTAGCGGCAAAAAACACGCTCAGTACAAAAACTCTTTTGACGGCACAGCGCCAAAACTTAGTGTATGACACACTTACCCCTAAACAATTTTTAATGTTTATTCTTGTTTTATTTTTTGTAACTCTATAACTCTACTATTTATTATTATAATGCTTATCCTTATTTTTTCAAGGTTTTGCACAAAAATAACCCCCGCCCGTTTTTGGGGCGAGGGTTACATTCACGCATAATAGTCAGCGAGCGTGATGACTCGAACTTCCTCACAGTCCAGGCGAACATCTTGATAAGTACCAATTTTTTGCTTATCGCGGTTCTTGACAATGTTTGGCTTTTCGAATTCCAGCTTGCTGTAGTCGTAGCAAATGATTAGGCGCATATCTTCGCCGTTTCCGTTTACCACGACCTTGCGTAGCAGTATGACATCAGCTACGTCGAGCTGTTTTCGCCGTGCGATACCTCTGATGGTACCGATTGGCTTGTCCCTGCAGTTGAGAAAAATTCTCAATGTGCGCCACCTCCTTTTCTATACGGCTTCTTGTAACGCCATCTTTTCTGGGACGATTTGCCGCTTGTATCCTTAGCCTTGTGGGCATGACTGACCGGTTTAATCCGGCCTTTATAGATTCTTGCATGGCCTGAAGCTCTCTTCTTGTCTCTTGTGTTATAATCGACAAAGACCATAAAATGCTTTGGCCACGGCTCGCCGTCCTCGTGGAAAATTCCTTCGACGTAAAGAACTGCCGTTCCTTCGGGGTCAACAATACTATTGTTGGCAGCTCTGACCCCCGTTACATGCCCATAGTACTTTACTGTCTTGCCGTCTTTTCCGACAAGCGTAAAGTTTACATCATCCCTCGCGCCAGTCTCTTTGATTTTCGCTTCTTCCAACCCGATAGTCCTATGGAAAGACTCCATAATTTGTCTATTACTCGGGCCTTTTTTAATTCTATACTCTTCGCTCATTACGCTAAGCACCTCCTCTTTTTTGGAATATAGGGCCTGTCTTTATATTATATCACACTTACGCTTAAAAGTCAAGAATTTAAGAGAGCGATAAGATGTGCTATCCTAAAGTTATGGACTTCGTTTCCGTTTTGGAGGTAATTGGTACGGTGGCTTTTGCGGTGTCCGGCGCGCTCACGGCAGTGCGCAAAAAGCTAGATATTTTTGGTATCGTGATGCTGGGCTTTACCACGGCGCTTGGCGGCGGTATTATTCGCGATGTCTTGCTTGGCGTGATCCCGCCGATGGCCTTTCGCAATCCTTTTTATGCCCTGCTCGCCTTAGCGACTTCTATCTTGATGTTCTTCCCTTTGATTCGCAAATACGCGGCTCGCGCCGAAAAATATCTTCTTATAATGGACACGATTGGCCTTGCCGTGTTTACCGTGATTGGCGTGCGCGCCGGAATGGCATATGACAATATTTTTCTAGCGGTTTTTGTTGGCACACTCACTGGCGTGGGTGGTGGCGTATTGCGCGATCTTTTCGTGAACGAAAAACCTTACATTTTTGTAAAGCATTTTTATGCTTGCGCCTCAATCGTGGGAGCTTTGCTTGCTGCCGTGTGCTGGCCGCTTGGCGAAATTCCAGCCATGGCGATTGGCGCCAGCGCGGTGTTTATTTTAAGAATCCTCGCGGCCCGCTTCCACTGGAGCTTACCAAAAATCAAGCAATAAGTTTTAGAAATTCGTCTTCGTTGATAGTTGGGATGCCGAGCTCGGCAGCTTTTTTGGTTTTGCTACCGCCTGGCTTTTCGCCGACAATTAATGCGGTGGTGGTTTTTGTGACGGAGCTTGTGACGGTGGCGCCAAGCGCGCGGAGTTTGTCTTCGGCTTCTTCGCGACCCATGCTAGCGAGCGTACCAGTGACGATGTAACTTTTGCCGGCGAGCGGAAGCTTGGATTGATCTTCGTAAACTGGGTTCATACCGAGTTCTTTGAGTTCAGTGAGAAGTTTGAGATTGTCTTCGTCCGCGAACCACGCCAAAATGGATTGCGCGACGATTTGGCCGATGTCTGGGATGCTGATGAGTTCGTCTTCAGTGGCGTCGCAGAGTTTTTCGATACTGCCAAAATGGCGGGCGAGTGACGTTGCGGTTTGCGCGCCCACGTGGCGAATACCAAGCGCAGTAATGAACTTGTTTAGCATTGGTGACTTGGATTTTTCGATAGCAGAAACTAGGTTGCTGGCGGACAAATCGGCGAAGCGTTCGAGTTGAGAAACTTTGCCAGGAGTCAAACGATATAGATCGGCGATGGATTTTACAAGGCCAGAGTCAACTAGAGCGATGACGTTTTTCTCACCCAGGCCTTCAATATTTAGAGCGGGCTTGGATGCATAATATTCGATCGCGCGTTTCAAAATGAGGTCGGAATTTTCACCTTTCACGCGGTAGACAACTTCGCCGCGCGGGCGCTCAAATTCGAGCTCTGGATATTGAGCCTTTAGAGCTTCTTCATAATCAAAAGGTTTGGCTTCGACCGGGCGAAGCGTAGTCAAAACTTCTTTAACTTGCGGAATAATGTCGCCGGCTTTGTAAATAATCACAGTGTCGCCGATGCGAAGATCGAGGCGGGCGATTTCGTCAGCATTATGAAGCGTGGCGTGGCGCACGGTAGAGCCGGCCACTTCGACTGGGTCTAAAATTGCGACTGGTGTAGCAGCGCCGGTGCGGCCGATTGTAATTACGATGTCGCGTACTTTGGTGGTGGATTCTTCGGCTGGGAACTTGAAGGCCACGGCAGCGCGTGGGGTTTTGCCGACAATGCCGAGCGCATCATAGGTGGCACGGTCGTTGATTTTGATTACCATGCCATCCGTGTTAAACGGCAAAGTCTTGCGATAGTCGTCGAGTTTTTTGATGTATTCAAAAAGTTCTTTGGTTTGATTTCCTGCCCACACCAAATCTTCGTTTGAAGTGCGGAATTTCATGGCGCGAAGTTTTTCGTAAGCTTCGTGATGAGTTGGCAAGTTTGGTTTAACTAAATCGTAAGCCATGAATTTAAGTGGGCGAGACGCGGCAACTTTTGGATCGAGCTGGCGAATGGAGCCGGCCGCGAGGTTACGCGGATTGGCGAATTCTTTTTCGCCGATTTCGCGTTGGTGCGCTTGCAATGCATCAAAATCTTTTTTGAAAATAATAATTTCACCGCGCACTTCCACGTCGCCTGGTTCGTCGATACGCATTGGAATATTTTCAATCGTGCGCACATTCATGGTGACGTCTTCGCCAACTAGGCCATCGCCGCGCGTTACGGCCTGCACAAACAAACCGTCTTTGTAATGGAGAGAACAAGCCAAGCCATCCATTTTGATATCGGTAAAGAATTCTTTGATTTTGCCGCCCGGAATTAATTTTTCGTTGCGCGAAATCCAGTCGCGCACCTCTTCTTCCGAAAACACATCCGCAAGACTAATCATGCGTTTTTCGTGCGTGACTTTTTTGAACTTGTCGAGCGGTTTGCCGGCCACGCGCTGAGTCGGCGAATCCGGCGTGATGAGCTCTGGAAATTCTTCTTCAAGTTTCGATAGCTCGTGTTTTAAAGAATCCGCGGCCGCTTCGGACATAATCGATTCATCTAAAACATGATAATGATAGCGATAATCGTTGATGATTTCGCGTAACTTAATTATGCGTTCTTCAGCTTCACTTTTCGTCATAGTTTAACATCCAACGGTAATAAAGGTAGAGGTAGGTGGTCATGTAAATGACGCAGAAACAGGTGAGCGTGAGGAGGACGAGTGGGATGAACGGGAAGCCCGCAAGCCAATCGATAGATGATTTGAGCCAGAAATCGAGTAGGACAAGTGGCAGGCCCACCATGACCCAAACAAAAATCATGACGATAAATAGATAAATCAACCGAATGATAAAGCGGATGCGGCGGCCAGCCATGAGGTCGGACGCGGTACGGATGGCGCGCATTGGATAAAGCCCTGGTGCGCTAACGGCAACTAGTGCAATGATTGAACTTGAAAGTAGATAGCCAGACAAAAGCACCATCGCGGCGGCGAAGATAAAGAAGATTAGTGCGTAAAATGGCATTGTAAGGAAGTCGGTAGAGACGGCCGTAGAATAAACGATAGTCAAAATGAGTAGCGGGATACATTGGAACAAGATAATGAGAAACACCATCAAAGTTGAAATTAGTGGCGTCATTGAATTATAAAGCGCGTCGCGAAGTTTGACTTTGTGACCAGCAAAACGGTGGCGTAAAATGAAAATTGTACAAAGCCACATAACGAGGAAAAGCAAAACGCCGAACACTACGGATGATTCGCCGGAGTCGCCCGACAAGCCGCCGGTGGTAACTGTAGAAATCAAAATCAACGAGGCTTTGGCGACGCTACCAATTTCGCCACCAGCAAGTTGGTGGTGGGCTTCGTCGAGTACGTCCTGGATTTGCTTGTAGGTTGATTCGTTCATCATACCAACGAGTATGATGTTGAGGGTAATCGCGACCAAAAGTAGGGGCAAAAAGATTTTCCAGTTTTTGAAAATTGCTTTAAAAGTAGCTATAGCATGCGCCAGTAGGCCTGGAACTTCAAGCTCGCGACGATAATCTTCGGTGTAAGAGCGCCTAAATGACTTGTGGAGTTTGATGCGCTGGCTTTTGTCGGCTTTGCGGGTGGCGCGATAGCTAGCAAAACGTTCCTTGAAGGATTTTTTGACTTCCGGTTTTTTAGCTTCTGGCTTTTTAGTCTCAGGCTTTTTGGCTGGAGCTTTTTTAACTGGTTTTTTAGAAGGTCGTTTTGCCATGCTCGAGCCTTTCAATACGTTTTTCAATTGGTGGGTGAGTACTAAATAAGCTGCTTACAAAGCCTTTGCGCAAAGGATTATTGATATACATTTGGGCCATGGCAGAGTTTTGGCTTTTCATCGGCTGCGAGTGAGCTTGTAATTTTTTGAGCGCATTAATCATGCCTTCTGGATAACGCGTAATGTTGACGGCGGATGCGTCGGCCAAATATTCGCGTTGGCGCGAAACGGCCATTTGAGCCATAGCGGCACAAATCGGTGCAAGAATCGCGGTAACAATCATAAGAATTGCGCCCACTGGGCTGCGCTCTTCGTTGCGACGGCGGCTACCGTAAAATAGAAAGCGCGATGCAATATCGGCCAGCATACCCACTACGCAAACCAAACCAAAAACGATGGTGGAAACACGGATGTCGTAGTTTTTGACGTGCGACATTTCGTGCGCCATCACTGCAGTGAGCTCGTTGTCATCCATGATGTCGAGCAGGCCGGTGGTGGCAGCCACGATGGCGGTTTTTGGATTGCGACCAGTGGCAAAAGCGTTTGGTGCGGAATCATTTACAATGTAAACTTTTGGCATCGGCAAGCCAGTAGTGATACTTAAGTTTTCCACGGCATTGTAAAGTCGCGGGCAATCCTTTTTTTCAATTTCTTTAGCGCCTGCCATAGTGGTGGCTAGAGAACTTGAAAGAAAATACTGCAAAACTGCGTAGCCGACCGAAATGAGAAGCGTCCAAAGCGTGATGGTCCAGTCTCCAAAATACCAGGCAAAAATGCAAGAAATCGCCGCAATAAAAACGACAAAACCAATCATGAGATAAACGGTTTTTCGTTTGTTTGCGGCGATTTGCTTGTACATTTTGCTCCTTAGAACTCAATGTTTGGAGCTTTTTCGATGCGATCGTATTCTTTATCGTCTACGTTGTAGAATTCACGTTTTTTGAATTTATGGAACAAAACGTTGTATGGAAAAACATCGATTCTAGTGTTAAGATCTTTGACGCCGGCGTTGTAGAAGCGGCGAGAAGCTTGAACTTTGTTTTCGGTGTCTTCGATAGCATTTTGAAGCTGTTGGAAGTTTTTATCGGCTTTGAGATCTGGGTAAGATTCAGAAATTGCCATGATGCGGGAAAGTGCACCAAGCATAGAGCGATCTGCTTCGGCGGTGCTGGCGACGCTTCTGGCGCCCATCATTTTAGCACGAGCTTCGGAAACTTGTTTGATAGCTTCGGTTTCGTGTTTGGCATAGCCTTTGATGGTGTTGACGAGTTGTGGAATCATATCCGCACGACGTTTGAGTTGCACGGTGATATCAGACCATGCTTCGTCTACACGAGTGTTTAATCTTACTAATGCGTTGTACATACCTGCGATAATGATGGCGATAAGTAGGATTACGCCGAGTACTATCAACAGGACAATTGCCCAAGTTGGCATTTTTTTATTCTCCTATTTATAGTTATATTATACACCGGATTTAGCGTAAGTTCAACGTGTGAGGCACAAAAAAGCTCCGACGGAGCATTACAAAAATGGTGCGTAGAAGCGCCTCTAACTCTCGTTGGCTTGACCTAAGAGTTAGCCAACAAAAAAGGCTCTTTTGGAGCATTCTTGATGTGGTGCGAATGAAGAGACTCTAACTCTCGACCTCTTCCTTGGCAAGGAAGCGCTCTAAACAACTGAGCTACATTCGCATGTGTTCTTATTATACCACAGATTCTGATTTTTTGGCAAGAAGCGTTTAATTAATAGTCTAGGGGCTTAAAATCTTTGTGCGCAATTATTCCATCCATTTTTTGGGTAAGTTCTTTTACTTCTTCTTTCGAACTATTCATACTCTCATATAATTCAAGTTCTTTCTGTTTAACTTGTGCCTCAACGACTTCATCACGCTCTTTTTCAATATCATAAAGTCTGTTTTCGAAATCAATTGCAGCATCAGAAACGTCTTGATCGGCGAAATTAAGGCTAGCAATAATTCTTTGAGCTTCTCTCAAATCTTTCGAATCTGGCGTAATCGACTCTCGGAAAGTATCAAGTCTAGCATCGATTTCTAACTCGATGCGCCTAAATGAATCGCGTGCATCGTCCGCTGCTTCCGCAACATGCTTTTGGATCTTGTGAAGGGCATTATTTAAGTCTTCACTATTATCAGCAAAATCGTCCATTGTTACATCGCCAAAAATCTTAGAATCCGGATCGTTAACGGCTTTGTTTATCTTGCTAAGATACATTAGGGCGTCATATGCGCCCAACTGTAGAAGCTGACCAGAAGACCCGCTTCTTTGGAGTTTAACCTCGCCGTCATCGTCAATCGATGCGCCCGAGATAGTATTATGCTTGGCATTTTTGTCACCTCCGACTAACGCCATAAGAAAATCATCCATTTGACGTGCAAAAAACTGTTTTCTAGCTTCAGCATCCGGCTCGATTTCTTTATAAATCCCACTAATAGTTCTGTCTATATCTTTGCGAAAACTGTTTTCACCATTACCATTTTTTCTTTCGCGCGTAAAGTTGTCGAGCCCTTTAACCGCTGCATCCATCACTTTCTTGGCGCCATATGTTTTTGAAGCATACTCTAGACCCGATTCTATGAGAAAGTTTGCTACATCTGCATCGTTTATATACCCTTCGACCCGTGAAACTTCATTAGCAAGGGCCTTTGCTTCGGTGAATTCTTTGAGTAAATCAATTTCAGCGGATTTTTCTTGTTCAGCCTTTTTGTCAGTTTCTTCCTCATCGACATATTCTTGCCTGCCATCGTCTTCCGACGAAATATCGTCTTCTAAAATTGGCTCCTGGAGTTCTGGGTCTTCCTGGGTTTCTGGTCTTGGTTTAACTTCTGGCTCAGCATAGGAAGGCACGATTTCGTTCGTCGACTCAGACGAAGTCTCGGTTTGGATATCCTGACGGTTGTTTTTAGCTAATTCAGCTAACGCATTCCATGCAAAATTTTGCTCTACACTATTTTGTGCTGCCGCTTCTGGCATTTCTGTTGTTTTCGGTGTTTGTGGGCCCTTTTCCATAGTCGCCTCAATTATAATTGTTATGCTTTTTACGTATTATAACATGTTTTGTCAACAAATGCTTTTACTAACCCTTTACAGATTAGCATAAGTGTGATACGATATTTTTGTAAAAACTAAAAACAAACACGAAAAATGGACATAGTTCTACAGATATTGATGCTCGTGGCAGGATTTGTGCTCCTTATTAAGGGTGCCGATATTTTGATTTCGGGGGCGTCGTCGATTGCGGCGAATTTCAAAGTGTCCAAAATGCTGATTGGTCTCACGATTATCGCTTTTGGCACTAGCGCACCGGAGCTTGCCATTTCGATCAGTTCCCTTGCCTCCGGTAGTACCGACATGCTGATTGGCAACGTGGTTGGTAGCAACATTATGAACATTCTGCTGCTGCTTGGAATCGGTGCCGTGATTTGCCCGATTGTGGTTAAGAAAAACACCGTGATTAAGGAAATTCCGATTTTGCTTTTGATTTCGACGGGGCTCGTAGTGCTATTTCTCGATACCACGTTGAGTAACGCCGTGCTTAACCAAATTACACGCGCAGACGCCATCGTTTGTTTCCTGTTCTTTAGTATTTTTCTCTATTATTTGATTGCTCTGGCTAGGCAAAATCGCGATGCCAAGGCGAAAAAGCAAGAAAAGCCACAGTATAAACTTGGCAAGTCTTTCCTTTTGACTTTTCTCGGCCTCGCCGGCATCATTGGCGGTAGCCAACTCGTTGTAAACGGCGCAACTGGAATCGCCAGCAACATGGGGATTTCGGAGCGTTTGATTTCCCTCACCGTGGTAGCATTTGGTACGTCGCTACCTGAGCTTATCACTACCATCACGGCGGCGCGACGCAAAGAAACCGACCTCATCGTGGGTAACATTATCGGCAGCAACATCTTTAATATTTGCGTGGTGCTTTCGCTGCCAATTATCATCTTTGGCACCGTGACGCCAGGTAGCTTCCAGATGGTAGACCTGGCACTTCTGATTGGCTCTGCGGCTCTGCTCTTTATCATGACGCGGCGCGATCGCAAAATTTCACGCCTTGAAGGCGCTTTGATGTTGCTGACTTTTGCCGTCTACTACGGATTTATTATTTTCGAAGGAGTGACGGGCGCATGATTTGGTTGATTTTAACTGGCGTAGCTACGGTTCTGTCGTCGCTTTATGGGTTCCTCGATAACTTTATTACCGATACGATTTTTAAGGGCCGCCACGCGCAGGCGCAAAAAATCTTCTTTGGCGGCGCCTACTTACTCACGGCCCTAGCTATCTTTTTGCTCTTTGAAGTGCAGTCTGTGCCGGTTTTAATTGCGGTATTTTTGGTTCTGTCCGGCATCATCGCGACGCTTTCTTCCATTCCATATTACATGGCGCTCAGTAAAGACGACACCACGAACGTTACTTTGCTCGAACAATTTTCGCCGATCTTTTATTTAATTTTTGGCCGTTTTATCCTCGGCGAACACATCGGCGGCGCGCAGCTTGCGGCATTTTTGATTGTGCTCGCTGCGCCACTATTAATTATCATTGCCTCTAAAAAACGCAGCAAGGGCAACCTTGTCAAAACCGCTGGTTTTGTAATGGTGCAGGTGACGATTGCGGCACTTGCCCACACGCTCACAGCCAAATTTGGGGCCGGCGTTACACCAGAAACCATGCTGTTTTATTTGTTTATCGGCAAAGGTATCGGCGATATTATAGAAATTTTGGCTGTGAAAAAATGGCGCGAGCGCTGGCTGCACGTTTGGCGCAAAAACCACACCAGCCCGAAGTTTTGGTTTACGATGATAATCGACCACTTGCTTTACGTTGGCTATGACGCGTGCTACTTTACCGCTCTGATTTTGGCGCCATCCATCGCCATCGCGCCAGCCATCATTAAGACCGCTAAGCCGATTTTGGTGTTTATATTCGGAATTATCTTTTCAATTTTGTGGCCGAACTTTGGTCGCGAAAAAATCAACAAACGCGCGGTGCAGATTCGTTTGATTGCTACTACCCTCGCCGTCGTGGGCGTGGTTTTGATGCAGCTCGTGAAATAGTTTTCTAACCGTTCCAACCGTGGGCGCGAAGAGTGTCGATATTTTCGGCAATATCTCTACTATCGAGATCAGACACTAGTTCATTAATATCAATTTTAGCGCCATGGTTGATGAGGGCATCGAGATTGCGAACAATCTGGTAGTCCTCGAGCTTAGATACTAGGTCATCAATATCAATTTTGGCGCCGTGGTCGATGAGAATGTCGAGATTGCGGGCAATGTCGTCGCTATCGAGATTAGACATTAGATTATCAATATCGGCGTCATAATGAAGAAGGGTGTCGAGATTGTTGACGATAGTACCACTTCCGAGCTCAGATACTAGTTTGTCGATGTCAATTATAGCGCCATAATAGATGAGGATATCGAGATTGTGAGCAATATCGTCGCTATCGAGCTCAGACACTAGTTTGTCAATGTCGATATTGGCGCCGTGGTCGATGAGGGTACCGAGATTGCGGGCAATGTCGTCGCTATCGAGCTTAGATACAAGGTCATTAATATCAATTTTGACGCCGTGACTAATGAGGGTGTCGAGATTGTAGACGATATCGTAGCTATCGAGCTCAGACACTAGTTTGTCAATGTCGATATTGGCGCCGTGGTTAATGATGATATCAAAATTGCAGGCAATATCATAACTCTCGAGTTTAGATACAAGGATATTAACATCGGCGCCGTGATTAAGGAGAGTGTCGAGTCTGCTGGCAATCTGGTAGCTCTCGAGCTTAGATACAAGGATATTAACATCGGCGCCGTGATTAAGGAGAGTGTCGAGCCTACTGGCAATATCGTAGCTGCTGAAATTATATGCTAGTAGTAGATTATTAATATCAATTTTAGCACCATGATTAAGAAGAGTACCGAGATTTCGGGCAATATCGCTACTTTTGAGATGAGACACTAGATTGTCAATATCAATTTTGGCACCGTGGTTAATGAGGGTATCAAGATTGTTGGCAATATCGCTACTTTTGAGATGAGACACTAGGTTATCAATGTTGGCGTCATGCTTAAGAAGAGTACCGAGATTGCGGGCAATATCGTCGCTATAAAGATTGGACACTAGGTTGTCAATATCAATTTTAGCACCGTGGTTGATGAGGGTATCGAGATTGCGGACAATATCGTCGCTATAAAGATTGGACACTAGATTGTCGATATTGGCGTCATGGTTAAGAAGAGCGCCGAGGTTGCGGGCAATCTGGTAACCCTCGAGCTTGGACACTAGGTTGTCGATATCAATTTTAGCGCCGTGATTGATGAGGGTATCGAGATTGTTGGCAATATCGCTACTTTTGAGGTGAGACACTAGATTATCGATATCAGCGTCATGGCCAAGAAGAGTGTCGAGATTTCGGGCAATATCGCTACTTTTGAGATGAGACACTAGATTACTGACATCGGCGTCATGGTTAAGAAGAGCGCCGAGGTTGCGGGCAATCTGGTAACCCTCGAGCTTGGACACTAGGTTGTCGATATCAATTTTAGCGCCGTGATTGATGAGGGTATCGAGATTGTTGGCAATATCGCTACTTTTGAGGTGAGACACTAGATTATCGATATCAGCGTCATGGCCAAGAAGAGTGTCGAGATTTCGGGCAATATCGCTACTTTTGAGATGAGACACTAGATTACTGACATCGGCGTCATACTTAAGAAGAATGCCGAGACTGTTGGCAATATCGTAGCTATCAAGCTTAGATACTATGTTATCAATATCGGCGTCATGACCAAGAAGAGTGCCGAGGTTGCTGGCAACATCGTAGCTATGGAGCTTAGATACTAAGTTATCAATATTGGCGCCGTGATTAAGAAGAGCGTCGAGATTGCTGGCAATATCGCCACTTTCGAGGTGGTGAGACACTAGATTATCGATATCAGCGTCATGGCCAAGAAGGGTGTCGAGATTGTTGATAATGTCGCCACCTTCGAGATGAGACACTAGATTATCAACATCAGCGTCATGGCCAAGAAGAGTGTCGAGATTGTTGGCAATATCGCTACTTTCGAGGTGAGACACTAGATTATCGATATCAGCGTCATGGCCAAGAAGAGTGTCGAGATTGTTGATAATATCGCCACTTTCGAGGTGAGACACTAGATTATTAATATCATCCACTCTTATTCCTGCCTCAAAGGCATATTCTAAGTTATATTTTTCACGAAGTTCCCCAATACGTGGGTCGTTGGTATTATAGGTATCAAGAGTTTCAATTCGCCTATCTAACTCCCAAATAAAGCGTAGTTCTTCTTTTGTGATATCTTCCCCGCGTTGCATCTTGTGGTCTAATTCGATTAGGGCGTTTTTGTCGGCGAATTTTGGCAAGAATTCTTCGCCGCCTGGTAAGGATTTAGCTTTTTCTTCTACGGTTGGAACAATGGAGTCTGCAAGAGCCTGACCTTTTTCTGTGCCGGAAATTTCCACAACGTTGCCGTCTAAATCTAGGCGAATAGAAGCGCAGGCACTCTTAGAGAATTTGCCAGTTTCTGGATCTCTTAAATGAAAGAGGATAAACTTCGATTTAAGCCCGTCATGGCCATCAACGGAATCTTCGTAATTGACGTGGCCATATTTTCCATAAGTAAGGTAATGTCTACCTACGGCTGGGGTGGCCACACACCAACCAGTACCTCTGGCGGCGAGGGCAATGTCGTCTTCCTCGCCGAGGGCATATTCGACCCATTCACCATCAACCTCTTCTGGGTTTTCTGGTGGTTGCAAAATTGGAGCGATATCTCGCTGAATGCCGTTAAAGATTTTGGCGAAATTTCCCGTCCGCACAAGTTCTTCGAGCGGAATATTGCGTTCCCCCTCCTCGGTAAAGAATTCCTTTTGGCCGTTGCCAAAGTATTGATTTACAACCTCGAATGTTTTAGCTAGGACTTCTGCATCTGGGTATGGATATGGGGCAACAGTTGTTTCGTTGCGTTTTTCATAGCAAACCTTAGCCTTGTTATAAACCCCCATTTTAGTCATACCGTCCCATGCATAAACCTTAAACCATAGTGGGTACGGGCAATTCTCGTCGCCGAGATAATTAACCCATTTTTCAAGAGATTGTTGCTGGAGCTTGCGCTCTTCTTGCCAGTACTGCTTTTTTAGGCTTTCAGTTAGCTCAACTCCTCCCAGCTGATTATCTCTAAGTTCTTGGCGCTTGGCATCCCAATATGATTCGGTGATATTTTCGTATTTTACGAGTAGATCATTATTAATGGATCGCCGCCAGAGTTGCTTTTCGAGCTCATTGCCACCTTTTTCGATAATTCTACTAAGACGCTGAAGATATGCATCGTTTCGACGTTCATCTTTTTGCCCGATGAGCTTTTCGCCACCGGCCTTAGCGCGTTCATAAGACGAATCGACGATATTGAGGTGATTGCCACTCTTAGTTACATTGCTTTGCCGATCGCGAAAGCCAGATATTGTTAGTATCTTGGCACCGAGTGGCCGTTGGTCTACCGCTTGGTTTGCCGATTCTTGGGTATTCGAATTCTCATCTAGCTCTTCTGGCATTTTTGGTGTTCCTTATGCTTAATTTTACTACACGATGCTCCTGAGGCAAACTATTGTCTTATTTCTTCTTGCTAACTTTTTTAGATTTTTTGAGGTTCTTGAAGCTAAGCGACACGAAAACAATATCGAGGGCGCAAACCGCCATGCCAACATAGGCGCCCACCACGTAGTCGTAGATGATTTCGAGAACGCATACCACGATGACGGCGATTTTGATCCAAAAAACGTTGCCAATATAGAGCGCGGTGCTGTAAATTACGACAAACAGAATCGGCAGCATAGCGATCCAGGAGTCCACCGAGCCAAGGTTGATCGCTATCACGATGATGAAAAATACGAGCAACACCGCGAGCGGCGCGCGCTTTTTGTAACGATAAAAAATCACGTTGCGAAGCACCGTGATAAACGAGCTAATGGCGCCGGAAATTGCGCCGAGCAACAAATACTGCACACCGTTTAGAAGGTTGTAAATCGCATTAAAAACTAGCATCGTTTTGCGGTTGCTGGAGCGGTCTGCGATAATCAAAAAAATCGCCGAAATAGCCCTCACGACCTGCGCAATGATACTAAGCGTAAGCATGATTTAATTATATCACTTCAAATAATAGTATAATTAAGGCATGTACAAGAAAATGCGTGACTACTCCCACGAAGAATTTGTGGAAATTATAAAAAATTTGAGCGAAGACGAGATCTTAAACTTAAGTGCGAACTACGGCGGCTATCCGGTGCTATTTAGAATGGCGCTTGACGAAAGGATTTCACACATTCCGTTTATCCAGACTGGCTCTTCTGTAATTGTGCGAAATGAAAACGGTGAAATCTTGCTAGAAAAACGTTCCGACAACAGCGAGTGGTGCTTGCCTGGTGGCTGCCAAGAGCTGGGCGAAGATTTGCGCGACACCGCCGTGCGCGAATTATTTGAAGAAACTGGCATCAAAGTTTCGCCTGATTCCCTATTTTTAATTGACGTAGTGTCTGGCCAAGGCCGCCGTCGTGTTTATCCAAACGGTGATGTTTGTTATAACAACTCGAATTTGTATTTGGTATTAGTTGACACAAAAGATTTGGATTTGATGGCAAATTCCGAAAGTTCTGAACTTAGGTTCTTTAGTTTGGACAATTTGCCAGAACCACTTCTTGACGATGATTTAGTCGCCGCTTACGCCAACTGGCTATAAGGCTTGCGCTTAACTGGGGTGGAGGGGGTTGTATTTTTGTTTCCGGCTTGCTAATAATGACAGTGGTTGGGACCGGAGCTTTAATGGACCAAGACGCAGGAGCCATACAGTTCGTGCGGTGTGAGGTGGCCATTAAACGGCTTTTCTAGGGTAGCTAGGTCGCCGGAAAGGAGGCTAGATGACCATACAGTTTAATCTGCTATGCGTTCTTCTTCCCAGGCGTAAATCCGCACCGAAGAAAAAATCTAACTAGCTTTCACTAGTTAGATCCCCAACAGAAGAGAGCTTCCTAGAGGCTCTTTTCTTATAACTTTATTATAGCACACTTTCAAGAATTTGGAGGCACCGTTGGCGCAGCCCGGTGCTTTTTTCAAGATGGAGGCACCGTTGGCGAAGCCCGGTGCTTTTTTTCAAGATGGAGGCACCGTTGGCGCAGCCCGGTGACTCCATTTTTTTATTTCATAAAAAAATGGAGGCACCGACCGGAATTGAACCGGTGTACGCGGTTTTGCAGACCGCTGCGTAACCACTCCGCCACAGTGCCGTACCTTGTTTTATTTTATCACAGATTATCTTTTTTGATGAGGGGTTCTTTGACTTTTGCGAGCTCGGCGGCTTTCGCGATCAAAGCCTCAACTTGTGCTTCTTTGATGCGAATGTCTTTGACCGTACATTTTGCTTTTTGCTTTTGGAGTTCGTTGAAGTAGCCAGACTTGCGGGCGGCTTCCCAGAAAACTTCTTCGCCGTCTACGCCATCGCTTTGCCATGGTTTTTTAAACAAATTGTAGTGCAATAGTTTAGAACTTTTTGGTTGCAAGCCCTTAACCGGCGCCGCGTTCCAGCCTTCTTTGAGATGGAGAATCTTGCCCTTGCAAATCACGTTCAGGTAGTCTTGGTCTGGCGCCACGAGGTTGGCATCATATTTGTTGATGAGATTAATCATTTGAGTGAGGTAGTGAATTTTGCGGAGTTTTTTGAGATCTAAAAGCAGTACGCCAGAGTTAACATATTC
This sequence comes from uncultured Candidatus Saccharibacteria bacterium, assembly GCA_947304335.1. Classification (GTDB taxonomy): domain Bacteria; phylum Patescibacteriota; class Saccharimonadia; order Saccharimonadales; family Saccharimonadaceae; genus Nanosyncoccus. Next base: position 4,453 of record CAMZAW010000005.1, on the reverse strand, counting down.
TGTGTGCGGCACACCAAGCGCGTTTTTGACGTAGTCGCGGAATGGTTTGACTTCGGCAACTTTTTTGTCGACGACGGCACCCACGATATTGTCGCCGAGGTTGGTTTCAAAAAGCTCGGCCACATCGCTCAAGAATACCGTGTCACTATCCACATAAATGGCTTTATTGTAAATCGGGTAAAGCCGGGCGATGAACGAACGGTAATAATAAACTGCCGATGAATAAAAATCGCCGGCGCCGGTTTTGCGGGCGCAGTGAGCGATAATCATCTTGAGATAAATACTGTGCGAAACACGGTGGAACTGAATCTCGCAGTTTTTGGTGACGAGATTGCGCAGGCGCACGTAATTATGGAATTTCAAACCGTCGTGCAAAATTACAATACGATAGTATTTTTTGCGGTCGGCATGAGCGATTAGCGATGCAATCGAGCAGGCCACATACGGCGCATAATCATCGCTGATGGTGTAAAAAATCGGGATGACTTTACTTTTGTTTAGTAGACTTTTTCCTGTATTGAAAATACTCATAACTGTTCTTCTTTGAATATTTTACCATAGAATCGTAAGCTTCTTTGGCGAGTTTGGCACGATTCTCGTCGTCTGTTAGCTTTGGATCTGGGTAGAATGGGCCATCAATATAGACCGTCATGTCTGGGCGGGCCTGGCCTTTTTTCTTGGATTTGTGGTAGGTGGTGGTCATAGTGAAAATTGGCACATTATTGCGAACTGGATAAACAAACGAACGATCGCCCTGCGGGAATTGACGGATTTTGGTAGCATATGGCCAAACGTGAGCCTCTGGATAAATCACGAGGCAGTTCTTTTGCTTGCCAATGCGATAATCGATAGCGGCGTGGAATTGCTCTTTTTGTTCTGGCGTAGAGCCAAGTGGCATAATACCAAGATATGGCAAATATTTGCCAACGCCTGGCACATAAAGGTTGGCTGGAATTGCAATTGTGTAGATGTGACGCGTTGCAATAATTGCCGGCGAAAAGGCATCATGAAATGGGTTGGTGTGATTGGCATATATTACGTAGCCGGTTTTTTTGACTTTCTTTAGGAGCTTGCGGTTTTCGACTTTCATGTGAAGATAAAAATGCGCGTAATAGTGAGCAAAAACCTTAAAGCCACGATACAAAATTGCCGAGTAGAGCCTGACAAACGGATTTTTGCGAACATAAACATAGCCCTCGGGCAATTCAACGCGGCCGGATTTTTCCTGCTCTTTAGTTTTGATTGGATCATCTTTTTCGGATTCGTAGTAGAAGATGCGTTGTTCTTCTGGAATATCCCCCTGGAACATCATAGCCTTGGCCATTTAGAGTTTCTCCTTAATTTGTTCGTATTCTTTAATTATATCATCATATTCGGTAAGCCCGAGCACCTTGTGGACTTTCTCTACCTGGTGCGGTTTAACTTTTTGAATATGAAAAACTGGGAAAAATTTGAAATTGTTGGAGAAGTGATGAAAGACCGTGTCGGCCTTTGGCTTGTCTTGTTGCTCGTTGTATTTGCGCGGCATTAACTTGCGCTTTTTGATGACTTTGTTCAAGGCGGCTTGGTCCGCTAGCATCATGCGGCGCTTAGCGCAGAGCTCCACCGCGCGCGGGAAGATGCGCGATTTTTCGCACTCGGCCATATTAAAAAGCAAAACGCCGGAGTTCATGTAGTCTTTTTTAGGGAAGTTGTAGCGATAAAAATGTTTGCCATAAATATCGAGCACGCCGGCCGCTTCGATATTGTCGAGGTTCATGTGATAAAACTCGCTCGGATCTTTGCGACAAAGCACATCGTAGTCTAGATAAAGCAGGCGATCCTTCGGCAGCTCTGGGATTTCATCAAGATAAAGCCTGAGCATCGAGCACGGCGTGAAATAAGATTTCATGTTGGCTTTAGGAAGGCGACGCTTAAAGACCTCAGTAGCGTCGATTTTGTGTACGTAACTATCATTATAGCACACTTTTACGATTTTGTCAAGAGTGCTTATGGTTTTATCAGGGATAGGCTTCGAGTTTTGGTAATTAATTGTGAGCACGTAAATATGTAGCGGCTCTTTGACGTGCTTTACTAGCGACAAAATCGCCATCGCAAGACCGTCTTTTATTCCCTCGTCGCCACAAAATAGAATATTCATAAAATAAAGTATAACAAAAAAGAGCGAGCTTTACCACTCGTCTCTCTTGTTGGTGCCCAGAGCGGGAATCGAACCCGCACGGATTTCTCCATTCGATTTTAAGTCGAACGCGTATACCAATTCCGCCATCTGGGCAAATGGTGTATCCGCCACGAGCGGATACACGCTAATTATATCACACTTTATTGATAACAGGGATGACGATTGGCGTATGGCCAGTCGCGTCAAAGAGAATATGCGTGATATCTTCTTTGATTTCCTCTTTCAAGACTTTCATTTCTGGGTCGGTAGAAATCGACTTGTCGGTCTTTTGGCGGAGGTAGTGGCGAATCTTGCCAATCAGCTCCTCGGAGTTATCGAGATAAATAAACGCGCGCGATACGATGTCTGGCGTCTTTAGAAGGTGGCCGGTTTTCTTATTCAAGGTTAAGACGATTACGAAAATGCCCTCGCGCGAAATGTGAATGCGGTCTTTAATCACGGCTTCGTGAACCGGTTGGTCGGCATCGTCGTAGAGCTTGTTGCCAACGTGAATACGGCCGGCTTTGCGGAGCTTTTTCTCTTTAGTGAATTCCACCACGTCGCCATCATCAGCAATCAAAATGTTGTCTTTTGGAATACCAATCACGTTTTCGGCCATCTCGGCGTTGTGTTGAAGCATGTAAAACTCGCCGTGGTATGGCATGTAGGTGGTTGGGTGAAGACGAGTGACAAAGTCTACGTGATCTTCGTAGTAGGCGTGACCAGAAAGGTGAAGCGGGCCAATGTTGGTAAGGTGAGTTTTGCCGTTTTGAATCACCTGGGCGCCTTCGCGTAGAAGGCCATCCACGGTAGAAACCACGTGTGGCTCGTTGCCTGGAATTGGGTTAGACGAGAACACGATGGTATCGGTAGATTTGATTTTGATGAACTTGTGCGCGCCGGTCACCATGCGGTTTAACACAGCGTTGAGCTCGCCCTGAGAACCAGTACAAACGATACAAACTTTTTCGTCTGGCAATTTGATGATGTCTTCCATCTTCATGATGGTGTCTTTTGGCACCTTGATGGATTTAGCGCGAAGCGCGACTTCTACGTTGTTGATCATCGAGAAGCCCGAGAAAGCAACCTTGCGGCCGCGAGCGGCGGCTTCTTTCAAGATTAATTCAATACGTGAAATCTGTGACGAGAAACAAGAGATAATCACGCGGCCGTTGGCGTAATGGTCCATCACTTTACCAAGGCTGTCGCCGACGTCAAATTCAGAGTGTGGGTGGCGGCCCGGCGAGTCGATGTTGGTGGACTCGTTGAGCATGAGGTCGATTCCCTCGTTTTTGACGATTTCGTCGATGCGCTCGTAGTCAGTTTGGCGACCCATTGGGTTTTCCTCATGGCGCCAGTCGCCGGAAAGATAAATCAAGCCGTTTGGCGTGCGTACCACAATAGCGGTATTGCCCGGGATAGAGTGCAAAGTATGAATAAACTCAACGGAAAGATGTTCAGAAACTTGGAATTTTTCGTGTTTAAACGGATCAACGACTTGGTAGTTCAATTCTGGCACATCTTCAAGCTCAGACATTTGTTTTTTGATCATGCCAATCGTAAAATCGGTGCCATAAATTGGGATTAAAGGATTAAATTGTGGCAACAAATGGCGGCAGGCGCCGATGTGGTCAAGGTGAGCGTGTGTAAACAAAATCGCCTTCACATTTTTCATGTTGTCTTCAAGATATTTAATATCTGGGATCATGTAGTTGACACCAGGATAATCCTCGCCAGCAAAGAGCACGCCCATATCGATCACGATCATTTCGGATTTGTATTCGATAATGGTCATATTTTTACCAATGCCGAACTCGCCGAGACCACCGATTGGGATAATGCGGACGGCATCTGGATCAGGACGGGCGGATTTAAGTTTGGCGTTCGTAACTTGTTCACCATTGTAACCGTTGTAACGAGATTTGTTCACTGGTACGCCAATAATATGTTGTGTAGCCTGGGCATTGACGTCTTGGCTAAGCATGCGTTGGTGGTGCACCATCTCACCTTTTTTGGTGCTCACAGAAAGATTAACCTTGCGGGCTTCGGCCTCGCTTTTGGCTTTGGATTTCGCAGTTTCCTTGACGGTTTTAGTGGCCTTGGTGGCTTTGGTGGCAGCTTTCTTGGCTGGTTTTGCCACGAGTTTAGCATCTTTGCCACCCGGCGCGAAGTTTGAATTAAAATTGCGTTTTTGTGCCTCTTCAAATTGCTTTTTGATGTCCGGCAACCTCTCAGCACGCATCTTTAAAAGACGCGCACGGCGTTCTTCTTCTTTTAAGTTCATTAAGTTCC
>CAMZAW010000004.1 GCA_947304335.1 uncultured Candidatus Saccharibacteria bacterium | reverse complement strand
TTTATTCTAGTTTGGAACATTCGATTGGCGTGGCGTTAATTATTTGGCATTTTACGCATGACAAAAAACAAACTCTCGCCGGACTTTTTCATGACATCGCAACGCCAGTTTTTAAACACTGCGTAGATGTGATGAATGGCGATGCATTGAAGCAAGAATCAACCGAAAACCTTACCACAGAAATGATTAAAAATTCTGCCGAGATTATGGCGCTTCTAAAACGCGACGGCATCAAACTTGAGGAAGTTGATAATTATCATTTATATCCAATTGCGGATAACGATACGCCGCAACTCGCCGCGGATCGTTTGGAATATTCCCTTTCGAATCCACTGTTTATTTTTAACCAGGCCACGTTTGATGATATCAAAGAATTTTATAATGATCTTGAAATCCAAAAGAATGAATTTGGCGTGGACGAACTTGGTTTTAAAACTAAAACCATCGCACGCAAATTCGCAAGGCTTTCTAATAAAATGTCCGTGATGTATCGAAACAATCATCGTCGTTTTACAATGCGAGTCCTGGCTGACATATTGAAACGCATGAAGGACGACGGCTTAATCACGGTTGAGCAGCTTTACGAAATGAAAGAAATTGAAATTGTTGAGCTAATCAAAAAATCGAAATACAAAGATATCTTTGAAATCTTGCAAAACGCCAAAGAAATTCATGTTTCGAAAACCGCGCCAAAAGATGTTTACTATGTGCACGAAAAACACAAAATTCGCTACGTCGACCCATTATATAATGGCCAGCGTATGTCTAAGGTTTGTAAGCTCGTGAAAAACGCGATTGATAAAAACCTCGCCTACAGTATGGACGACTATATGTTTTTGGATTTCAAATTTTAAGCTTCGTTTTATTTTCAAAAAATAAAATGGTCCTTGAATTGAAGCGCGGCAAGTTGAGCTAAACCACATGTTATAATAGATGCATGAATATCGTCATTACTTCTGGGCGCAAATACATAGATATTGATGCTTACGCCAGCATGATCGCATATCGTGAGTTGCTAAAAGCTGAGGGCAATCCAAATGTTACGGCTTCTACCACGGCCAGGCTTAATCAAAGTGTGCCACCGCTGATCCTGAATTTAAAATATAGTTTTGACGATTCCGCTGCGGCCGATGATAGCAAATATATTCTGCTTGATGTTTCGAATCCAGATTTCTTTGACGAGCGAATCAAAATTGAAAATGTAATTGAAATCGTCGACCACCATTCTGGCTTCGAAAGTTATTGGACGGCTTTTCCAAATATTAAAACCGAAATCGAATTTATTGGTTCGGTTTGTACGATTATCTATGAAAAAATCGTTCACGAAAATCATACCGAAATCCTAGACACCGATCTTTGCAAACTTTTGATTGCTGGGATTCTGGATAATACATTAAATTTAAAATCCAGCATCACTACGGAACGTGATCGCGTTACTTATAATGAGCTGCTAAAAATCGGCAACGTTTCTAGCGATTTTTATGCAGAATATTTTTCGGCTTGCGAGGCTGAAATCATGAAGGATTTTGCCAAGGCAATTAAAGATGACTTAAAAATCGAGAAAGCCGGCGATTTGCCAGAAGTTATCGGCCAAATGATTGTGCTGAATATAAATAGTTTTAATCTTGATGAAATGAAAAAAGTTTTTGCTGAGTATTCAGAATGGATGATGAATGTGATTTCACTTGAAGACGGCAAAAGCTACATTTACTTTGGCGGTGACGGTGTAAAGCAAAGACTGGAAAAAATTTTTGACATAGAAGCCACGCAAAGTGATTTGTTGATGCTTGATAATTTCCTACTGCGCAAACAAATTATGAAAATGGCACGCGGCACAGCCCAAACTGCCTAGGCTTAGTTTTGCTGGTGGGGGTTGTAATATACGTGGCGACGGTCTACAATCGCGGCAAATGCAAGAAAAACACTTTGATAGTTGGGTGAAACTAAAAGAAAGACTTCATTTTGGTGCTTCGGCCCCAAGAATTAGTGATGGCGATGTTTGGTGGTGTGGGTGCGGAGAAAACGTTGGCGTGGAAATTAACGGCAAAGGATCTCGTTTTTCGCGACCAGTTTTAGTCATGAAGAAGCTGGGCTATCGTGGCTTTATGGGTATTCCATTAACGACACAAGAAAAAACTGGCCCTTGGTACGTTAGCTTTACCTTTCTCGGAAGAGTTCAATTTGCTGCAATCAGCCAGGCCAGAGTTATGAGTACATCAAGACTATTCACAAGAATCGGCCAAGTCCCTGATACAGATTTAGTTATCGTTAAAAACGCATTTTTGAAATTATATAAGTAAAAAATATGCCCCAGGCCTTGCGGCATGGGGAACGCGGGTATTCCCGAAAGTAATTTCATTGTATCAAAGAATACCCGTTTTGTCAAGAGGTAGAGAATTCCCCCAGCTTTCGCCGGGGGAATTCTTTTTTGTTATTCTTTTGGTTGATTAAAATTGTCACTACTGAGTATTTGCCTGCCGAGTTTTTCCCTTTTCGCTTTTTCTGGGTCGAATTTATCAGCCATCGCAGAAAGATCATTTATGCCAGACTTTGACTCTTGCTCGTAATACTGTTGCATTTCGGATTGTTCTTGTTCAACTTCGGATACTGTTTTTCCAATCATTTCTTGTGCATAGTACATAGAACTATCGTCGCCACGCATAACGGATTTTAGCTCATTAGAAAAACCATCTAACGGGGAGTTATCGACCACATTGTGTTCTCCGTCAATTTTGAAACGGCTCTGACCTACCATCTCACCATTATCCCAAAATTGTACTTCACCTTCTACGTGAGGGTGGCTTATTGCGTCGTTGTCTGCGAATGCTCTATATTGAAAAGCTATCGTGTCATATGTTTTGTTTGTGCCCACCGTTGCTGGAATGCTTCCTTCAGTGAGATCTTTATTGGTTGCGCCCGTTACTATAATGTCGCCAGTATATTCGCCTTTAGACCTAACCCTTCCTTCGTGCCTAGCCTGGCTAATGCGGCCGTTTTCATCCACTTCCACCTGGAATTTTCTACCGTCGTACACAACTTCGTGTGCATCAGACGTATTATTTTCTAAATTCAAGCTTTCTGCCTTCATGACATTTTCCTTAATTATGTACTTTTATTGTACCCCCCCCCGATCCATTTTGGCAAGTGGAAAATGGCGCGCGACGCTATTTGAGCCGAGCCACAATTGCAAAGCGCGTGTCAACGTCGCCATGTGAATTTGACGGCATGTTATCATTTGTTACTGTATCGATTTTCGGGTCGATAATATTTTCCGCTAAAACGCCGGCAGCTAAAAATTGTTCCGTTGCGGCGGCAGACAAACTTTTATTATTAAGTTTAAAAATCTTATATTCTAGAGCGTATGGCGAGAAATAAATTTTGAGATTTTTTGGCTCGCTGCCAAATTTGCGAACAAGAAAATCAACAAATTTTTGCGCGCCGTTTTGTTCCAAGTTTTGGCGGCCAGAATGCAGTAGGCCAAGCACACCCAATTTTTCGTCGTAAACTACAACGCCCAAGCAATCGGCGAGCGGCAGCAATAATCCTACGTCGGCGCATTTAGTAGCTAGGCCATCCGAAACTAGAATTTGTTGTTCGGGCGTGCGAATAACGTAGCTCGATAAATTATCGTGCGTGATTTCCTGGAAGTTAGTAAAATCATTTCTATCGCCGTACACGGTTCTCACGCGAGCGATTTGCTCGCCAGCTAGATCTACTTCCCTGCCTAGTTTTGATTGATTATCAATAATTTCCTCTTCGTTTTCGCTACCAAAAAATCGCATGTTGCCATCTTCGAGTTCAGAAATCACGACTTCAACTTTGTCGTTAAACAAAGTGCGTTTAATCATTTCTTAATTCTCTTTTCCCAAATCTTGCGCACGAATTTGAGCGAAAGCGTGGAAAGTGTGAAGCCAATCACTGGCACGAGCGACGATAAGAAAATGTTTGAAACTTGCTGAATCGTGAAGCTATAAATGACGACTACGATGTAGGTTAAAACACAAATGCAAAGCCGGCGAGTCCACGAGGTTTCCCATTTTTTATCTAACTCAACGCGCGCGTTGCGAGCCTTAATTTTATCAATTTCAGTTTCGAGTTTGTTTTCCATGTCTTAATTATACCACCAATGCCCTTTGGCGCTGAGGGCCTATGGTATAATAAACACAAGGATAAAAACATGGCTCTATATATAATACTAACAATAATATTCGCGATGATCTTTATCGCTCTTAAGTCCATGACATTTGGTATTATTACGGCTTTCGGTGCGCCATTTGTCATATTGTTTTTCGTTTTTTATATAGTAACTGGATTTAGATTTGCCGGGCTGCCAAAAAAGACTGCTGTCGATTATGTTTTGTATTACCTTACGACGTTTTTCTTTTTGTTTGCCGCACTAATATTCACTGACAGCTACGACGTTGGCCCTCGTATGAGAGCCGTGAATCTGTTCCCTGATTCGTATGGCATTCTACAAGAAAAACTATGTTCTATCTCGATTGCGCTCACCGTACTTTTATACTTTGTTTCAGCAATATATAGAAATATCAAAGGTATTCATTATGTCAGAAATGTAATTCTAATCCATGGCATTAATGGTATCCCAAAAATGTTTGAGTGGTTGAAAAGCAGATTAGAAGATGAAGGCATCGACGTAATCATGCCGAGCTTTCCACCGCAGGAAGGCACAATCTATGAAGACTGGGCAAAAATTTTCGACCAATATATCGATAGTATTCAGACTGGATCAATTGTGGTTTGTCACTCCATCGGCAACGAGTTTTTGATTCGATATTTTGCCGAAAAGAATTACAAAGTCCGAACATATATCGGCTTGGCAGGTTTTGCGAAAACATATTACAACGAAGGTAAAGACGTGCTAAATACAGCTGTTGAAAAGTTTTTAGTGAACGACAAACAAATTGAGCTATTTAAGAAATCAACAAGTAGACGTTATGCGATTTACAGCGACAACGATCATCTCGTTCCGTTTGATGTCCTGGAGGAATTTCCGAAACAAATCGGCGCCAAGCCAATATTGATTCGTGGTATTGGCCACATGGGTAAAAAGAGTGGGCTCGAAGAGTTTCCAGAACTATTCGATTTGATTAAAGATGAGCTTAATAAATAATTTATTTAATCTTATTTAAATCACCGTGCACGAAGGTTGGGCCAAAGCCCATGATTTCGTCGTACATTGGCCCAGGAAAAACGTCGTTTTCGATAAAAATCTTTTTGTAGTTGCGGTGCGCGATGTAGAGTTCAATTAACGCCGCGCCACCAACGTATCCTGAAATGCCATGTTTATCGTAGTTTAATAGATAAAACGCGTCGCACCATTTGCCAATTCTTTCCTCGCTATCTTCAAAAAGATTTCTAATCAACTTAACGTGCGCTTCGTCACTTTCCTGCCAGGTTTTTTCTTCCAAATCTGGATCGTCAACAGTAGATGGCAACATCACTTCGTGGCCGAACGCTTCCAGCTTTTCTTTTACGGCTGGTAACTTATCCCAGAAACTACTTGATGCGGCAAGATAAATTTTCATATCTATATTATACAACCGTACTACGGTGTGTTGATCGAAATCGTAATTGAACCATCTTCATTTTCGGATAGAAACTCGATGACTATGCCGGTTGGAATTTCGGTATCATCATTTACGTCCGTTCTGTTCTCGTAATAATTTGGCGTTACTGTGCCGTTGTACCAAAGCCTTTCAGCCTGCAATCCTTTTCTTTCATAGCTGTAAATTTTTTCCATACTGAGGGCATCAACTCTCCATACATATACGCCTTCGGAATATTCATACTCCATGCCGCGATCAAAGCCCTCTTTCTTCCGGTTCTCGATAACTAGATACTGGTTTGGATCGTCTGTCGGCACAATCACCGGATTATATTTTTCCGACGTGGCTGGGTAGAGTGTAACCTGTTTTTGCGAACGTGGTATCACCTCTGCATCGACCCAACCAAAGAGAATTTTGTAGTATGGGTTGATGTGAACCGTGTTGTACTCTCCAGGAACATATGGATATATGTCAGACATGATGTCTGGATAAGATCCAAAAGCATATATGTCTATTGTACCTATTGTATGCAGTAATTCGTGGGCGATGGTACCAAAAGTGCTGTCACTATTGGCATGCACGTGAAATCCATATTTATTAAAGGTCCCAGATACGGGTCCTGGTTCGACCCTCTCCTTATTGAAGGATGGAAAAACACACATAATAACATCGTTGTCATACCATTGTGGGTCACGGAAGCTTTGAGGTGCATCATACCACTCCATTGCCCATTGCTCAGCCTCATAAAGGCTATCAATACCAACTACACTAAACCTTGACGTATCAAGTCCTTTTTCTTCTAGCTGCCCTATAGCCTGAGCCATATCATATTCATTTTCGGTCCCATAAAAATGGTTATCATCATACAACCCATCGTTTGGCCAATATCCTTCCTCGTCCGAAAAGTTTTTGTCAAAATGGAAGGAATACACACCGGTAGTATTGTCGCCCACTAGGATTGGGTTGTAATAAAACTTGCCACCGGATATTTCTTTTAGATAATCATTGACCGAAGCCGTGCCTTCTTCGATTGTTCCAGTACCAAAAACCCAATCCGCCCATTCTGCTTCAATTTCTTCATCGCTCACATCCCAATATCCATCGTTATAGCTCATTAGAAGCACAATTAAGTTTTTTGGCGAAGTCTGTTGCCTTAGGTTTGTCCAATAGAGCTCGTCCATCGTCATATCTGGCCATGTGCTTATTGTTTCTGGTATATAAAGTCTTATGTCATGGTCAATAGCTGCATAGTATTCGCCCGGCCTTAGATCTTTGCGCGTTGTTACACCATAGCAAATCTGGACCGAAGACGTAGGATCAAACTCTTGCTCCACAATGGTGCTTTGGTTGATTGGTTCCCAAGGAATTTCTTCTTCAGTGCCATAATTTATTCTAATTCCCCAGGAATTCTCTCCTTCGATAAGACTGCCCGAACTAGTGATTGACGGAATTTCATTTAGGATTTCACCAGTACTTTGATCCCTGAGCGCTAATGATCTGTTTATTTCGCTCTCAAACACAATCCCTTTTTCCGCTTTAAAACCAAGATAAACAGTCTCGCACACCGTCGAATTTGAGCCGGCGGTTACCTCGAGCGTGATATCACCCGAATTCCAATAGCCAAATTCTCCGCTTGCATCAGCGCCTTGGTTACTAAGCAAGCTACTAGCAAGCGTTCCACCCGCGCAAGATGCAACTAAGAAAAACGCCAAAGAGCTGGCAATAATTTTACGTTTCTTATCAATGTAGAAGCCGGTTTTGGCGGCAGTTTTAATCTTAAAGATGGTCAGTATAAACATAAAAACAGCAAAGACGAGAATTGGAACGGCAAAGCTTATCGATAAAATATTTCCGCTAGAACGTTCCCACGTGAAATTGCCCGTATCTGGCGCCTCAATAGATGTCGTGGTTTTTAGGGTTTCGTTCTTTTTTTCTTTTACAACGTCGGTTTGAGCAACTGGCTTTTCTGTTTGCTTTTCTTCCTCAGGAGTTTCAGTTTGGGTAGCTGGAACCTCTTCCTGCTTTTCTTCCTCAGGAGTTTCAGTTTGGGTAGCTGGAACCTCTTCCTGCTTTTCCCCTTCAGCATCTTCCGGTTGATTAACCGGTGTTTCTTCTGGTTGTTCTGAACCCGTTTCCGTGTCATCGACAACCGGTGGGGTCTGTGGCTCCGTTTCCTCACTTTCGGAAGGAGCATTAACTATAAGATGTACAGTCGTAAAGCGCGACATAGCCATTTTTGTTTTCCTTTTTTGTTTATATGACCTTTTGTGCTTATGATTATATATTATTTTGTCAAAAAAATCAAGGTTTTAGTATAATAAGATTATGGAACAGAAAACAGTATTAGTCACGGGCGCCTCCAGGGGTATTGGTAGGGCGATTGCGACCAAATTTTTAAAAGAAGGTTATAAAGTTTACGGCACTTATTTTTCTAGTGAGAATAAGATTAACGAGCTCGTTAAGGAATTTGGCGAGGAAAATGTCGTTAAAGTTGGGCCATTTGATTTAACCAAAATTGAAGATATCTATGCCTTGGTGGATGAAATTTCCGGCGTTAAATTTGATACGCTCGTTTTGAATGCTGGCACTTTTTCCGAAAACGATGATTTTGTGAATTTTGATTTAGACGAATTTAATGCTGTAATGAACTGTAATTTTTATTCACAATTAATCATTGCGACTAAAATGCAAAACTATATTAAAAACGGCGGCAACATCGTTTTGATGTCTAGCAACGATGCATATAGCGGGGCTTATGGCAGCATGAGCTACAGCATTAGCAAAAGCGCCGTCGTAAGTTTGATGAAATGTTTGTCCGTTAACTATGGACGGAGAGGCATTCGTGTAAACTCCATCGCGCCAGGCGCTATCGATACCGACATGAATACTCCCGAACAAGAATTCGAGGCTCCATTATGGACGCCAATCAAGCGCATCGCTCAACCATACGAGGTTGCAAATGTTGTTTATTTCCTTTCAAGTGACGAATCAAGTTTTATTAATGGCGACAACATTACTATCGACGGCGGGTACGGCAACGTGTCTGTGCTTTTGAAGGAAGAGATCGAAAGCTCCAGAAAAATCGTTGGCTACGGATGGCTTAACAGTACGTTCGAATCGTTGCAAGCTGGCGACAAAGTTTACTGTTACGACACGACTCCAGAATATGGTTGGATTCATAATCCAGACGAAAAAGAATACATTGAGCAAAACATTGCCGCCACAAAACGCGGAGTTGAACTGTATAGAATTATCATGACTCCAAGTGAACAAATTGAAAAAATTGTGGCTAACGATTTAATTCAACATGCTATCAACGAATCAACTGATGCGAAGTTTATTGGTATCGTTTCGGATGAGGCTGTTAAAAAACATAATAGAACCGACTATCCAAAAATTGGCGCTGGGTTCGTAGTTGTGATTCGAAAAGATGGCACAAAGGAACTGTTTATCGATTCATTTAGCGACAACGAAAATGTTGGCTACGTGATTGATAACGAAATGATGATTGAATCACTGATTGAAGTTTTCGAAAAAATTTACGCAAACATCAAAAAGGGTCTGATTCAAACGCACTCGGCAAATTAATTATTGCCAAAATAATTTGTGGCTTCGTTCCTATCGATAATGTTGTGTGCAATTTTCATTTCTTCCGGCGTGTTGATGTAGGTGATTTTGAATTTGCCAGAAGTTGTCATGTTTGCGTAATCGTGATTGATTTCCGTAATTTGAATTAGGCCCCAATAGACCCACTTGCCGTTGATGTTTTCAACGAGAAAGTTTCGCACTGGTGGCACACGATAAATTCTGATGCCCGGCTTGTTTTTGAATTCAAAAATCATGTCCTTAAAATCTTCGGCTTTGTACGGATTTTTGAAATGTTCTTCCAATTTCAATTGTGCCGGAAAGCCTTGCTCTTTTGTGATTTGCAATGTATCGTTTAATTCGATTTGAAAACCCATGGTGTCTCCTTATGCCTTATATTATACATTACGGATATGCCATAATAAACACGTGTAAGGTAAAAAGAATAAATTGTAGCTGTCGTGGCTTCGTTTTCAAAATTACTCTCGTCATATTCCATGTCTAAAGACATTTTCTTTAAACCCTGGTCAAACGCATACCTAACAGTGGCGGTTTCTATAGAACAGAATAGCCGAAGCAGTCGCTAGCAACACGATATAAATCGCGACATTATCGACAGTATTTGGGTTTTCCGTAGTATCGACAGAAGTATTAGGAATCACTATACCTTCATCATCGTCTTCTTTGTCATCTCGCGGGGAATCGGATGCTTTGCTGCTATCGTCTTTTTGTTCAGTTTCTTTAGGTGTATTTTTATCTTCTTTCGTACTTTCTTTCGTGTCTTCGCTATTGTTTTTATTTTCCTTTGCGCCATCGTCCTTATTTGTGTCTTCTTTCGTGTCTTCATCCTTGTCGCCTATTACATAGTCACCTCCCCAGATGCGTTCGACACCATCAATCGACAAGGTAATTATATATTGCGCAACCCCAAAGCCTGGGTCAGCGCCCGAGTTTTTTTCTTTAGGCACCATAGCATCAAACGCCTCAAGCTCAATCTGAATTCCATTATTTATATCGTTACCGAATAATTCAAAGTCATCATGATATATTTCCTCATTTTTCTTGGTATCTATTATTGATAGAGTAGCCGGGTACTCTTGCTGTTCGTTGTATCCTCGTCCGTTTAATACTAGAAAAAGAGGGTTACCTTCTGAAAAGTAATTTGTATTTAGCGGGTTGGTTTCTACGTCCGGATAATTTTTGTATTTTGTATCTAAACCTCCCAACCATTGTTCTACCGGCGGAGTCCATGAGCCAACATTCAGCAAAAATTCATCAATAATTTCAGAATTATGTAATATTCTCAGCTTATCACCAGATGATATTTGCCCGTCATTATCATCATCAACATATTGGCAACCATAATTATCTAGCACCTTAGCGCATATCGACGACGCATCACGGTCGGACGAGTCAACCTCATAAATAGTATGATTAATAATATTTAGACCATCAATATTCTCAAACTGATATGTGGTTTTCTGGTTTAAAATACCATCAGTCTCGCTATGTCGCTCTGCGAAATAGTAATTAAAATCTAGATAATTACTGTAGGCATAGTTTAAGTCATACTCGTCATCGTCTATCGGATTTTTCCAGAAATTCATATCTTTGTTTACAACTCTACCATCATTGGTATTCATTTGTGCTGCATCAATGCCATACCAGCGCCCGTCTTTCATTATCAAATTCCACCCATGTGCAACTAATACTAGAAGTAAATCGCCGTCTGTTTTGCCAATATTATAATCTACAGTTTTATCCAATGAGCCAGTTACGGCATACACATCTTTTATTCCTAATACTTTTGAAAGTGTATAGATGGCAATAGAATGATGGTGACACACACCTCGTCCATAAATGAGAATCAAATCCAGGTCAGATGGGGCGCCCGTGATCCCATCATAGAGAGGATCCGTCTGAGTATTTTCTACTATATAGTCCACCATGGCTGACAAAGCCTCCTTATCGCTAAAGCCATCTGGTAGATTTAGTGCCTGGATTATTTCATTAATTTTAGTGTTAATGTTAGGGTTATAATCTGGATGACCGATATTGTGTGAATCCAAATAATCAACTAGCTCTTGCGTCACAAAAAGCTCGGTATATGCCTCCCACTGGAGATGGGTTAATTTTGCCAAATTATAAACCGGCGACAAGTCTTGTACCGACCACGGCAGCGTGAGGTTCTCTAAATTGGTAAGGTCTTCCAAAAAATCAACGTCTGTTAAATAGGTTTGGCTCAGATTCAATTCTCTAAGCCCCGTTAGCCGTCGCAGATAAACCGTATCTTTGTTTTGGATATTTGACCCCCCAAACGAGAGACTTGTTACATTTGGGATATTTGCCGTCAACGTGTCAAAATCATCAATAAAAACGTTCAGGGCGAGTTCTGCCAAATTCGGGAATTTTGAGAAATCCAATTGTTCGTATCCGGAGCTCTCGCCAAAGCCGATAGATTCTAGCTGAGTCAATGATTCTAGATTTTTAAATCCAGAGACTTCCGAGACGCTAAAACTAATACCTTCTATTGATGAATTATTGATGGCAGGAATGTTCACACGCGATGCATGAAAAAACATATACACGCCGTCTGGTAAATTTATCTCGTTTAAATAACTTAAATCGGGATTATCGACAAGACTATAGTATATGGATTGCAAATTAGTGCATTTTTCCAATAACGAGTACTCAACTCCATCAAGTGTTTTATAAGCATTTACGCTCACTACGCGAGATAGTTCCTCATCACTGAGTGAGCTTAATTCTTCGAAGTTTACAGCAATATCATGACTCCACTCATCTTCGGTATAGGCTAACACGCTTTGACACCCCAAAAATAGACACATTATTGCCAAAAAACCACAAACTCGAATAATTGTTTTTGTTTTCATATATGACCTACTATATAATTATTATAGCATATACATAATCAGAATACCATTACAATTTATAACAAAAACACGTTACAATTATCCCTACAATTCATCATGCTCTATCATGAGGCCCGATTCATTATATACTAATCATTGTGCTAGATTTAGCGATACCCAACCATATACCGCAAAAATATGGTATAATAACAGATATGAATTTAAAGATTGGAATCGTTGGGTTGCCAAACGTGGGCAAGTCAACATTGTTTAATGCGTTAACAAACGCCGGGGCACTCGCGGCGAATTATCCTTTTGCAACCATCGAGCCAAATGTTGGCATCGTGCCGGTACCAGACGAGCGTTTGGATGTGCTAGCTAAAATGTATGAAACCGACAAAGTTGTGCCGGCCACAGTTGAGTTTGTTGATATCGCAGGCTTGGTTGCCGGCGCAAGTAAAGGCGAAGGCCTAGGTAATAAATTCCTCGCACACATTCGCGAATGCCAGGCAATTTGTCACGTGGTGCGCGCGTTTGTGAATAACGACATTGTGCGCGCTGACAACAAAATCGAAGAAGACATTGTGGCACAAGCCAAGGATGATATCGACATCATCAATCTCGAGCTTCAACTTGCTGATGATGAGACCAAGGAGAAAATTGCGGCCAAACGCAAAAAAGATCCGGCCGACGAAAATATTCCATTTCTCACCGAAAAGCCAGTGATTTATATGTTTAACGTTGACGAAAATGGCCTCACCGATGCAGATTTGCAAGGTAAGCTTCGCGCACTCGTAGCGCCAGCTGAAGCGATTTTTGTAAATGCCAAACTTGAAGAAGAAATGGCCGGCATGAATCGCGATGAAAGAAAAGAATTTCTTGAAAGTTATGGCGTAAAAGACGACGCACTTGGTGAACTCATCAAGGCCGCCTACAAAACTCTTGGTTTGCAATCCTTCCTCACCGCCGGCAAAAAAGAATGCCGTGCTTGGACCATCAAGCAAGGCGCTACCGCGCCAGAAGCTGCCGGTACCATTCACACCGATTTTGAACGCGGGTTTATTGCCGCATCAATTTGTAATTTTGATGACCTTAAAGCTCTTGGCTCGGAGCAGGCGGTAAAAGCCGCCGGCAAGCTCCGCACCGAAGGCAAGACTTACATCATGCAAGACGGCGACGTGGTTGAATTCAAATTCAATGTCTAGTGTGCTATACTTTTAGCATGAAAGGTATACTTAAAGAATCAACTATAGAAACATTAAAAAATGTTAAGAATATCTTCCGCAACATCGCCATTTGGACGCTAATTGGTGGCTTGGTGCTCGGTGGTTTCTTAATTATGTTCGGCGGTACCGACACTGGCGACATCATTGGCCGCATCATGGGCACTTTCCTGGTGCTTGGTCTTGCTATGCTAATTAGTACCATCACGATTTCGCGCCTAGACAGCGACAAAGCTTTTGTGCAAATTTTGGCACTCATTGGTCTCATCTCAAATTTTGTATGGTTTGTGATGTGGACAATTTGTATTTGGGTAACCGGCCCAGAAACCGTACTCACTCTTCACAACCTATATTCGATTGCTACGATGTTCTCAATTCTAGCCATCTTTGGTTTGGTTGGTGCTTGCACACTCAACATGTTTGAGGGCAACAAGAAAGGCATTATTCGTCCACTTAAGATTACTTCAGTTGTATGTTTCGGTATCGTTTGTTTATACAATATTCTTGGCACGTTTAATTCGTTCGGTTATCATGACAGCATCTTCTTTGGTGGTAACATTATTTTTGCTAAGCAAGAAGAACTTTGGGCACGCTTCTCTACCTTGTCTGCCTTTGCCTGGGTTGGCTGGCTAATCACTTTGATTATTGCTGGCATCAATTCTAGCAGCGAGCATACTCGCGTCAAGAAAGAGCAAAAGAAGGCTGCAAAATTGGCTGCCGCGCAGGCTGCTGCTGATGCACAAGCCGCCGCTGCCCAAGCTGCCGCCGCTGCTCAAGCTGCCGCTGAAGCTAAACCAGCAACCAAATCCGACGATGAGCTTCGCGCTGAGATTGAAGAAAAAGTTCGCCGCGAAATGATTGAAAAGGAAGTTCGCGCCAAGCTTGAAAAAGAAATGAAGAAAAAATAATCCACATTAAAAATGAGCCCTCACGCGGGGCTCATTTTTTGTGCTTTTATTCTAGCATTGCATTTCTAAAGTCGGTGATGAGGGCTTCGTCTGCAGCTTGGTCCGTGGTGCCTGCCATAAACCAGTTGTAGATTTGCTCTTTGGTGCTAAGGTAAGTCATCATATAGGTGAACTTGTAGGCGTTAGATCCTTTTCTACTGTAGTAGCGGTTGCGGTCTGAACGCCCAGAAAATGTTGTTAATTCGTAGTCTTCATACCGGCTTTCATCATCTACGCCGAGCAGACCTTCAAGTAGGTATGCTACCGTACCAGCACGGTCTGAACCAGCACTACAGTGGAAGTAAATATTATTGTTTTCATCGACTACAATAGTGTTCATGATGTCAGAAATAGCTTTACGGGTTTTATAATAGTTACTCTCGTCATTGAGCTCGTCGCCTTCATGATATGCAAAGTTATAATGAATGACCTGATCATGCACAAACGATGCGAGTTGCGTTTCTTTGTCATGGTTATAATCATCACCGCGAAGGTCAAATTCCGTATTGAGCCCGAGGTTCGTTAGGTCTGTGACCGTTGCCGCCTTGCCATCAAATTTTTCACCACGTACTAGACGACCATACTTGATCGTTTTACTGTCGGCGCCAATCAGACCACCAAGATCACGGATATTACGCGTTGGCCCAGCAGTGATAAAGCGGCGATTATTAGCAGAGTTCGCTTTAACATAGCCGTATCCAGATTCGTTAGAGGCCTCTTCCCAACGGTAGGTTATACCTGGAATCAGGTTATATAATTTGCCGGATTGAACTTTCACGTACGTTGCTTCAGAAATTTTTTCTCTTGTTGTTTCGTCAACCTCATAAACTATTAGCGGAACGTTTGCCGGAGTTTCATAAGGGACTGTGCCATCACAGGCAACCGTCTCAGCTGTTGGGACGTAGTCGTAGTTAATGCCAGTGATATTACTAATTTCGCTAAAGGTGCCACTATCGTAATCGCGATTATTTGTTGTGAGAGAGCATTGATGATTTTCGAAATTTTGTTTAAGATTTCCGAACAAGTTCGTTTTCTTTTCCTGCTCATTCTCGCCTGAATTCCAGTTTTGAATATTTGCAAAATATTCTTCTACCGCCTCGCTAGAAACCGTGTGGTTAATAATCGTGTCGCTCGATTCATACTCCTTCTTGTCATCATCGCCATCTTTAAGCTTAATATACATATTACTTAGTTTGGCCGTGATGAACCGCCCTGCTTTCGGTTGGTAGTTCCCTTCTTCAGTGGTCGACGTTGTGTCGTCTGGATATCCGCCGAACCAGACAGAAAGCTTAAATTCCTTACCAGCCTGGGTTAATCTGGCGTCAGGGAAATTACTACCACTAAATTCCGTCCATGCACCATTTTTATAGTAGAATGCGGTAATTAGCACCGAATTACCATCATCAGAGTACGTACGATTAACGCGAATCTTCTTTACGCCACTATAACCGACGTTCGCGCTTTTTGTGGCTCCACTTGCTGCGCCGTTATTCGAGTTGGCTTCAATATTATTGCCGCTCCTACGAACTATAAATCCTGCCTTATTCTGTCCGTCTTTGGAGCTCATGAAGGTCAGTTGATCATTGTTGCCGGTCGGAGGAGTATATTCATCAATTTCGAAGTAAATTTCATAGTCCTTTTTAATGTTTTTCGAGCTATACAGACTAACTCCAGTATCAATGTATTCTAATCCGGTAGTTGCAGTAGCGTAGCCCTGGCAATCTTCACCACTGACGTTACCGTTGGCGCCGTTGTTCTGGGTAGTGAATTCGCATTGTCCGTCTTGGTGCCACACTATCGGCATGTGGTTTGTGACCTTGATGGCAACGGTCTTGGTGGCGTGAGAGTTTTTGCCCTCGATAGTAATCGTTGCGTGAGCAGTTATATTATACAAGTCGCCTACTGCCGTTACGACACCGCTGTCCTTGTCGACGGTGACAATCGAAGTGTCGTTTGAAGTGAACTCCCATTCCTCACCAATTTCGTTTGCGTTAGAAACTGTGATAGTGGCAGTATTGTCGTCATTCAAATCGAGATTATAGCTATCGTGTTCAAGCACGGCGAGAGCGAAGGTTTTCTTCCAATGAGCATAATATGTGGTCGCACCTTCAATCACGACGTCCGATTCGATCTTGGTGCCCCCTGTTTCATCGGTGTACCAGCCGTCGAATACATGGTCGGCGAAATAAAAGCCGGATGTTGGTGGAAATTCACTAAATGGAATCGTGTCGCCATACTTAACATTCAGGAACTTGAAGTCTTCTGGCTCACCGCCGTTTGTGCTGAATGTTACGGTAAACTTTTGTCTTGGATATTCGTAGGTTACCACAGTACTACCATCGGCTGCGATTGTGGTCGTAGTGGTTTCTGGCGAATCAAAGCCGGTGTAGGTTTTAGTCTCTGGAGTAATTGTTGCGCCGGTGCTACCAGTGCCAGGTTCGGTTACGCACAAATCCGTGTGGTCTTCACAAGTATAGTTGAAGCCAAGCGTGAGATGTTCCCTCTTATGGACGACGTTGTAGCCGTTTGGAGCTGATGCCCAAATTGCATAAAGCGTTATCGAACCGCCGTTTTCAGCAACGAGTCCGGAAACTTGTTGACCTGCAGTATATAGTGCGGTTTGGCTATTTTGATCAGTATTCCAGCCGACAAAGGTATAGCCTGCATTTGTGAGGCCCGTTGAGTCCGGCAAGGTTACTATGTCGTCCGCGGAGACTGTTTCTGGTTCAATGTTTCCAGTTGCGCCATTACCATCATAGTTAATCGTGTAAGATGGGGTGACTAGGCGGATGAGGTTGGTTGGAACTTCGATGACTGGCCTGACGCCACAAAAGCCATTGGCGTAACCAATCATTTGTTTCACAGCATCAAGCCTAAAGACATAGTTTTCATTGCCGCTAGTATCCGTCTTATCGCTGACTGGGTTCTCAATCCAATAGTTGCTTCTGTATTCTTCGCTAGTGTCGATAAACTTCGTATTTTCAAAGAAGAAGACGTGGTCTTTTAGTTCGTTTTCTTTCCAGTTAATTTTAGCTTTAACACCAGTGGCAGCATAGATATCTTGAGCCGAGATTATACGTGCAGCTTTGCCTTCATAGCTAAACTTAGCTAGTGGTGTGCCATTGGCGGTTGCAACACCGTTTTCGTTCACGATTTGGCGCGGGGTGGAGTAAAGGTCAAGGTTGGTCCAGGCTGTTGAAGCTGGTAATTTGGTAGCGGCCGTGACAGGGCCATTAGTGTTGACTCCGCTATCATCGTATCTATAATTGACAGAGTTATTGATTCCGTTAGTGTCATAGTTATTCGAATAGATGAAGGAAGCAATTCCATCATTCGTTGTTAGATAATAGAATCTTTCAGTATTTGCATCATAGTTGCCATCGCCATTCACATCACAGTCATAGGCATCACCGGCGTGGAACGTGGTGTCAGTAGGTGCCGCGAGGTTACCAAAGGTGATTTTGCCGGTTCCCTGGTCATAAGAATCTGGCTTGAGCTCAGCACAGGCGCTATCGCTCGTACAGGTTTGTTCATGCAAGGTCGTAGCTTTCCTACATACATATGTATCCTTGAAGCGGACGTAGTAATCGACGTCGTCGGTGATCTTGGTGTCGGATTTGAGGTTGGTGCCGCCGTTGCCTGCTGGGTTGGTAAACCAGCCAGCAAAGATTGCGCCGTCTTTGGTTGGAGCTGGAATATCGTTAACGGTGCTGTTAACTGCTACTTCCCTTGTGGTCAACACGGTCGTATTGTCTTCGTTGTAGAAGGTTACCGTGAGAGTCGATTTTGGCGAAACCGTCACGTTAATTTGTTTGCTCTTGCCGGAGCTTGCGCCATTCATCATGATGGTGGCAGTACCAGCGCTAACCGCATGGATAGTGTTGCCTTCAAGCGTGATGATTGATGAGCTTGTATCAAATGAATAATTTTCGAGTTCATCGCTATTCGTTACGTTGATGGTGGCAGTTTCGGTAGTGCCCATCACGAGTATGATGTCATCGGATTCAAGTTCAGCTAAGGCTACGCTCTTCTTGTAGTGAGCATAATAAGTGACATCGCCGGTTGGGGTTACCGTGCTATCTACTGGATTGCCATTTGCATCAAACCAGCCAGCAAATACGTGGCTATCTTTGGTTGGGTCGCCAAGAGTAATTGAGCTACCAGGTACTACTAAGAATTCTTGGTCGGTAAGCTTGCCGCCGTCAGTATCAAGCGAAACATTATAATATTCATTGTTCGTGCCAAGGCGAATAGACATGTCGCTGAGTTCGCCAGTAATCACGCGCTTGTATTCTCTACCCAAATCGGTTTCGTCTGGGCGAATAGGTGCGGCACCAAACCATGTAGTATTGTCAAAGGAATCGTCTTCTGAATCTAGCGCCTGCAAGAATACTGGATCGCCGCCGTTGATGCTATACCAAATTTTGCCGTTCTTTCTAAGTACTTTTATTACTAGGTTATCTTCCGGATCAATATTTTCAATGGCTGGGGAATTGGTTGTTCTAGAATTAATTTCGATTTTTGGATCAGACATAGCGCTACTTGGATCAGTAGGATTCTTGTCGGCACGACGAACGCTAAGGCCTGGTTTTTCATCTACTTTGGCTTTGGCACTTACAAATGTTTGCTGTTCCTCGTTAGGGTCCTGGAGATCCCTATCGTAGCTAACAATCTTCACCGTGATTTCATAATCTTTATTGCGGTTTTCGTCGTTATAAAGGGCGATACCGGAATCAATATAGTGCTGGCCGGCGTATTCGTCGCAGCCAGTGATGACGCCATCGTTACCATTAAAGATACAAGTCGCCGTTTGGTTAAAGACCTGTGGGAATGAATTAATTTCTTGCCAGTGCGCATAAACCGTAACTTCTCTTGCTGGCATGCGGTATTGGCCATCTACTACATCGCCACCGTCTGCTTGTGTGTGCCAGCCCATAAAGTCGAAGCCGCCACGTTGCGGTTGTGGCAAGGCATCGCCAACTTCTTTGTCGTATTCAAAGTTTTGGTCCGCAATTGTTGCAGCACCATCGTAATTGGCGACGAAGTGCATTGCGTAGCTATTAACATTCCATTTGGCGAAAATTGTGATGTCACCGTTGAAATTAATAATGGTGTCGGCGGTAAATTCTTCGCCGGTACCATTCTCACCAGTAAACCAACCAGCGAAGGTATAACCTTCTCTAGACATTCTGGTAGCGGCTGGCAAGTCAGTGCCAAGTTGGTCACCGAAGCGTTTAGTGATAGTGTCGACTTGGTTTTGGTCATCGCATTTACCGCCTTGAAGATCAACGTTGATGTTGCGGATGTGGCCTAGATAGTGGGCGGTGTATTCTTTGTCGCCAAGGCTAATAATATTAATTTCCATATTATTTTCGCCCGTGAGATCGGTACCACTCCAGCCCGAAAAGTCGTAATTATCTTTGTGCGGTACGTTGCCAATGGTTGGCATATTATTAATCGTGAAGGTAGTTGGTGGATTTTCGTTTTCGCCAAAGGCGCCACCATCGAGGTTGTAGGTAATGCGATATTCAATAATTTCCCATTCGGCGTCGAGTTCAACGTCCCTGTTGTCTTCTGTGGTTAAGTTGGAAATAGCGCCAGTAATAACGTTTTCGCCATATCTCCAACCAACGAACTTATAGCCTTCGCGGCTGAAACCAACTTCTGGATTAACTTCTTCGCCGTAATTTACCCAGATTGCAGACATTTCGCCTTGACCGCCGTTAGCGCGGAAGGTGATGCGATAGCGATGTGGTACGTATTGGGCGTAGAGCGTGATGTCGTTGATGACTTTGAGTTGTGCATCAACTTCGTGGCCATCCGCTAAGGCCCAGCCAGTAAAGTCGTAGCCGGCTTTAGTGACGGTTGGAAGCTCGCCGATGTACTCTTCGTGAGCTTTGCCGATGACGGTCTCGATGAGTCCTTCGCCACCGTTGGCTTCGAAGGTTACATTATGGAATACTGGATCTGGTTGTGGTTCCGGTTGTGGTTGTGGTTCTGGTTCAGGCTCCGGTTCTGGCTCCGGTTCCGGTTGTGGTTCTGGTTCCGGTTCTGGTTCTGGTTCTGGTTCTGGTTCTGGTTGAGGTTCTGGTTCCGGCTCTGGCTCTGGTTGAGGTTCCGGTTGAGGTTCCGGTTGAGGTTGTGGAGTTGGGGTCGGGGTTGGAGTCGGGGTTGGAGTAGGAGTTGGAGTAGGAGTTGGAGTAGGAGTTGGAGTAGGATAATACGGGGTTGGCTCCGGCTCTGGAGTTGGTTCCGGTTCTGGCTCTGGTTCCGGCTCCGGGGTTTTATCCACGCATTTGTTGTTTTTAAGGATCTGATTTTCTTTGCAAACTGGGGTCTCTGGTTTCGTCTCTGGCTCTGGGGCTTTTTCGCAGATGTGCGTTAGGATCAAAAACGGCGCTGCGATCAAGGTGATAATTAGCGCGATAATCCAAGCGCTAATTTTACCAGCTTTGATTTTTTTGATGATCAAAAAAATCGTTAAAAGTATTAGAAAAATTAAAACGAGCCAGCGCAAAATTCCAAGGAAATTATCGGCGGCCACCAGAGATAATATGTTACATTTTTGCATTTTTGTATGATCCTTTTGGGCAATTGTAGCACTTTTATCTAAAAAGCGCAAGCTTTATATCACTAGCCAGTCCGTTAGGTCATAGTCTGTGCCGGCCACGCCAGCCGCGGCAAGGTGCGGGTTTTTGTTTTTAAATTGTGGGTGAGTATGCAGGAAGGCCTCCGCGGCAAAATGCATTTGTTCCTGTTTTTTTGCGGTGATAGCTTCGAGCGGCTCGCCGTGAGTGGCGGTTTTGCGATATTTTACCTCAGTAAAATAAATATCGTTTTTGAAAGCTGAAATGATGTCGATTTCGTAAGCTTTGGTTTTGTAGTTTTGCACGATGATTTCGTGACCTTGCGATCTTAAGTAATCTGCCACGATATCTTCGGCCTTTTTCCCTATTTTTGTTGTATTTTTTACAACATTTTCTTTTACGGGACGAAAGGACATGCGGTGTTCTGCGCAAGGGCCAAGCTCTTTCAAAGCTTTTTGGTGCGCGGCGGTGCCGTAACCAACGTGTTTTTCGAATCCGTAACCCGGATACTTCTGGCCGAGCTCATACATATAATGATCACGTGCGACTTTGGCAATAATCGAGGCGGCAGAAACTTCTTTAACGAGAAAATCGGCTTTTGGCAGAATGGTGACGTAGCGTTCGAGCGATGTGCCAGCCAAAAAATTAATGGTGCCGTCGATGATAATTTCGGAAAACGGGACGTTTTTGGCACGTACTTCTTCTACGGCGCGGCGCGTGGCAAGCTTCAAAGCTTTTGCGAGGCCAATCTCGTCTAGCTCACGGCTAGATACCCAACCAAGGCCAGTGGTGGCCTCTTGCAAAATAAGTTCGTTTAAAGCTTCGCGTTTTTTGGCAGAAAGTTTTTTGGAATCGGTGAGTTCGTCTACCCAGGCCGGTTTTTCTTCCGGTAAAATGACCGCGCCGATCACAAGCGGGCCCGCCCACGGGCCACGACCAACTTCATCTATCCCAAGAATTGCCATAGTTTTAGATTATCACAGGGCAACAAAAATACCAACCTTGCGGTTGGTATTTTAAAAGCGAATTGATTATTCAGCAGCTGGAGTTTCTTCGGCTGGAGCTTCGGCTGGTTCTTCTGCTTTAACTTCTTCGGCAGGAGCAGCTTCTTCGGCTTTAACTTCAGTAGCTGGAGCTTCTTCTTCGGCTACGGAAACGTCGTTAGCGGCAGCGCGGTCGAAATCTTTGCCAGTAAGGCGGGCAGATTTACCAGAGCGAGCGCGGAGGTAGCCCAAGTTGTTGCGACGAACCTTAGAGCGCTTGGTAATTTCGATTTTTTCTACGAGTGGGCTGTGAAGAAGGAAGGATTTCTCGACGCCAACACCAGAGGTAACCTTGCGGACTACGATGCGAGCGGTGTGAGATTCTTTGCGATCAACACGGATAACAACACCTTCAAAAACCTGCAAACGGAATTTTTCACCTTCTTTAATTTTTTGGGTGACTTTAACGGTATCACCAGAACGGACGTCAACAACAGCTTTCTTCTTTTGGGCGTCACCGATTTGTTTTAAAATTGAAAAACTCATAATTTAACCTTTAATATTAGACAATTACCCGTTATTTTAACACAGTTGAATTATTTTTTCAAGGCTAATTTGATTCTTTCTTCGGTAGAAAGTGCCTTGTCGATGCCATCAAGCGCCGCGGTGGCCTCTTTGAGTGGGAATCCGAGGGCGATGAGGGCGTCTAGGGCCTCGTCATCGGCCGTATTAACAGGGGTGGTGACGGTGGTGCCGTAGTGGGATGGGATGCCAACTTTGTCACGAAGGTCTACAATCACGCGTTCGGCGGATTTTTTGCCTACACCGCTGGCTTTGGCTACAAAGGCGGCATCGGCATTAGCGATGGCGTTGCGGACTTCTTCAGGGGCAGCGAGGCTAAGGATGGCCATGGCGGCCTTCGGGCCAATTCCCTGCACGGAAATCAGGAGCTCGAAGAGTTTTTTGGCGGCTAAACTAGAGAAGCCATAGAGTTCTTCGGAGTTTTCGCGGATAGAATGATAGGTGTAGAATTTGATTTCGTCGCCTAGATTGATGTTTTCAAAATCAAGCGCGGTGAGGGCGATTTCGTAACCCACGCCGTGGACGTCGACAATTACGGAGTTTAAGAATTTTTCGGCCACTTGGCCCTTGATGTGAGCAATCATATATATATTATACATCAAAAAACCTCCTCTTAAGAGGAGGCTTTTTGGCGAATTATTCGCAAATGACAGTGCCGAAGATGTCCGTACAGTCGCCACTATCTTTATTGTAGTGCTCTTGATAAGTAGTCGTGATAAGATCTTTCATATCACTAAACTTCTTGATGAGGCCTGAGCGATCGGTCATGCCAATTGGGAAAAGTTCCTTGACGTTTGGCTGATTATTTTTTACATATTCTTTGTATTCTTCGAGTTTTTGTTCGTATTCAGCTTTGGCTGTTTTATATTCATCCCTGTCTTCGTAGTCAAACAGTCTGGCAACGTGCGAATCCTCAGCCAAGATGTCTGCTCGTACTTTCAACATTTTTTCGTTGGCATCGGCGAGCGCATCAACTTTTTCTTTCCAACCGTTGCCATATGTGACAAGAGTGTCAATGCCGGAATCTGTTAGAGTTTTAGCCCATGATTCCGTCGCGGTCTTTACTCTAAAGTAATACACTTCTTCACTATTTTGGACCGTTACGCTCAGCGTCTTGCTCGAATCTAGCAAGAACTTATGCATCGCCCTATAGGCCTCAAGCTTTACTTCGATATTGTCGCTAGCTTCTACTATCTTCTGATAATCAGAGTTGAATTCATCATAGAGAGCCTTGATTTTGCTGTCTCGCTTGACGCCATCTGTCTCGCCAAGGCTTTCAACTGCAATATTTAGGCTTTTGTCTATAAAACTGTTTTTACAGACATCAACTAGCTCGTCATAAGATGAGTCTCCGTAATCAAGCGCTTCGATATCGTCAACTACCGTGTAACAATCGACTTGATTAAACACAGAGTCAGTGAGTTTTGATGTAAGATCCCTAGCTTGGCGATAGGCTGGACCATAGTCAATCCTAGTGAGCATCGGGATGAGGAGTGCTGCAGTGACGCCGCCGGCGACAGTAATTAACAAGATTACAATAGTTATCACGAGGCCTTTTTTAGATTTTTTCGGGGCTGATTCAGCCGGAGCAGCAGCTGGGGCTGGTTGCTCAGCCGGTTGCGTCGGAGTAGTTTCCGGTGCAGCTGGCGTAGTTGGATTTGGTTCATCCATTAGTAATATCTCCTTTGTGAATTATAAGCGTAATTATTCGCAGTTAACTACTGTATCTAGGATTACGGTGCAGTCACCGCTCTCTTTGTTGTAGTTTTCTTCGTAAGTCGAGTTAATTAACTCGCGAAGTGATTCAAACTTGCTAATTAGGCCTTCCCTATCTGCAATTTCAATTGGATAGAGGTCCTTGGCTTGAGGAAGTTCGGTATTTTGGTAGTTGATGAAGTCTTTGCGAGCAGTTTCTCTGGCTGCGTCAGCTTCTTTGTATCTTTCGTCTTTGTCGTAGTCAAGAACGATGAACCAGGATTTGCTGCCGTCGATAATCTCTTTTTTGACTTCTTCACGGTGAGCGTCGGCCTCGGCAAGCGCGGTAACTTTTTCTTTCCACGTATTAGCGAAGGTGACGAGCTCGTCAATTCCGGTGTCGGTCAAGATTTTGACATACGAGTCCATAGTTGCTGGCTTCTTGTAATCCCCGAGCTCAAACATGTTGCGTTTTGTCCTGATGAACTCGTGGATAGCTTTGTAAGCGGTGAGCTTGGTTTCGATGTTATCACCAGCATTAACTACCTCTTGGTAGGCGCTGTTAAAGTCATCATAAAGAGCTTTGATGTCTTTGTTGCGCTGAACGCCATCAGTCTCGCCGAGGTTTTCGACTGCAATATTCATGCTTTTATCGGCAAAACTGTTTTTACAGTTATTGACGTATCCCTCATAGGTTTCGAGATTGACGGTGTCGTTTTCGACATTGCTAACAACTCTGTAACAATCGCTCTGCTTGGTTGAGAAATCGTAGATTTTGGTCGAGATTTCTTTGGCGCGGCGATAGGCCGGAGAGTAATCGATCTTGGTGAGCACTGGGATGAGAAATGCCGCAGTGACACCGCCAGCGATGGCGACAAGCAAGATGATGATTACGGCTACGAGACCTTTTTTGGATTTCTTTGGTGCTGGTGCAGCTTCTATGGCAGCTACTGGAGCTGGCTCAACTGGAGCAGCAGGGGCTGGCTCAGCAACTGGAGCAGCCTCCGGGGCAGCCGGGGCTGGCTCGGCTGGGGCTACTGGAGCTGGCTCAACTGGTTGAACTGGCTCAGCTTCTGGAGCAGCTGGAGTAATTGGATTCTGTTCGTCCCTTCATTGTCTCCTTATGGAGCGGGGGTAGCAGGGCCAGCTGGGTTAATTGGTTGAACCGGTTCGGCTGGAGCAGCTGGTTGGACTGGTTGAGCTGGAGCGACTGGAGCTGCTGGAGCGACAGGGGCGGCTGGTGCAGCAGGAGCAGCTGGTGCAACAGGAGCAGCAGGGGCTACTGGTGCAGCTGGCTGGGCTGGGGCTACTGGAGCAGCTGGTGCGTATGGTTGAGCTGGAGCTACTGGAGCGCCTGGTTGGGCTGGAGCAGCGCCTGGCACGGCACCTGGAACTACATCGTCGTCATCTTGATAAGTGCGGTTTTTGTCGAAGGCAAGGATTGGGTAGCCTACGATTGGGAGAAGGAACAACAAGATCCAGAAGCCATCGTCTGAACCGAATTTTTCGGCGAGACCACGGGCAACTTTGTATGCTAGGAAGATGTTGGCGATTGGGATAAAGAACAATACGATGTACCAGGTTGGCAAATCAACGATTTCCATCATCACAATCATGTTATAGATTGGCACGATGGCTTCCCAACCGTTTTTACCGGCTTTCTTAAAGACAATCCAAATACAGACAACCAAGAAGGCACAAACAGCAAGGCTAAAGAGCAATGCTGGCATGATGGCCGTCCAAAATGCATCCGCAACAGCAGCGCCAAGAAGGGCATTTGCTAGTTTTTCGGAGCTATATGATGAATATGCAGCGAACATTTTTTCCTTTCATTAAAAATAATTAATTAGTTTGATTATAGCATAAGCCTGTTATTATTTTGCAAGATTTACACGTTCCATTAAGGAATGAGTGATAGCGGCGGCGAGAGCGTCGGCAGCATCGTCTGGCTTTGGACGGGTGTCGAGATTTAAGTGGAGCTTGACCATGTCTTGGACTTGGCCTTTTTTAGCGGAGCCATATCCCGTTAAAGTCTTTTTAATTTCGTTTGGCGTATATTCGAAAACTGGCACGTTGTGTTGCTCAGCCACGAGCAAAACAATGCCGCGGGCTTCGGCCACGGAGATGCCGGTGGTGATGTTTTTACTGAAAAAGAGTTTCTCGACAGAAATCACATCCGGTTTGGACGTTTCAACGATTTCGGTAAGGCCTTCGTAGAGTTCTTTGAGGCGGGCTGGGAGTGGTGCGCCAATTACGGTAGTGACGACACCAAAATCTAGGGCTTGGTCGTTTTCAACGAGGCCAAAACCGCAGATGCCGATGCCTGGGTCGATGCCGAGAATTTTCATTTGACGTATTTGATTAAAGTTTCGCGGAGGTCTTTGACTGGAATTACGAAGGAATCTTTGGCTTTGCTTGGAGCGATGGCGTGAGTGAAACCGAGTTTTTTGGCTTCGGCGATGCGCTGGTCGGCGCGGAAGGCGGAGCGGATTTCGCCACCGAGGCCAACTTCACCAAATACCACATAATTATCGTCTAGTTTACGGCCGGCCACGGCGCTCGCGATGGCAAGACAGACGGCGAGGTCGGCGGCGGAATCGTTGATTTTGAGGCCACCAACGACGTTGATAAAGATGTCTTTGTCGCTGAGTTTGAGCTTGGTGCGACGTTCGATCACGGCGATTAAAAGATTTAGACGGTTTAAATCGAAGCCAGACGCGGTGCGTTTTGGATAGCCGAAATTGCTTGGTGTAGCAAGAGCTTGAATCTCGACCAAAATTGGACGATTCCCCTCCATAGTGGCGAGAATAATCGAGCCGTCGGTGTTCTGGCGCTCAGCGAGGAGCGCGGCGGAAGGGTTTTCGACTTCTTTCAAGCCTTTTTCATTCATTTCAAAAATCGCGACTTCATTGGTGCCGCCGAAACGGTTTTTGACGGCGCGCACGGTCTTGAAGCCGCCGTAGCGATCGCCTTCAAAATTCAAAACTACATCCACTAGATGCTCGAGAGTTTTTGGCCCGGCCAATGTGCCCTCCTTGGTGACGTGGCCCACAATCACCACGGCAGTATCGGTGAGTTTGGCGGCGCGAATCAGCAAATTGCCGCAGTTGGTGACCTGCGAAACGGTGCCCGGCGCGGAAGAAATTTCGTTCATGGTGAGGGTCTGGATGGAATCGACGATTACAAAATCGAATTCGCCGGACTCGATAGTTTTGGCAATATCATTACCACTGGTGCTGCTCGCAAAATTGAGATTATCGGAGCTAGCGCCCAGGCGCTCGGCACGCAGTTTGATTTGGCCGGCCGATTCCTCGCCTGAAACATAAAGAACTTTTTTATTTTTGGCGATTTCGGCACAAATTTGCATGAGAAGCGTGGATTTGCCAATGCCCGGCTGACCAGCAAGCAAATTCACGGAGCCCTGCAAAAAACCTCCGCCAAGCACGGTATTTAAATCTTTAAAATTGGTTTTTAAGCGCTCTTTGGCGTCGGACGGAGTAACAGAATTTAGCTTTACGAAATCGAGTTTTTTGCCGGAAACCTGGCCCTTACTGATGGCAGCTTTGGCCTCGGGCTCGATTACCTGCTCCACCAAAGAATTCCAAGCCTGACAGTTAGAGCATTGGCCGACCCACTTGGCATAAGTGGCGCCACATTGTTGACAGACAAAATTGGTAGTCTTTTTCATACCTCTATTTTTATCTTTATTGCAAAAAAATGCAACCCCTTTACGGGGTTGCACTGGGCTTTTTAATTATTGGCGAATATAAACGGTGTCGTGACCGAAACTATCGACCACAATAAGTTTTTTGCCGCCGTCTTCGATGCGATATTTGAGAGTCATGCCAGAGGTGGCGGTGTCATATTTGATGTCGAATGAATCGCCGTTGTCTTTGTAGGTGAATGGCTGATCTGCAATGTCGTAGGCATCGGTGCCGTAGCCGCCTTTGGTATCGGTGACGAAATTGTAATACCAACTGCCGGATTCGGTTTTCCATTTGCCGATGAGTCTGCCTTTGTTGCCGCCAAGAATCAAGATGAGGGCGATAACAACACCAATCACAACAACTGCGGCAGCAATAATTATGGCAATCAAACCTTTTTTGGATTTTTTCTCTTCTGCAGTTTTTTCTTCAACTTTTTCCACTTTTCACTCCTTTTACTGTAATTATTATAACACCTATGCTATTTTTTCGGGGTGGTGATGTTAGCCGGGCGGCCGTAGTCTGGCAAAATGATTTTGACTTGCTCGCCGTGATGGTTTTTTAGCGGAATGTTGAGCTCGGACGCGAGTGTATTGACCACGGCGGCGCCGATGCGAAGGCCGGTAAAGGAGCCGGGGCCAGACATAAAGGTTATTTCGGTGAGGTCTTGCCAAGTGGCGCCGTTTTCAGCGAGCTTGTCGCGGATGAAGCCATGCAACTGCTCGGCCAAATCGCGGCCGGATTCCCATTCGTAGGTTTTGTCATCGAGTTTTAAAATCGTGACTGGGGTTGAAGTATCTAGATACATTTTCATAGGGTAACCTCGCGGGTGCCGTCGTCATTATATTTGATTTCGATTCTTTTCGTGTTGGCAGGCAAAATGTTTTCGACGGAATTGGCCCACTCAACGAGTACGATGGCGTGCGGGTCGCTAATGGCCTCGTCTAAATCTTCGGCCATCAGGCCTGGGTCTGGCAAGCGGTAAAAATCATAGTGCACGAGGCGGCCGCCGTCATATGCGTATTCTTTAGAAATCGTGAAACTCGGACTGGTGACTGGCGTTTTGATGCCGAGGCCTTCGGCCAAACCGCGCACAAAAGTAGTTTTGCCGGCGCCGACGTCGCCAATCAATTCGATTACTTGCGGGGCTTTGACGGTTTTGGCGAACTCGCGGCCGCAGTTAATCATTTCCTCTTCAGATGAGATTTTCATGGTAAAATTATAGCATGAAAATCTACATTTCAGGCATCTCTGGTACAGGGATGGGACCGCTAGCTTTGATGGCAAAAAACGCCGGAATCGAAGTGATGGGTTCGGACCTTGCCGCCGGAGCAATTTACGATGAATTAGCTGCTAATAATATTGAGGTCAAAATCGGCGCGCAGGACGGCGAGTTTTTGCGGGCGCACATTGATGAAATCGACTGGTTCGTGCACACTTCGGCTTTGCCGGCCGACCATCCGGAGCTGGTGTTGGCGCGAGAAGCTGGCATCAAAGTCACCAAACGTGATGAGTTGACCGCTTATTTGATTGAAAAACTTGGCCTTAAAATGGTGGCGGTGGCCGGCACGCACGGCAAAACCACCACTACTTCGATGATTACTTTTGCCGCTTTAAAACTCGGCCTGCCGGTATCTTATATTGTGGGCACCACACTTGGTTTTGCGCCTAGCGGAGCCTATCACCCGGGCGACAAATTCTTTATTTACGAAGCCGACGAGTACGACCGTAACTTCCTGAAATTCCATCCGTGGCTTGCCGTGTTGCCGTTTGTGAGCTATGATCACCCAGATATTTACCCAACCCGCGAGGATTACTTGGCCGCGTTTGAACAATTTAAATCGCAGTGCGAAAATGTGATTGAAAACTTGCCGGCCGACCCGCGTCTGACCTTGGCTGGCGAGGCTCGCCGTGCCGACGCTACGCTCGCGATGGCTGCGGTATCTGCCATGGCGCCAGAGGTTGACGAAGCGAAAATCGCCGAAATTTTGAACGAATTCCCTGGCGTGGGCCGCCGTTTTGAGCGTGTTGCCGATGGTGCTTACACCGATTATGCGCACCATCCAGAAGAAATTGCCGCCACAATCGAGATGGCCAAAGAGGAGGCCGCGCTCCGTGGCTTGAAAGGCGTGGTGGTGGCTTATCAGCCGCACCAAAACACCCGCCAACACGAAGTTTGGCCAGGCTACAAAGACGCTTTTGTTGGCGTCGACAAGCTGTTTTGGCTGCCGACTTATCTCACGCGCGAGAATCCTGCTCTCGAGGTCTTGACGCCAGAGAAACTAATTTCTGGACTTAAAAATGCCGAAATCGCCGAGCCAGCCGAGGCTAGCGATGATTTAGCTGAAAAACTCAAAAAATACCAGGCTTCGGGTTACCTGGTTCTACTGCTTACCGCCGGCCCTGCCGACGCATGGTTTAGAAAAATTTTTAATTTGTTATAATAGATTTATGAAGAAAAAAGCCCTATCTTTTTATTGTATCACACTTATGCTTTTTTGTCAAATTCTTCTCTGTTCATGTGTGGCTGGGGCTCTCAGCGAAAACGGCGCAAACTACATTATTGATAACTGCGAGCAGATAAAGACTCAGCTTAAAAATGTGCAACATAACGACTCGCGCGCTCGCGTCTATATCGGTGGTTACTACGAAAAAATTATCAGTAAATATATTACTCCTCTCAATGTGCGGCTAACCCGCAACAACATCAGCGACGAACTGGCGCAGGAGTTGATGAGCAACCAGGTATCTTTTGCCACGGCGCAAACCAATTTTAAGGACGATTTTATTGAATACCAAAAGTCGCTCGAGGAGTTGATTAATGCCGACTGCGGCAACGCGCAGGATTTTTATAATCAACTCGTGACGGTGCGCGAAAAGCGCCAAACCATGGTGTTTGATATCAACAAGGTTTCTGAACTCACGAGTAAACACATCGAGCTGGTACGCCAGCTGAGGGGGCGCCTATGAGCATGACAAAAGGCAGCCGCAACATCTTGATTTTGGGCGGGTTTACGATCGCAATTTCAGTGGTGCTCACCTCTGTTTCTCTCACGATTTATCACCATTCTGGCGATGTATACCTAGACCGCTCGCGCCCGGGCTTTTTGCCGGACGAAGAAGAAATCGAGGATGACAGCAAGATTGAAAAAACCGATTTTGAGTTTTCGGATTCGGGCAACATCACAGGCGAGACGATTGATGAATATCTCGAGAATTTACTGAAAGAAATTGAGCAGCTAAATAAATACGAAAAACCGTTTGATGCCAAGGCACTAACGGACGAAACTCTGGGGATTCCTGCAGAATAAAAACGGCTCCTTCGGGAGCCATTTTTAATTTCTTTTGAGCATTACTGTAAAGGCTTCGGACGGGATGTCGATTTTGCCGAAGCGTTTCATGCGGGCTTTGCCGCGCTTCTGTTTTTCGAGCAACTTGGCTTTGCGGTCGCGGTCGCCGGTGTGAATTTTAACGGTCACATCTTTACGGTAGGCGCCGATAGTTTCGCGGGAGATGATGCGGGCGCCGATGGCGGCCTGCAGTGCCACCTCGAAGTTTTGACGCGGAATGACTTCTTTGAGCTTTTTAGTGACGTCGCGCCCGATGGCGTCCGCTTCGCTGCGGTGGCACATTACGGAGAGCGCGTCCATTTTGCTACCCGCCACGAGAAAATCCACGCGAACCAGGTCTTCGGCGCGGTAACCGTAGAGCTCGTAGTTAAAGCTGGCATAGCCAGAGGTGGCGGACTTTAATTGGTCGTAAAAATCGGTAAGGAGGTTCGCCATCGGCGCCTCAAAGTCGATCACGGCGCGGTCTTCAATGTAACTCAAATTGGTTTGATGGCCGCGTTTTTCGTTAATCAAATTCAACACGTTTCCGATCATGCTGCTTGGCACGATGATTTCACCCTTCACCCAAGGCTCGCGGATTTCCTTGACCACGGAAATATCTGGCAAATCGGCGGCGGATTTAATTTCGAGCTCCTCGCCGTTTTGCAAAGTCACTTCATAGTTTGTGGATGGGTTGGTGATAATAAGATCAAGATTAAATTCGCGCTCCAAACGCTCCTTGATGATGTCCATGTGAAGAAGACCGAGGAAGCCGATGCGAAGGCCAAAACCAAGGACCGGCGAATTTTCTGGCTCAAATACCAAAGCAGAATCCGAAAGAGCAAGCTTTTCGAGGGCTTCTTTCAAATCTTTGTATTGGTCATTTGAAACTGGGAAAAAGCCGGCATAAACAAATGGCAAAACGTGTTTGTAGCCTGGGAGCGGAGTCGAAGCTGGGTTTTTTACCAAAGTCACGGTGTCACCGACTTTTGCCTCGCGCGTGGTTTTGAGATTGGTCACGATGTAGCCAATATTTCCCTCTTCGAGTGCGTCTTTTGGTGACATTTTTGGTGTCAAAATACCGACCTCAAGCGCCAAACCGTTGGTGCCGGCGGCCATCATACGAATCTCGGAGTTTTTTGGAATGCGGCCATTGAAGGTGCGGACATACAGCACCACGCCGCGGTAATCATCGAAGTAAGAATCAAAAATCAAAGCGCGAGTTGGGGTTTCGACGGCAGCGCTAGTGGTTTGTTCGACCACGCGTGGCGCCGGGCCGCGTTCGATAATCGCATCGAGAACCTGCTCAACATTAAGGCCGGTTTTAGCGGAAACACCGATAATATCTTCCTTTTTGCAGCCGAGCAAATTGACGATTTCGGCGGAGACTTTTTCAACGTCTGCCGCCGGCAGGTCAATTTTGTTAATCACTGGCAAAATCTCAAGATCTTGCTCGAGCGCCAAGTAAACATTCGACAAGGTTTGGGCCTGAATACCCTGAGTGGCGTCCACCACCAGCACCGCCGTCTCGACGGCCTGGAGCGAACGCGACACTTCGTAGCTAAAATCCACGTGGCCCGGGGTGTCAATCAGATTTAAGGTATACCCCTTCCACTGCATCGTCACCGGCGTCAACTTAATCGTGATACCCTTTTCGCGCTCCAGCTCCATCGAATCCAGCAGCTGCGCCTTCATTTCGCGCTTTTCTACCGTATCCGTGAGCTCCATCATGCGATCGGCCAAGGTCGATTTGCCGTGGTCGATATGCGCGATGATGCAAAAGTTGCGGATTTTATCTGTATTCATAATCTAGTCTAGGTTTCGCATAGTAAGCGAGAGGCGGCCTTTGTCGTCGATAGCGACGAGGCGGACGCGGATTTTGTCGCCTTCGTGGAGGGCGTCGGTCACCTTGGCAAGGCGCTTGTCGGAAATTTGCGAAATGTGAAGCATGCCGTCGATGCCTGGCATGATGTTCACAAATGCACCAAAGTCTTTGATGGTGACCACGGTACCTTCGTAAATTTTGCCAACTTCTGGCTCTTCGGTGAGCGAGCGGACCCAATCGAGGGCTTTCTTGATGGCTTCTGGATCTTTGCCGGAAACGGTGACAAGACCAGAATCTTCGATATCAACTTCGGCGCCAGTTTCAGAGGTAATTTTGT
>CAMZAW010000003.1 GCA_947304335.1 uncultured Candidatus Saccharibacteria bacterium | reverse complement strand
ATTTTTCGTGGATTTCACGCAAGTGGGCATCCGTGACGTGGGTGTAGATTTGCGTAGTGGAGATGTCGGCGTGGCCGAGCATGGATTGGACGGCGCGGAGGTCGGCACCGTTCATGAGAAGGTCTGTAGCGAAGGAGTGGCGCAGGGTGTGTGGGCTGACATGTTTGGTGATGCCGGCCATGCGGGCATATTTTTCGACGATGCGCTCGACGCTGCGTGGGGTGAGGCGACGGAAGTTGCCGGAAGTGTCTACGGATTGCTGGTTTTTACTATTGTTTAAGAAGAGGGCTGGTAGGGAATCGGTGCGGGCGCCAAGGTATTCGGCGATGCGGTCGGCGGCAGCTTCGGAGATGAAAATTGGGCGGTCTTTTTGGCCTTTACCACGGACTACAAATTCGCGGCGTTCGAGATTAATCGAGTCGCGGTTCAAATTGATGAGCTCGGAAACGCGCAGACCGCCAGAATAGAGAAGTTCAATGATGGCACGGTCGCGGAGGCCGGATTCGGTTGACAGATCGATTTGATTTAGCATGTCTTCGACTTCATCAAAATGGAGGAAAGTAACTTGCTTGCGCACGACGTGCGGTAGCTCGATAAGAGATGGATCGAGCGATTTGATACCGCGGCGGGAAAGATATTTGAAAAAGCCACGCAGAGCAATTAAATGATAAGCCTGGGTGATGGTTTTTAGGCCGTCGCCATCTTTTGGTGATTCGTAGCGGTTGAGTTTGAGACGGTATTTACGGAGAACCTCGGCGTCAATCATATTTGGTTTAATGTCGTCGGTATTGAGGATTTCGGAAACAATCTCAAGGAAGCGCTCGAGGTAAAGGCGGTAATTTTCGATGGTTTTTGGCGAGCGGCCAGATTCGATTTCGAGATGCTCAAGAAATTCTTCGATGAGATCAGAGATATACATGGTTTTATTATAACACCCGAGTATGGTATAATTGCCAAAAGCTAAAAGGAGAAAATATGGCAGAATCAAAAGCAAAAGACTATATTCAGCGTACGCTTGTGGTTTTGAAACCAGATACAGTGCAACGTGGTATTATCGGCGAAATTATTCAACGCTTCGAACGCGTTGGTCTTAAGATCGTTGGTATGAAGATGGTCATGCCAGATGAAAAACTTTATCGCATGCACTACGAAGACATTGGTAAAATGATTACTCGCCGTGGCGAACAAGTTTTCCGCTACAACGTTGAATACATGATGACTGGCCCTGTGGTAGCTATGGTGCTTGAAGGTGTTGAGGCACAACCACTCGTTCGCAAGATCGTTGGTCCAACCGAACCAAAATCCGCTGAGATGGGCACCATTCGTGGCGACTTCTCACACATGAGCTTTGGTTACTCTGATGCCAAGGGTACTGGTGTTCCTAACTTGGTACACGCTTCTGGCTCTCTCGAAGAAGCCAAGGCTGAGATTGACCTTTGGTTCAATGCAAACGAGCTTTACGATTACTCAGATCTTAACGAAAAATATACTCGTTAATTTACGGTAAGCTTAGGTTGTTTTGAACTGGACTTTCGAGCTTAGTTAAAAAGACAACAATAGACCGAAATTCGAAAAGCAAAATTGAACCCTCCGC
Organism: uncultured Candidatus Saccharibacteria bacterium; assembly: GCA_947304335.1. GTDB lineage: Bacteria > Patescibacteriota > Saccharimonadia > Saccharimonadales > Saccharimonadaceae > Nanosyncoccus. The sequence goes on along the minus strand of CAMZAW010000003.1, from coordinate 39,088 downwards.
ATGGAGGGTTCTTGCTTTTCTCATTCGGTATTGTTGTCTTTTTAACGCTCGAAAATCTGGAAATAGTTCAAAACAACCTAACCTTGCCGCAAACCAATGCGTGTATTCTTGTTACGCCAGAGTAATCGTGATTTCTTTTTCTTTATACTCGTTTCTGCTGGCGTATTTTACTTTGAGGGTGACGGTGTCGCCGTGCTGCTTCTTGTTGAGAACTTTGCGGACAGAGTCGAGGGAAGTGACTTTGTTACCGTCGATTTCGGTGATGATGTTGCCGATTTCGAGCTCGGACTTTTCGGCGTTGCCGCCAGCGGTGATGGCGGAGACATAGAGGCCTTCTGGTAGTTTATAGCCGGCGAGGCTGCTGGAATTGGTCATATAACCCTCGATGCCGAGGGAGAGCTCTTTGTCGTCTTCGCCTTTGATGAGGGAAGTGATGAGCTCGGCGACGTCGGAGATTGGGATGGCAAAGCTCATGCCTTCGATGCTGGCGCTAGTGATGGTGCCGTTTTGCGAATATTTAACGGAGTTGATACCAACGACTTCGCCTTTACTGTTGAGCAAAGCGCCGCCACTGTTGCCGCCGTTGATGGCAGCGTCAGTTTGGATCATTTCTTGGGTATAATCTTCGGTGACTACTTCGCGGTTCAAGGCGCTAACTACGCCGATGGTGACGGATTGGCCGTAGCCGAGGGCGTTGCCGATGGCGATAACGCCGTTACCGACTTTGAGCTTGTTGCTGTCGCCGAGTGTGGCGATTTTGATTTTTTTCAAGGTTTCGTTGTCGATGCCGCTTTTACTAACTGATACGATGGCGATGTCTTTGCGTTTTGAGACGCCTTTGATGGAAGCATCGTGGCTAGTGTCATCGATGAATTTTACGGAGAGTTCGCTAGCGTTTTTGACGACGTGGTTGTTGGTAAGAATATAAAGATTTTCGTCGTCTTCGGCTACGATAACGCCAGAACCGGCGCCTTCGGTGGTGTAGCTTTTAGGAGTGTTGGTGCCAAAGAAAAAGAAGTCAAACAGACCGGAATTAATGACGGTTTTGCTGGTGATGGCCACGATGGATGGCATGACCTCGTCGACGACTTCAGAAACGTCAATAATATATACGCCGTCTGTTTTAGCGGTGATAGTGTCGGTATGCTTTAGCTCAACTTTTGCTTCTTCGGCTGGGGTTGGGTTAAAAATAAAGTCGAGTTTGCCGGTGGTGAATGCCCAGGTGCCGGCGCCGGCAGCGATGGCGAGAAGTAGTAATACAATAACAATTTTGTAGCCTAGGTTGCGGTGCTTTTTAGGCTTTTCTGCTTTGGTTCCTTCAACTTTTTCGATTTCTACGGGTTTTTCGGTTTCTTTGTTTTGGGTTTTATCACTCATCTTGCCTCCTAATAGTAGTTTAGTTTTGAGTATTAAACAAAACTGAATATGTATATATTATACGACGAAAAATAGTTAATGGTGCGAGTTTGGCTCGCTGCGCTTTGGTGACAACGCCAGCTTACTTCGTTCGCTGGCTAGGGTCACCGGCGAATACTCAAAAAAGAAAGAGCAAGCTCTTTCGTTTTTCTCGTATTCTTGGTGACCCGGGTGCGAGTCGAACGCACAACCTCTTCCTTAGGACGGAATTGCTCTATCCATTGAGCCACCGGGCCATGTGGGTAAAACAAACAAAGCGTGCTATTTGTTTGTTTTACAATGCGGCTGGGCCGAGCCCTGCCGTACGTATATTATACCATATGGTATAATAGGGGTATGAAACTGTTCAAAAAGCAAGATGATAAAAAGACCGAATCTGAGAAGATGGAAGAGCGCCGCGAAGAGGTGCTCGCAACTGGCCGCAAGTTCAAATATCCTTTGCAGTGGACTAAACACCGCGTAGTGGTGAACACGATTTTGGTGTCTGGCGTGGTGGTGGCGCTCTTGATGATTGGTGGGTGGCTCGCGCTTTATCGTTTTGGCATGACTGATGAGCTTCTGTACCGCGTGACGCAGATTTTCCCGGTGTCTGTGGCTGATGTAGACGGCGAAAAAGTACGCTTTTCGGATTACTTGATGCTTTATCGTAGCAGTATGACATCTATCGAGTATCAAGCAGGGAAGTTCAGCGACGAAGAATCCGAAAAGGCTTTGATTTACCAATACAAACGCACTGCATTAACAGAGGCAGAGAACTATACCTATGCCATTAAGTTGGCACGTGAACTGGGGATCGAAGTTACGGACGACGAGGTAAACGCTGAGTTTGAACGCCATCGCCAGATTGGTGGTGTGGATCGCGCCGAGGAAGGCTTCCTCAAGATTATTAAGGACAACTTTGGTTTGTCTAAGAGCGAATACTGCCACTTGATTAAGCTGCATTTGATTAAGGCCAAAGTTGAAGCTAGTATTGATAACTCTGCTAATGAAATTGCCAGCAAGGTAGAGAAGATGTTGCTTGAGAACGGTGGTAACTACCAAAAGGTGGCAGCTGGTCTTGGTGAGCAGATTCAATATGAGGAGACTGGTGGTTTGATTTCGAGTAAAAACTTGGATGGCGGCCGCGCCAACGAGGCTATGAAGCTCGAAGCAGGTGCCCAGAGCGGCAGGTTTACATCCGTTAATGGCGACGGTTATTACTTTGTGAAATTGATTGAAAAAAATGAGGCTGAGGTGAATTTCGTATCTATCAAGGTTCCATTTACGGAGTTCGATAGACGCTTCGAAGACCTCTCTACTAACAGCGGCATCTCCGAATATATCTCGATAGAATAGTGTGTTATAATGGGGGTAGTTGCGAGTATCGTATAACGGCTATTATGTATCCTTCCCAAGGATGAGATTGGAGTTCGACCCTCCATACTCGCACCAACGTCCGCCAGCCGAAGGCGGATAGCGAGCGAGAGCGAGCGTCCTCCCTCTACTCGCACCATTGTTATTTTATATTATCAATGAATCCACTGAGCAAGATTGCCATTTAAAATGTTCACCACTAAAGCAAGTATTACGGCCAATAACAGATTGAACAATAACAGGTAAATTGTCGCTAAACTTAACTTTTTGTTTTTGTCATCAAGTGAGTTTCTTTTCTCGAGCCGTCTTTTCAGAATGAGATTGATTGTGATGCCTACGAATTGGGGTATAATCAAAAGCGCAACTATAAGCGTGGGGCCGAAAGATCTATACGGACCATCGCCAAAGAGCTCACAACATGCTACGCCTATTTCTCCAACTGAGATTATTGTGGAAATTATTATTGTTAATACAGATGTGATTCGGAGTGCTTTCTCAATTTTATTTCTATTGGACATATTTGATTTTTTTGGAAATGATTTCGTTGCCGTTTTATAGTATCCCATGGCCTTATTCTATCATTAAATAGTGATATTAACTATGATATAGTAATGAAGTACGGGCTTCATAAAGCATCGTGCACTAGGAGATTATTATGGAAAAAACTTTTGAATTTTTAAAGAATAAAACGCAGGTTAATTTTGTTTCTACTATTGATGGCGACAGGCCAAGCTGTAGGCCATTTGGTGATCCAGTATTATTTGATGGCAAGATTTATGTCATGACTAACGCCAAAAAGAAGGTAGCAAAGCAGATTGCTGCCAATAATAAGGTTTGTATTGTGGCTTTTAATGGGGAAAACTGGATTCGGATTAACTGTAGTTTGATTGATGATAGCGGTAATATTGAAGCCAAAAAGGCTATTCTTTCTGAGTTTGAATGGGCTGAAGCGGCTGGTTATACTCTGGATGCGCCAGATTTCAAGATTTTTTATCTTGCTGATGCAGATGCTACGATTTACTCTGAAGATGGTGACGTAATAGACGAAGAAAAGTTTTAAGAGCGTGAAAAAGGTAGCTCCGAGGAGCTACCTTTCTTTGATGAGGTAATCCACGCCTTGCCGAGGCGTGCTTGTTTTATACGGATCTCCGAAGGAGATTCCGTCCGTATTGGCGATAATGCATCCGCCGCCGCATTTTTTGAGCAATGAGCACTTCAGGCATTTTTCCGTTAGATGCTCTTTGTTTCGTGTTGCGACGAGGGCGGAGTTTGTCAGCATGAACTCGGTGAATTCTTCCGGACTATGGATGTCCAGGATGTTTACGCCGAGATCATTTGCGCACAGGGCGCAACGCTGTAGTCTTCCGTCTGGAAGGACGCTCAACACTCCGCCGGGCTTGCCCCAGTTGCAGCCACCCTCGAGAGGCTCGAGGTAGTGGTGATGCTTTTTCGGGACAATGCACCAAGGGAGCGCATCGATGGCAACCTTCGTTTCGATGTCGTATTTGCTCTTGATTTCGTCAAATACGTTGAAAGCGATAGTCATCATCTCTGGCGTAATCTTCCAGCGATCCCACTCCATGGCGGCTTTTCCGACAGGCGCGATTCTTTGAATTGTGAAGAAGTCCTGTCCCGGCTTCAGGCCGAGCCGTTTAATGGCTCCTTCCATGATTTCCCGGAGATGTTCGATTGTGTTAGGAACCATATTCAAAACGATTCCTACGCTTTGGTTATCATCTCGGGATGCCATGAATAGCTTGATTTGCCTCATGGCCCGATCATAAGAACCCGGCGTGTGGTTGAAAGCGTCGTGGCTTTCGGCATCCCACCCATGCAGTGTGAAGTCGACTTCGTCGATAAACGGCGCGACGTCGCACATGCGATATACGTTGCCGTTGTTCCTGTAGGTGTGGGTGTTGGACAAGACCACCGTGTTGAGGCCGAGAGATTTTGCAAAAATCAATAACTCGACCAGGTTGCTATGAACACACGGATCGCCGCCTACGAGCACCAAGTCTTCTATCCCGGCGTTAAAGCGCAGGGAAGAGATGATATCCATTAGACTTCCGATGTCACCTTCCTTATGGTATCCCTTAAAGAGATTCCTTGGGCTGGCTTCGCCGTGCTGATCAACGTAGCAGTATTCACAGCATGAACTGCACGCAGTTGTGACGTGAATATCCGCCTCCTTAATACGGATAAGCTTCATGCGATACCTCCTTTTTAAGTGTCCCTTTTACAGGGGAGTGCTATAGTTGTAGATTTACAGCCTATCTATACTATTTTACCATATTCCTTGTGCTTTGTCAATTAAAATAGGGCAGAGTACTAGACTCTGCCCTGGAGGTCGTGCTTAGTTACGCGATGCGGCGACGTGCCTTCATTCTGATGCTGTGCTTGCTCTGAAGCCGACACTTGCTGCTGATCTGGTTGCCGCGTCTTTTGTTGTTAATTTTACCCATACTTGTTCTCCTTCTCCGTGTGTTTTCGTAACTTTTGCTGCGAGGCTCTCAATTGATGAATCCTCAGGCGCATCGCGACATTTTTGTGGTACATCCACTACCCTTCGTGCACTACTTGGCATTTGACTGCCACCTCCTTGATATGTACTTTACCCATAAAAACGCAAAATCTAGCGGTATAACAATGCTAGATTTTGGTGGGTAGACTCTATTATAACATAAAATACCGGTTTTGTGGTAAAATAACAGTAATGAATGAACTAGTTTTAAAGATAAAAAACGTTATAAAAGAGCTTTTTGATGCCGATATTGAGCCTGAAGTTACTGTGGCGCCAGAAACCGTAGAAGCGGACTTTTCATCGAATGTTGCGATGAAACTAAGTGGCATTTTGCATGCTAATCCGCGCGAAATTGCTACGAAAATTGCGGCAGAAATGCCGGAGTTTAAGGTTGAGGTGGCGGGGCCAGGCTTTCTAAACTTTATCTTATCGGACGGATATTTTGCTGCTAAAATCGAGGGCTTTGTTGATAATTTTGCCGAAAATATATCGTGTAGTGAATATTCTGGCAAAACTGTAATTTGCGAATTCTCCGATCCAAACCCATTTAAGGTGCTTCATGTGGGCCATCTTTATACTTCGATTGTGGGCGACGCAATCAGCCGCTTGTTTGAATATGCTGGGGCCAAGGTGATTCGCGCTAACTTCGGTGGCGATGTCGGTTTGCACGTGGGTAAAACTCTTTGGGCTTTGCAGAAATCCGGGATGAAGGATTTTACTATCGAGGATATTGCGAAAAAATATATTGAAGGCACTGCCGCTTATGACGAAGATGAAGAGGCTAAGGCTGAAATCGTTAAGATTAATAAAGAAATTTATACGATTGCCGAAAATGATTTACACGGTTCAGAGCTCGCTGATATTTACTGGCGTGGTAGGGAACTATCATACCAATATTTTGAAGATTTTTATAACCGTATCGGTGTGAAATTCGATAAGTATTATCCAGAATCCACTGTGGCTGGCCGCGGTCTTGCCGAGGTTAAAAAAGGTCTTGCGGCTGGGGTTTATGAGATTTCGGATGGCGCTGTGGTTTATCGTGGCGACACCAAACTTAATTTGCATACTCGTGTGTTTATCAACCAGGAAGGCTTGCCAACCTACGAGGCTAAGGACGTTGGTTTAATCTTCACTAAGTGGGATGACTACCACTTTGATAAATCTGTGATTATTACCGCAAATGACATTATCGACTATATGAAGATTGTGCTCGCTTCGATTGGCGAAATGAATCCAGAGCTTCCGGCACGTACCACGCATCTTACTCACGGGAACGTAAAGTTGCCTGGTAACGTAAAGATGTCATCAAGAAAAGGGAACTTCCTGAAAGCAGTAGATATCTTGAACTTGATTACCGACGAGCTGAAGAACGAATATGATTCGGAAGACGAAAAAGTGGTGCTTGGCGCTACTAAGTATGCTTTCTTGAAGTACAAAATGGGCGGCGATATTATTTTCGATCCAAAAGAATCTGTCAAAATGACCGGAAATTCTGGTCCATATCTACTGTATTCCTGCGTGAGGGCCAAGAAAATCCTCAGCAAAATTGGCGATAAAAAAGCCGAGCTAAATGGTGAGCTAAATACATTTGAGCGTGCCCTGAGTAAAAAAATTGTTCAATATAAAGATGTTCTAGACGAGGCCGTAACAGAGATGGCACCACATAAAGTGTGCAACTTTCTGTACGAGCTAGCACAAGAATTCTCACGTTTTTACGAAAATTGTCCAGTAGCTGGTGATGCTCGCGAAGCCGAGCGCGCCCAAATCATTCGGGCATACCTCAACGTAATGGAACATGGTCTTAATATTTTGGGAATTCAAATCCCGGAGGAGATGTAATGAAAAAAGCCAAACTACTTTGGATTGATTTAGAAATGACTGGTCTCTCGCCAGTGACGGATAAAATTCTGGAAGTGGCTGCGATTGCTACTGACTTTGACCTTAACGAAGTGGCACGTTTTGAAGCTGTGGTAAAAGTATCGCCAAGGCTTATGAAGAAGCGCATGGTGGGCGAGTTCTGGGAGAAGAACGCTGCCTCACGCGATGCTTTGTTTGCTCAAAATAAGGATGGCAAGCCAGCTAAAGTTGTTGAAGCAGAGCTACTAGAATTTCTAGACAAATACTTTGGTGATGAGATTTATCTTTCTGGCAATTCAATTCACCAGGATCAAAAGTTTATCGAGAGGGAATGGCCAAAGCTTAATAGCCGCTTGCACTATCGCATGCTTGATGTGTCTGCCTGGAAGATTTTCTTTGAAAACGCTTTAAATAAGAAATTCGTAAAACGTGATGCGCACCGCGCGCTCGATGATATTGAAGGTTCGATTGAAGAACTGAAATTCTACAAAGGGTTTATTAAAAAATGATTGAAGTAGAGAAAATTTCTGGTATTGCCGATTTTGAAAAGACCGTTGAAGAAAAACAAAACGGCGAGCGTACTGAAAAGAGGGAATTATATTCTGTAAATGGCACAGTGTTTCTTGTGGTCAACAAGAATACTTTTGAAATGCGCTCGGATGTGAAGCTCGCTAAATTACTGCGTGAAAAGTATGAGAGTGTAATGGAGTCGCGCTATTTTGGTCGCGGTGGTATCGAAATCGTAGATGCTGGCCAACTAAATGATGACGAAGTGGCTGATTTGATTAGGCTAAGCTACAATTTATCAAAAGATATGGCATAAAAAATAGCCCCGAAGGGCTATTTTTTGTTGGAATTATTTTTTCTTCTTCAAAGCGTCGCGAATCTCGCGGAGAAGCACGGTGTTTTCGTCTTCCTTTGGAGCTTCCTCGGCTGGAGTATCATCCTTTTTGCGATGGAATTTGTTGATCGCCTTGATGATAATGAAGATTACGAGGGCGATAATAAGGAAGTTAATAATGTTTTGAATGAACTTGCCGTAGGCGATAGTAGCGCCACCGTCACCGCCAAAGAAGTTTGGAATAGTGACACTGAGCGTGGTGAAATCGAAGCCACCGCCGATGAGGCTGATAAGTGGCATGATGATGTCATTTACGATTGAGTTGACGATTGCGGTAAAGGCGGAGCCAATGATGATACCTACAGCGAGATCCATGACGTTGCCACGATTGATGAAGTCGGTAAACTCTTTGCGGAAGCCAGAGCTTTTACCGCGAGCTTTCTTGATGAGCTCTTTTGGATTTTTCTTGGTTTTTTCTTCTGACATAAGTTCCTTTCTTTACTCAGAATAATTATTAAGTTGAACGTAGAGGGGAGATAAACTATTGTAGGAAGAGGAAAGAATGTTTTTGAGGTCGTCACTCTGGGAGAGGTTGTAAATCGAAAGCTCTGCATCCATGAAACGTTTCAGGGCCATGGCCATTTTGCGGGCAAAGGCGCGGTCATAGGAAGGGCCGCCGACTTCGGCAAATAGTGCGCTATCGAGAGTTGCGTAGTAGGATTTATTAACAGCGACGATATCGTCGGTGATGCTTGCTGCGGTGTAAGTGAGCTCGGTCGTGATTTGATCAGTAAACTTTTTGTTTGAATCTGACAAAATTCTAGAAACCTCGGCAGAGATGCTACGAAGGGTTGGGGAGTGCAGATTCTTTTGGTGAGTGCTGAAGGAATTGGAAATGACATCGAACTGGTTTTTAAGGGTGAAGGTTTGAGTTTTAGCATCAGCAGGAGCAGTGGTTTGAGGCTTCATGGCGGAGCCAATAATGATGATGGCGAGCGTCAAGATAACACCAGCGATTAAAAGGATACCGATTTTTGATTTGAAAATACCTAAAATGCCGTTGTCTTTTTTCGCTGTTGGCGTGATTTGGTTAAGATATTGTTGCCCGTCCATATGGTATAATTATAGCATGAACGACGCGAAGGAGGAAATTAAATCTCGACTGGCGGTGGAAGATGTGGTGGGGCAGTATATAGAGTTAAAAAGAGCAGGCCGCAACCTTAAAGGTAGGTCACCTTGGGGCGTGGACAAAACTCCTTCGTTTATGGTTTCTCCTGAAAAGGGTATTTGGCATGATTTTTCCGCCAATAAGGGTGGCGATATTTTTACTTTTGTGATGGAAGTGGAGGGAATTTCGTTTCGCGAGGCGATGGAAAAACTGGCTGCGCAGGCTGGGGTGGATCTTTCAAAATACCATGGTGGTGATGCCGAAGTAACTAAGCGCAAAAACCGTGCGCGCGAAGCACTGGTTTTAGCTTGCAAGTATTATCAGCTGTGTCTGACTAAGAACAAAACTGTTTGTGAGTATGTTTTTTATAAACGTAATTTGAATCGTCAGACGGTGGCCGAGTTTAAGATTGGCTATTCGCCAAGCGGTGGTAATGTGCTAAAAGACGTACTGATTAAACGCGGTTTTTCTGAGAAGGAACTCGAGGCGGCGGGGCTCTTGAACCGCTTTGGTGGTGATATGTTTAGGGCGCGTATGATGGTGCCGTTTATTGATACCACTGGCAACATTATCGGTTTTACGGCGCGCATTATTGGCAAGGGCGAGCCAAAATATTTGAACACGCAGGAAACGATTTTGTTTAATAAATCGCGTTTTGTGTTTGGTTTGCATCAGGCCAAAGAGTCAATTCGTCGCAATGGTTTTGTGGTGATCGTAGAAGGGAACATGGACGTGATTTCGTCACACCAAGCTGGCGTAAAAGAAGCCGTGGCAACTTCTGGCACCGCCATGACCGAACAGCATTTAAAGATTTTGTCTAACTTAACCTCGGATATTCGTTTGGCTTATGACGGCGATGAAGCGGGTGTAAAAGCCACGGAGCGCGCGATTATGATGGCTGGCGATCTTGGTATTGATCTTTCGGTGATTTCGGATTATCACGGCGCCAAAGATCCAGATGAATTGATTCAAAAAGACCCAGAACTCTGGCGTCAGGCCGTGCAAAAACGCGTGCCAGCTGTGGATTGGTTGCTTCAAAAGTATGAAGAGAGTTTGAATTTGAATTCGGCGCCAGACAAGCGCAAATATTCGGATGTGGCTTTGAAACTTCTTAGTTATGTAAAGGACGAAGTTGAACGTGCGAGCTACGAAGAAAAGGTAGCGAAGCGCCTTGGTGTCGAGGTTGAGGTTTTGCGTGAGAAGGGTGAGCGTTTGGAACAAAAATTAGCGCAGGCAAGTAAGCATAAATATCTGAAGAAGCCAAAGACCGAAGCAAAAAATGACAACTTGAAGCGCCTAGAAAACAGCTTGTTAGCTTTAAAAGCATTTGGCGATATTACGACGGAAATTCCTTTGGAAGTCCCAACGAATAAGGACAAACTGGCTGAGCTGGAACTAATTTTTAATAGCGAACATGAAGTAAGTTTGTCGCCAGAAGATTTGGAGAAAGAAGCCAAAAGTTTGCTAAAACGTTATCAGGCGGAAGAAAACAAGCAAAAGATTGAAGAATTAAATGCGAAGCTTGAGGCTTTAGACGAAAATGATGCCGAGTTTGAAGAGGTGATTCGCCAGATTCGCGACTTGCAAAATTCGAAAAATTAGGTATACTTATTTGCAATGGACGAAAACAAAGATGACATTCTCGAAATGCGCGATCTTGCGATGGATTTTGATGGTCCTGAGTCAGACGATCTAGAGAATGAGGAAGAATTATCAGATGAAGATTTGGCCATTACGGCAGAGAACGTAGATGCTTTTGCAGACGACTCTGTGCGCCTTTATCTTCGCGAAATCGGTAAAATTCCTTTGCTTACCCCAGAGGAAGAGGCCGACCTTGCCCAACGCATCGTTAAGGGTGATAAAAAAGCCAAAGACAAAATGGTGGAATCCAACATGCGTCTCGTGGTTTCAATTGCTAAACGCTACGGCGGTCGTGGTCTTGATTTTCTCGATCTTATTCAAGAGGGAAATACCGGTTTACTTCGTGCTGTAGAAAAATTTGATCCAGACAAAGGCTTTAAGTTTTCGACTTATGCAACTTGGTGGGTACGCCAGGCTATCACCCGTGCTATTGCCGATCAAGCTCGTACGATTCGTATTCCAGTACACATGGTTGAGACTATTAACAAGGTGCTTCGTACTACTCGCAAACTTACTACCGAACTTAATCGCGAGCCGACCAACGAAGAAATTGCTAAAGAACTCGACATGGAGCCAGAGAAGATTGATTACGTGATGCGTATTAAACAAGATATCGCTTCGCTTGATGCTTCCGTTGGCCGTGAAGGTGACGATGAAGATTCTGTGCTTGGTGATTTCGTGGAAGACGAAGAGCGTGATTCGCCAGAAGATTCTGCTGCGAACCAAATTTTGAAGGAACAACTTGCCGAGATTATCTCGACTTTGACTGATAGGGAACAAAAGATTATCCGTCTGCGTTTTGGTATTGGCGGTGGTCGTCCACACACGCTTGAGGAAGTTGGTAACGAATTTGCTGTTACGCGTGAGCGTATTCGCCAAATTGAAGCCAAGGCTCTTTCTAAGCTTCGCAAAAATAAGGAAACTAAAAAACTTCACGAATACTTAAAGTAGGAGGAATATGAAAAAAATCTTATTGGCTTTAGTATTAGCGGTAACCGTAGTTGGTGGTGCTTTGGTAGCCAGGCCAGCCTATGCGGCATCATGTAGTGAGGATAAAAAAGTTCAAACTAGTATTTTGAACGGTGATGAAGCTTGTACGGAAGAAGGTAGTGGCATTAAGAACTTGCTGGTGCTCGTAGTTGATATTATGACTGCTGGTGTCGGTGTGCTTGGCGTTGTTGGCATCGTGATTGTGGGCATTCAGTATTTGACTGCCTCTGGAAATGAGGAAAAAACCCGTAAGGCCAAAAGGCGTTTGTTTGAAATCGTACTTGGTGTGGCTGCTTTCGTTTTGCTGGCCGCTCTCATTAAATTCTTGGTACCGGAAGCTTCAGTAAATAACTAAGGATTCATAAAATGCGCAGAGTACTAATCGTTTACAATCTGCGTTCATCACGCTTTAAGGATGTTAAGGCTGAAGTTTTGGATGTTTTGTCCGACCCGGCTGCTATGCATAAAATGGGCCTAAATGGCGTGATGGTGGGGAAGTATGAAGTTAAGCGCACTAATATAGAAGATAACGTAGCACAACTTGCTAAGGTGATCCGCGATGGCGATTTGCTTTTGGCTGTGGGCGGTGATGCGACGGCTGCGATTGCGGCAAATAGTATTTTGACAGCGTCAAAAGATGCAACGCTCGCGGTGCTGCCGTATGGCAATTTTAACGATTTGGCGCGTACGCTGAAGACGAAAAAGCTGAAGGACGTGTTTAGCAGTAAAGCGGCTAAATTGTGGCCGCTAGAGATTATGGTGGACGGCGAACATTTTAGGTTTGCGACTTGCTATGTCACGATTGGCATGATGGCTGAGGCTACGGAACTTTTCGATAATAAAAAGGTACGGAAGCATTTGCAAAAAGGGCACAAAAGCTCTTGGCGTTCGTACCCGCAGCTGGCAGGCTGGTATTTTAAGAATCGCCATAAAAAGGTGTTTTTGCCTGAGTTTAGTCTGAATGGTAATTTGCAACCAAAGAAGACATCTGATTACACCGCAGTAAATGGTCGCTTAATGGCCAAGGTGATGAAGGGCGGAACGTGGTTTCTTGGATCTGAGAACTTTTGGAGTGGCACTGGACGACTAACCAACTTCTTTAGATTAGCGAATTTGATGGCAAAGAGTATTTTGCACCGGGTGCCAGGCAAAACTACGAAAAGGGATGTTTTGAAATTTACTGAGCCGGCCAGGGTGGAGATTCAGGCTGAGGGCGAATACAAGCTTTTTGAAAATGTGAATGAAATTGAAATAAAAAAAGCAAAACAGTATTTAAAAGTGATTATTAATTTATAAAATGATATACTGGTAAATATGGAAAACGTAAAGATTATTGCAGTGGTGGGGATGAGTGGTAGCGGTAAGTCCGTAGTGGTTGATCATTTGACCAGCAAGGGTTATCCAAGAGTGTATTTTGGCGGTATGATTTATAAGGAAATGGAAAAGCGGGGAATTATTCGCACGGAAGATGGCGAAAGCGAGAAAAAGTTCCGTGAGATGATTCGCGAGACTGAGGGCAAAGACTGGGTTGTAAAGCAAGCAATTGCTGAAGCCAAAGACCTCATCGCCGCTGGCCAAAAGCGTATTGTGCTTGATGGCGTTTACACGTGGACAGAGTATAAAATCCTCAAGAAGGAATTTCCAAAGTGTTTGACCTTCCTAGCTGTAGTAGTTGATAAGAAATTACGTTATGACCGCGTAGCAAAGCGTCCAGGACGCGCCTTCGACACGGCAGCTATTCGCGAACGTGATCGTAGCGAAATTGAGAATCTAGAAAAAGGCGGCCCGATTGTGGCAGCAGATTATTATGCGCTTAATAATGGCACGATTAAAGATCTCCAGGATCGTGTCGATGAAATTTTGGCTGAAATTGAGTTTTAGTTATCTTGACCTAAAAGCATAAGTGTTATACTATTAGGTTAAGTTTTAATGCATTAAAAAAAGGAAGGGCAAATGGAACAACCAGAGGGTGAGAAAAAGAAGGATTTGGATGTTTTTGTGTCCGAATTGCTTTCTGAAAAAGGCCTGGAAGATAGCGCTGAAGCGCACGCCAAATTGTTAGAAAGAGTAAGAGCAGAAATCCACACTGCGATTTTGGGCACGTTGCCACTCAAGGATTTGGATATGCTCGAGTACTACACCAGAGACAATAAGTTTACTCGCGAAAGTCTAGATAAGATGCTCGCTGCGGCCAATTTTGATATTAACGCAACTGTAGATTACGCAATGAGTGAATTTAAAAAGATTTATTTGGAGGCCAAATAATGAGCGACGATGCAGTGAAAGAAGAAAAACTTAGCGGCAAGAAAGAAGCTTTGAGCAACGCCTTAAATGGCGAAAAGCCGGCTCCAAAATCTGAGAAAAAGGCTTTTATCCCAACTAAGGTGAACTTTGCTATTAAAGAAATTGTTGATGCTATTTTGATTGTTGGCGGCGAAGCCGTTAAAAAAGAGATGGATGACATCGCCGGAATCACTTTTAAAGAAGTAAAACCAGAAGCAGGTATTGGCTTTAGTGACATTTCGGAGGCTGATATCGAATCCGCTCTGACCGAGCACGAGAATAAAGCAGAGTTTTTCAAAAAACTGAAGGCTTTTCGTGAACGCTATGCTGGCATGAGCAAAGACGAGATCAAGGCTGAGCTTGAGTTTGGTGAAAAAGTTCTCGGATACTTTGATAAGTAAGATTAAGAGCCCTACGGGGCTCTTTTTTGATGCCTCATGCTATAATTAAGTTATGAAAAGGTTGGTAATAATTGATGGCAAATCGGTGTTTTATCGCGGATATTACGCGATGGGAGCGCTGAGTTTGTCTGATGGTACACCAACCGGTGGTATCTATGGTTTTGCGGCAATCGCAATGGAAATCGTGAGTAAATTGTCGCCAAATCAGGTGGTAGTGGCCTGGGATTCCCATACTTCGGGTGCTAAACGTCGTGAGATTTATCCAGAATATAAGGCTGGCCGCGTAAAACCAGGTGATGATTTTTATGCGCAAATCCCACTTTTGAAAGAGTTAATTGACAGCTTAGGCTGGACTTTTATTGAGCTAGATAACTACGAGGCCGATGATATTATTGGCACGCTTAGCTTGCAGGCTGACAACGTAATGGGCAGTGACGGCAAGTGCGAATACGAGACATATATTATATCTTCTGATCTTGATATGCTGCAGATTGTGGATGAAAACACTAGAATGTGGCGCATTTTGAAAGGCTTTTCGAATATCGAAGAGATTGATGTGGCTGAAGTTGAGGCTAAATATGGTATTTTGAAGTCACAATTTCTTGATATGAAGGCGCTCAAAGGTGATGCTTCTGATAATATCCCGGGCGTGCCGGGTATTGGCGAGAAGACTGCGGTTAAGCTGCTCAATGATTACGGAACTCTAGATGGAATTTATGAGCATATTGATGAGATTGGTGGTTCGATTGCCAAGAAACTTATTGAGGGCAGGGAATCGGCTTATATGTCTTTGAAACTCGCTAAGATTATGTTTGATGCGCCAGTTAAATTAGCCGATGTGCCAGAGTTTAAGATGGATCAGGCCAAGATGATTGCCGGGTTAAAACGTTTTGAGTTTAATTCACTGGTTAGAAAATACAGTACTATGGATTTGCCAACCGCGCCAGAGCCGGTAGAAGAAGTGGAAGTAAAGCCTTTGCCGAAAGATTTAATTGTAGACTGGGACATTAAAGCTTTGATGCATAGTGATAGCAAAATCGCGACCAAAATTTTGATGGGTGCCGAGTTTTGGGACCTAAACCAAGGTCACTTTTTGCTGGATCCTTTGGCTCGAGATTTTGAACAAGAAAGTATCGAAAAAGAGTATTGGCGCCAAAAATCGGCCTTCGAACAGAGGCCAGAGCTGTATAAAATATTTGTTCAATTTGACTTGCCGCTCATCCCGATTCTTTTCAAAATGGAAAAGAAGGGCATGCTGATCGACCGCAAATACTTTGATGATTTAAAGAACGAATATACGAATGAAGTGGCTCGTAAAGAACGCGAAGTGCAGTTGATGGCTGGTGTAGACTTCAACGTGAATTCGCCAGTGCAACTTTCGGAAGTATTGTTTGATAAGTTGGGCCTACCTACCAAGGGAATTAAGAAGACTTCGCGTGGGTATTCGACTGGGGCAAAAGAGCTCGATAAACTGAAGGATCTGCACCCTTTGATTCCGAAGTTAATGGAGTATCGTGAGGCGGCTAAGCTACTTTCTACCTACATTTTGCCGATGCCGGAACTGGCCGATTCAGAGGATAGAATTCACACCACGTTTACCCAAAATGTGACGGCGACCGGACGGCTCTCGTCTCTTAATCCGAATCTGCAAAATATTCCGGTGCGTACTGAAGAAGGGAAACGTATTAGGACTGGTTTTGTAGCGCCGGCTGGTAAGGTGCTCGTTTCAGCAGATTATTCGCAGTTTGAGCTTAGGCTTGCGGCGGCTTTATCTGGCGACCAAAAGCTGATTGATGACTTTAATTCGGGAATTGATATTCATACCAAGACGGCGTCCGAGGCCTTTAAGGTGCCATTTGACGAGGTAACTAAGAAGCAGCGTCGTGCAGCTAAGGTGATTAACTTTGGCGTTCTTTATGGTATGAGCGCAAAGGGTTTGGCAGACGCGGCAGATATGAGTGTGTCAGAGGCCAAGGCCTTTATCGACAAGTATTTTGAGCTTCGTGCGCCAATCCGCAAGAAACTTGATGAGATCTTGAAGCAAGCGCGCGAGATGGGCTATGTTGAAACCTTCTTTGGTCGTCGTCGTCCAACTCCAGATGTAAAGTCTGCTAATTTCTTGGTACGCGCGGCAGCTGAACGCGCAGCTCAGAACATGCCAATTCAGGGAACCGAAGCTGATTTGATGAAGCGCGCAATGGCGGCAGTGGATGCCAAATTGCCAAAGGGCGCGAGTTTGATTATGCAAGTACATGATTCGTTAATTGTAGAATGTGATGAGGCGATAAAGGATGAAGTTTCAAAGGTCTTGAAGGACACAATGGAGGCGGTGGCGCCAGAACTCAATGTGAAACTGGCGGTAGATGTAACGGTTGGGCAGAACTGGGGCGAGCTTTAATGAACAACGGTCTTGAGATTTACAAAATTCACGAGGGTGAAGTAGTTTTTAATATCGATGGCGAAACTTTGTGGGCCACGGAAGAGCAGATTTCGCAGCTTTTTGGCGTGGATCGATCGGTGATTAACAGACACTTGAATAATATTTACAGAGAGGGCGAGCTAGATGAAAAAGCAACATGTGCAAAAAATGCACAAGTTCGCATGGAAGGGAATCGCCAGGTAAAACGTGAGGTTAAAAAGTATAATTTGGATGCGATTATTTCGGTGGGTTACCGCGTGAACTCGCGCAAAGCTACGGATTTTCGTATTTGGGCTACCAAGGTTTTGAAGTCTTATGTGGTGGATGGTGCGGCGATTAATGAGCGACGCTTGAAAGAGCTTGATGCCGAGAAGCTACGCGCGATTGAGGGGACGCTGAGTATTGTGCGGCGCTTAACGGCTGTGAGCGAGCTTTCTGAGGCGGAGGCCAAAGGAATTTTAGAAGTAATCTCAAAGTATAGCCCAAGCTTTAAGGCACTTAAAGAATATGACGAAGGTCACATTACCTTTGGTTCGGGTAAACGTGCGATAAAGTTTTTGAATACTGAAGAATGCACGAAGATTATTAAGCAACTACGTGAAAACTTAGGTGCGGACGAAAAGTTTGGTGCTTTGAAGAACGAAAAGCTAGATTTTGGCGACAAAATGGCGGGAGAAACAGTGGCAGAAAAGGCAGCAAATTTGCTTTATTCTATCGTTAAAAATAAGCCATTTAAGGACGGTAACAAACGGATTGGTGCACTGCTTTTTATCGTGTTTTTGACGATGAACGATTGTCATTTAACGGAGAACGGCGAAACTAAGATTTCAGACCGCGCGCTCACGGCTTTGACGCTTCTTATTGCGGAGTCGGACCCATCGGAAAAAGATTTGATTATTGCTTTAATCTGTAAACTGTTGGAGGAGTAATGCCGGAGTTACCTGAGGTTGAGACGATTCGGCGTGGGCTTGCGAAATTTATCTTGAACAAAAAAATTGTTCGGGTTGAGGTTTTGTGTGAAAAATCGTTTATTGGTGTGCCAAAAACAGGGGTAGTGAAGGCTCTGAGACGGTACGGCAAAGCGTTAATTATTGACCTTGATAATGGTAATTCGATGATGATTCACCTCCGGATGACGGGCCAGTTGATTTGGCGGGGAACCGAACAATTCGCAGCCGGGCATCCGAGTGATAACTTTGTGGCGGAGCTGCCAAATAAACAGACGCGGGTGATATTGGAGTTTGAGGATGGCAAGTTGTTCTTTAACGATCAGCGTAAGTTTGGGTTTATCAAGATTTTGAAAACTGAAGATGTGGAAGAGGACGGATTTATTAAGAAACTTGCTAAAGAGCCTTGGGTGATGACGAAAGAGGAGCTCTATGATAAATTCCAACGTCACAAAAATTCAGTAGTAAAAGCCGTGCTTCTTGACCAAACCATCATCTGTGGGCTAGGTAATATTTATGCCGATGAGGCGCTATTTGATGCCGGCATTCATCCGGAGCGCCGGGCGGGTAGTTTGAACCTAGAGGAAACTGAGCGGATTCTACTAGGTGCGCGCAAGGTGATGGATACTTCGATTAACTCTGGCGGCTCAACGATGGCAACTTACGTAAAAGCGGACGGTACTAAGGGCGATTATTTGGAGAAATTTGCGCAAGTTTTTAGAAATGAAGGCAAACCATGCCCGCGCTGTGGCGAAAAAATTGTTAAAATTAGAGTAGCGGGGCGGGGAACGCATATTTGCAAGAGGTGCCAAAAATGATCAGGATTTATTACGGAGACGATAGAGTCAAAATTAACGAGCAAATCAAAAAGGTTCTCGGCGAGAATTATGAGGTAATTGACGGACCAGAACTGATGTCAGCCGATTTGCCAAGCATTTTTATGGGCGGCTCGCTTTTTGCGGATAAGCGCGCAATTTTGATTCGTGATCTTGGCGAGAATAAGGAAGTTTTTGAGAAATTACCTGAGTATTTGAACACTCCGCACGAGGTGGTTTTGTTTGAAACTAAGCTCGATAAGCGCACCACAACTTATAAGGCACTTAAAGACAAAATCGAAATCAAGGAATTTGTGATGCCGGCAAACATCAACGCCGGGTTAGTGTTTGACATTTTTAAAACAGCTAAAACTAACGGCAAAAAGGCCGTGCAGATGCTAGAGCAAATCGAGAATGAGCAAGATCCATATATGTTTTTGGGACTTTTGGTATCACAGGCATTGAAGGATTTTTCTTTCAGGCAGGGAACAAAAGAAAAGAGAGTCCTTGTCGAACTCTCTAAACTTGATATTGCTATGAAATCTACTTCTTTGCAGCCGTTTTCTTTGCTGAAGTCGTTTTTGCTGCAGGTTTCTTCGCTGTAGTAGCTTTGGCGGCTGGTTTAGCGGCTGGCTTTGCAGCTTTTTTGGCAGCTGGTTTGACGCCGGCTTCTTTTGCGATTTTAGCAAGGGCAGCTTTGCGGCGAGCAGCAGTGTTTTTCTTTAACAAATCTTTTTTGACAGCTTTGTCATATTCAGATTGAGCTTTAGAAAGATTTTCTGCAGTTGGCTTTTCTTTGAAAGCCTTAACAGCGCTTTTGATCGCTTTCTTGATCTCAACGTTGTGCTCAGTGCGTTTTTCAGCTTGGCGAGCAGCCTTTTTGGCGGATTTAATAATCGGCATTTTATTCCTATTGAATTAAAAATTAATAACTTTCGGGATATTATAACGCATTTATCTGCAAAAGTAAAGATTTTAGGGTTGACTTTCTATCGAGCTTATGCTATATATTATAGGGTAACAAGGTAAAAACAAAAATGCCAGAACAAAACGACACAAATTTACAAGCTCAGGAACCGATTTCAAAACAACCGGACGGTGTTTTGAGTGAAATAATTGACAAGATTAACAATTCCCGTAGTATCCTGATTGCTTTGTCGAAAAATCCGTCTGTTGATGAGATGGCAGCAGCAATCGCGCTTTCGATTTACCTTGATAAAATTGGCAAAGTTGCGACCGCAATTTATTCTGGCAAAACGCCTGATGCTTTGGAATTTTTGCGCCCAGGTGAAACCTTTGAGCGCACGGCTGATGTTTTGCAAGACTTTGTGATTGCTCTTAACAAGGAAAAAGCCGATCACTTGCGCTACAAGGTTGATGGTGATTTCGTGAAGATTTTCATTACTCCATACAGAGTAAAAGTATCGAATAATGATCTTAATTTTTCGTATGGTGACTACAACGTTGACCTAGTGTTGGCACTTGATGTCGCGAATGGCGTTGATCTTGACTCGGCCTTGCGTGAGCACGGCAGAATCATGCACGATGCCGTAATCGTGAATATGACTACAAGCGCGCCAGGTAAATTTGGTGAAATCGAATGGAGTGACCAGGGTGCGAGCTCTATCTCGGAAATGGTGACGAAATTATTGTTTGCAATGGTTGATAAAGTTGAAAAGGAAGAGGCGACGGCGCTTCTTACTGGTATCGTGGCGGCAACGGGAAGCTTCTCGAATGCTCGTACCACTTCTGACACGATGAAGATTTCGTCTGATTTGATGGATGCTGGTGCTAACCAACAATTAGTAGCGATGCATATCAAGTCTGATACTGAAAATGAGTTGTTTGAGCCAGCAAAAGGTTCACATTCTGATGGCAATTCAGAAGATCTGAATATTTTGCATGATGGCGAAGTCGAAGAGGGAACCGAGCCAGAACCGGTGGCTGAGCCAGTAGTTGAGCCAGTAGCATTTGAGCCACAACCAATGCCGGAGCCAGCAGTTGAACCGGTGCCGGAATTGTCGTTTGAGTCAGAACCAATGATTGAACCTGAGCCGATGGCCATGCCTGAGACACAAGTCGATCCAGTATCGACAGCAGAATTGTCTGAGCCAACCATTTTAGGGCAAGAGATTGAAGCTGTAAATAATGACCCAAATGAACCAGCTGCCCTAGTTGATGAAAATGAATTTGTCGCTTCTTCTTATCCAGAAGATGCCGCTCCGGTATCTCTTGAAGCCGATCCGGTAGTTAATGCGCCAGAGGAAAACTTTGGTATTGAAGGTGCGACCGTTGCGCCAAACGAATCGGCAGTAGAATTCGCCAATGCTCATCCTGTTGAAGAAGAAAAATTTGAGGGTGCCGAAGATATGGAACGCTATGGCCAGATGCTTGAAGAGGCTTTGGCTGAGCAAGGTGGTAATGCTGCGAATCCAGCAACCACGAGCGCGCCAGTCGCTCCAGTTGAACCAGAAATTAATGGTGTGCCAGTAATTAATTACGCGCCAGCAGCAGATGAAATTTTGACTCCTCCACCAACCCCACCAGTTAATATGGATGTGGCTCCGACGGCGGAGGAAATCGTAGCGCCAGTAATGCAAGAATCTCCAGTAATGGAGGCGGTGCCTGAGGTTCCGACCATGCCAGAGGTTCCAGCTGTGCCAGTTGTTGAACAGCCAGTTACTCCAGTGATGGAACCTACACCAGAACCAATGGTTGTGCCGGAAGTTCCAGTTGCTCCAGAGGTAGCGGCTCCAGTGGCTCAGCCACAACCGCAAGCGTATGTGCCGCAGGATGGCGACGTGAGTGCGTTCAAAATTCCAAACGTAAATTAGCCTTGATAAAAAGAACACCTATGATATAATAGTCGCTAGGTGGACACGTAGCTCAGTTGGTTAGAGCGCCGCCCTGTCACGGCGGAGGTCGCGAGTTCGAGTCTCGTCGTGTCCGCCATTTTGTTGGAAATAAAACTCAAAAAGGGAGACTCGGATTTCGCTTTGCTCAATTTCGAGTCTCTTTTTTGTTTGGATGGGAACCTCGTAATAAAAAGGGTTGTAATTTTCAGACAGGGGTGGTATAATTGTTCGCAATATGGCAATTAAAGTTACTAGAAAAGATCAGAACGAAGCCAACGAAAACATCATTCGTCGCTTCAACCGCAAGGTTCTCCAGAGTGGAGTAATGCCTCTCAAGAAGTCACAAATGCGCTTTAGCAAACCAATTTCTAAACGCGAACGCAGACTTAAGGCTATCATCCGTGAAGCTCGCAAGGCTGAGAAGACCGAGAGAATCAAGTTAGGATTAAAATAAGAAAATGCCTCCCACAGGGAGGCATTTTTGATATAATTATAGAGTAAAGGAGATAAAAATGATCATACTATTCGGATTAGCTGGTTCTGGTAAAGGTACGCAGGGCAAAGCTCTGGCGGAACTTTTTGGTTGGAGGACGCTGTCGGTGGGGCAGGTGCTTCGTGATACTGGCGAGTTTAAGGAGACTCTGGACAAAGGTGAATTAGTCGATGATAACGATGTGATTCGTTTGATGACGGCGCAAATCGAGAAAGCTGAATCCGAAGGTTTTGATGTGATTTTGGATGGTTATCCACGTGATGTAACCCAGGCAAAGTGGATGATGGAACATATGGCCGACAAAATTGACGGCGCCATTATCTTGGAAGTGCCAAAGGACGAGCTTTTGGAGCGCTTGGCTTTGCGTGGTCGCGATGATGACAAGGACGAAGAAGCCATTAATCGCCGCTTCGAAATTTTTGAAGAAAACATGGCAACCATGCGTGAAATGTTGGCCGAAAAGGGCATCGAAACGGTAGAAGTTGACGGTGTTGGCGCAGTGGATGCGGTGACGGATCGTTTGATTGAGGTGGTGCGCAAGATGGTGCCATCGGCAAAAATTCAATCTAGTGATGTGAACGGCGGAGAAATCGAGCGTAGTTATGGCGAATGATAAAATTCAGGCCATGCGCGAGGGTGGGGCGATTCTTGGCAGATTACTTGCTGATTTAAAAGAGTATGTAAAGCCGGGGATGACCGGCAAAGAAGTTGATGCCTGGGTGCGCAAAGAAATTGTAGCGCGGGGTGCGGGCGTGGCTTACGATATGCTCGAGGAAGAGTTTCCGGGTGCGATTTGCATTTCCGTAAACGACGAATTGGTGCACGGTGCGCCAACGGATGAGCCATTTGAGGAAGGTGACAAAGTCTCCTTTGATCTTGATATTTACTACAAAGGTTACTTTACGGATTCTGCATTTACGATGATTGTGGGCGAGAAAGGTTCGCCAGCTGTAAAGAAGATGATTAGCGTGACAGAATCTGCGATGTGGGAGGGAATTGAACAGGTAAAGCCAGGCGCGAAGATTGGCGATATTGCTGCGGCAGTTGAAAAAGTGCTCCGTGCTGGCAAACTAGGCGTGATCGAAAACTATGTCGGTCATGGTATCGGCAAAGAAATGCACGAGGAACCAGAGGTACCGAACTATGGCAAAAAGGGAACTGGTTATACTTTGAAAGTGGGCGATACGATTTGTATCGAGCCGATGAGCTGCCTTGGCAAGCCGGCAAATTATGTTGATAGAGATAGCAACTGGACCGTACGTATGAAGGACGGTTCGATTGGCTGCCATTGTGAGCACACTGTGCTCGTCACCGAAGACGGCTACGAAGTTTTGACACTTGCAAAATAAATATGCTATAATACGCTTATGGATGAAATAAGTCATTATGTGACGGGTCTTGATGTTGGAACGGAGAACGTTCGCGCGGTTGTTGCGACGGTTTCTGATTCTGGCAAGATTGCCATCATTGGTTATAACGAAGGCAAATCTAATGGCATGCGCAAAGGTGTGCCAGCAAATCTAGCGGGCCCGGCCGAGGCGATTGATAAGATGCTCGAGGAAGTCGAGCGGATGAGTGGTCGCGATGTGAATTCGGCCTATGTTTCTATCAATGGTTCACAGCTGCTTTCTACTCATACCGAAGGTATGATTGCAGTTGGCACTGTAGAGCATGAAATTACTGACGAAGATTTAAACCGTGTTGAAGATGTGGCGGTGACTGGCAGGATTCCAGCAAATCGCGATGTTCTCGACGTGATTCCTCTAGAATATGCTCTCGACGGCCAGGCGGGTATTAAAGACCCAATCGGCATGTCTGGTGCAAGGCTTGAGATGCGCGCCTGCGTGATTTCGGCTTTGACTCCAAACTGTGAAAACTTGAAAAAAGCCGCTGAGGCTGCCAATGTAAACACCGAGAGATTGGTGCCAAGCGCAGTGGCTGCCGCAAAGGCTGTTTTGACCGAACGCCAAAAGGAAAATGGCGTGGCTGTGATTGATATGGGCGCTGCTACTACGTCTGTTGCGGTCTATGAAGAAGGCGATTTGCAATATGTTGGCGTGGTGCCAGCTGGCTCTAACAACGTCACGAACGATCTTGCGATTGTGCTCGCGATTGACCCAGAAACTGCTGAAGAGATTAAACAACGCTTTGTGACGGGCGATTTTGATAACGAAAAGAGCCCAGTTATCAAGGTAGGGAAAGACGAAAAAACCTTCAATCGTAAAGAAGTTGAGGAAGTTGTAAAAGCTCGTCTTGATGAGATTTTTAGCGAAGTGCGCAAGAAACTCAAATCTGCTAAATACGATCAGCGTTTACCAGAAGGTGTGGTGCTAACTGGTGGTGGCGCCAAGATGCGTGACATTGATTTGTTTGCTAAGAAAGTACTCGAAGCTTCAGCTCGTATCGGCAAGCCAACTGGGCTTGACGGTGTGGCGGAAGCCATTGAAAAGCCAGAATTTGCGACGGCTGTGGGTCTTGCTATGATGGCCGCAGAAGATGCTCAGTATAATGCAAAACCAGCTAAGAAGGCTGCTAATAAGCCAGCCAAGAAAGCCAAGCCTGCTAACAAAGAGGGCTTATTAAAAAGACTCTTCAAAAAGTTTTAGGGATTTTTGGTTGTATCCTAGGGAAATATGCTATACTATAAGTATAGTTTTTTAAGCGAGGATTTAATATGCCAGAAATTAAACCGACAGAGGTGGAAAGTTCAGCAAGCATTAAGGTTGTGGGCGTTGGTGGTGCCGGTGGTTCAGCCGTGGACCGCATGAAAGAAGTTGGCCTATCAGGAGTTGAGTTTGTTGCAATCAATACCGATGCACAAGCTTTGCATCACTCTGCTGCCGACGTAAAAGTTCACATTGGTAAAGGTTTAGGTGCTGGTGGTGATCCAGAAAAAGGCCGCGAAGCTGCCGAAGAAGGCCGTGAAGCCATTGATAAGGCTCTTGATGGTGCCGATATGGTATTTATTACGCTCGGTGCTGGTGGTGGTACTGGTTCTGGTGCTGGCCCAATTGTCGCCGAAGAAGCTCGCAAGAAAGACATTCTTACCGTGGGTGTGGCTACTAAGCCATTCACCTTTGAAGGGGCTAAGCGCCGCGCAAATGCTGAGGCTGCCATCGATAAATTGGCTCGCCAAGTAGATGCTCTTATCACCATTCCAAACGATCGCTTACTCCAAACTATTGATCCTCGTACTCCTCTTATTGATACCTTCAAAATCGCTGACGATGTGCTTCGCCAAGGCGTGCAAGGTATTTCCGAGCTCATTACTGAGCACTCCCTTATCAACCTCGACTTTGCCGATGTTAAGGCTATCATGAAGAACGCTGGCTCCGCTCTTATGGGCATTGGCCACGCTTCTGGTGAAAACCGCGCTGTGCTTGCTGCACAACAAGCTGTTGAATCCCCACTTATTGAGGTCAAGATTGAAGGTGCACGTGGCGTCCTCTTCTCAGTATCTGGTGGCTATGATATGTCGATGAGCGAAATCCAAGAAGCCGCCGAGGTCATTACTGGTGCAGTTTCTCCAGATGCCAATATTATCTTTGGTGCATCGGTCCGCCCAGAGCTCCAAGACGAAATCTATGTTACTGTGGTGGCTACCGGCTTTGACTCCGATTACTCTACAGTTGATACCGTAGCTGAGCAACCAGCTGATGAGACTCCAGCCGAAAGCATGGAAAACGAAGCTCCAGCAGCTGATCCTAAAGAGTTTGCCGAGGAAAACAAAGGCAACGTGTGGGATTCTATCAAAGAAGAACCAGAACCAGAGCCAGAAGAAGACGACGAAATGGATGTGCCGCCTTCACTAAGAGAAAGACTTCGCAACCGCAAGAAAAAAGATTAAAGATTTAGGAGGCGCGGATGGAACCGAAATTTCGAATTGGAGATAGCAAAGTTTTGGAAAGCCGCGAGACGGTTGATGGCAAGATGATTCGTAGGCGCCGTGAGGCGCCGGATGGGCATCGTTTTACAACGTATGAGCGTATTGAAATGCCACCACTTACGGTGTTAAAACGCAGTGGCAACAAAGAGATTTTTGATCGTGATAAGTTGCTTCTTGCAGTGCGCCGTAGTGTAGGTAAATTCTTTAATTCTGAACTTGAAGTTGAAGAAGTGGTGAATAAGGCATCGGATATACTATATAGTTACGGTACTGATCAAATTACTTCAAAACAAATTGGTGAGGCCGTCCTCGACGTGCTCGCTAAGGTGAATGAAGTTGCTTATGTGCGTTTTGCTAGCGTATTCCGCGAATTTAAGACGCTCGATGACTTTGAAAAGATTCTAAAAGAACAACAAGCTAAAAAAGGATAAAAAAATGAGGGTGGTATGTGTTTATCGGGACAACCAGGATTATTCACGCATGGTTTTTGAGTGGCTAGAGAATTTTCGTCGCCAAACTGGCCGCGAAATTGAGGTGGTTGACCCAGATAAGGATGAGATTTTTTGCGAAACTTATGACGTGGTAGAGTACCCGACGATTTTGGCGCTCGACAATAATGGCTCGGTGGTAAGTAGTTGGCGGGGAAAGACTTTGCCGCTGATTGATGAAGTGCTGTATTACGCGATTTAAGCGTGTGCAGTTTTCTTTACGATGCAAATATGATATGATGTAGAAAAGCGTTAGAGCAGCTATCAACTGCGAGCTGGCGAAAGAACGGGAAACCAAGTAGAATCGCTCGTGAATCTGCGTAAAAGACGAATTAAGGGCTAGCCTCGGCTAGAAATTGGATGGTACCGCTCACATGAGTTCCAATGCGAAAAGCATTGGATTTTTTAATTTAAAGGAGACAAAATGAAATACCAAGCAGGGAATCGTCGCCGCGCCATCGAGTACGAAAAGGCACTCGTGGAGTGGTGGAAACAAGACAAAACCTTTGAAAAGTCGGTCGAAAACCGCCCGGCGCATCAATCGTATGTGTTTTATGATGGGCCTCCGTTTATTACAGGTAACCCACATCATGGTACGTTGCTTTCTTCAATCGTGAAGGATGCAGTGCCACGCTTTTGGACGATGAACGGCTACCGTGTGGAACGCCGTTGGGGTTGGGACTGCCATGGTCTCCCGGCAGAAAATTTCGTGGAAAAACAGCTTGGTATTACGGATCGCCGCGAAATTGGTACCAAATGGTCTCTTGAAGAATATATTATTAAGGCTCGTGAGTCGATGGTGGCAAATTCTGAGACTTGGCGTGGTACGATTGATCGTATCGGCCGCTGGGTAGATTTTGATAACTGCTATCGCACGATGAACAAGGACTTTATGGAGTCCGTGTGGTGGGCGTTTAAGACGCTTTATGAAAAGGGCAAGATTTACGAAGGCCGCAAGGTGTTGATGTACGATACGAAGTTCGCAACACCAGTTTCGAAAGCCGAAGTAACGATGGATAACGATGCTTACCAGGTGGTAACGGACCCATCGGCTTACGTGAAGTTTAAGGTTGTGGGTGAGGATGCTTATTTCCTCGCTTGGACGACTACGCCATGGACTTTGCCAGCCAATATGGCGCTCGCTATTAATCCAAAACTTGAGTATGGTTACTTTGAAGTAGATGGTAACACGCTGATTTTGGCTTTGGAGCGCGCTAAGGTGCTATTTGAAGGCCTTAAGCCTGTGAAAGCAGTGAAAGGCGAAGCTCTAGTTGGCAAAAAGTACGAACCAATTATTGAAGTGGCTGATGGTCTCTTTGATCTTGGCGCCGATGGCAAGGCTGGTACGGTGCGCCGCAAAGATACTTACACGGTGCTTCCAGGCGACTTCGTGTCTGCTGAAGATGGTACTGGCATTGTGCATATCGCTCCGGCTTATGGTGAAGACGATTATGCACTCTCTCAAAAGTTTGACGTGGATTTTGTGGACTGCCTAGATGAAAATGGCTACTACTTGCCAGAAATGGCCGAGAAATTGCACGAACTTGGTGTGCGCGATACCGATGAAAGTGGTATTCAGGTGTGGGCAGGTAACAAGTTTATCGCTAAGTGCCTAGAAGAAAAGGGAATTGTCTACAAGATTGAATATATCCAGCACGAATATCCATTCAACCCGCGCAGCAAGGAACGTATTATTTACCGTGCATTTCCTAGCTGGTTCTTTGATGTGGATGGCTCAAAGGCTTTGATGCTCGCGGAGAATGAGAATATCAACTGGTTCCCAGAATACTTGAAACACGGCCGCTTTGCTAAGAATATTGAGGCGGCACCAGACTGGAACCTTTCTCGCGATCGCTTCTGGGCTACGGCAATGCCAGTTTGGAAGGGCGATAAAGGCACCGTGAAAGTGGTTGGTTCGTATGACGAGCTTTATGAACTTTCTGGTAAGCGCCTTGAAGACTATCACCGCCCATGGGTGGATGAAATCGAGTTCGATATCGATGGCGAGCATTTCAAACGCATCGAAAAGGTGTTAGACTGTTGGTTTGAATCTGGCTCGATGCCATTCGCGCAACTACACTATCCGTTCGAGAACAAAGAAAAGTTTGAACAAAACTACCCAGCTGACTTTATCGTGGAGTATGTGGGCCAGGTGCGTGCATGGTTTTACTATGTTCACTGCGTAAATACGGCTCTATTTGGCCATAACGCGTATAAAAACGTGATTACGACTGGTACTTTGGCCGGTAACGATGGCCGCAAGATGAGCAAGTCGCTCGGCAATTACACCGATCCAAACGAATTGATGGATAAATATTCGGCAGATTCACTGCGCTTCTTGCTACTTAGCTCGCCAGTTTTGTCCGGCGAAGACTTCGCTTTGCTCGATAAGGATGTCTCCGATGTGAATCGTAAACTTTCGATGATTTGGAACGTTTATGACTTCTTTACGACTTATGCTGAAGCAGAAGGTTGGGATTCGGAAAACGGTTGGAGACCAGCCGGTAAGCTTATTTCTGATCTAAAGAACCCACTAGACCGCTGGATTATCGCTCGTCTTTATGAAGTGAAGGCAGAAATTATTGAGGGAATGCATGAATATAATATTCCAAAGGCTCTTGAAGGCGTTTTACCGTTTGTAGACGATCTTTCTAACTGGTTTGTACGTCGTTCTCGTCGTCGTTTCAACAAAAATGAGAACGAGGAGGACAAGAAAGAAGCCTTCTGGACGCTTTATACAGTTCTTGTGCGTATCGCGATGATGATGGCGCCATTTACGCCATTCCTGGCTGAGGAACTATATCAGAAGATGACTGGTTCTGGAGAGTCTGTACACCTTTTGGATTATCCAAAGACTACAGAAATTGACGATTTGGATGTTCTAAACGATATGAAACGTTGCCGTGAGATTATTACCGAAGGTCTGGCCATGAGGATGAACAAAACAGAGACGGAAGAGCAAATTAAGGTGCGCCAGCCGCTCTCTGAGATGACCTATGCCGGCGAGAAATTGCCAGAATTTTATGAAGGCATTATCGCTGACGAAGTCAACGTTAAAAAAGTTACTCAGGGTGATAAAAATTATTTGAACAAAACCCTGACGCCAGAGCTTGAAGCCGAGGGCTTTGTGCGCGAGCTGATTCGCTCCGTGCAAGCTGCTCGTAAGAAGGCTGGTCTTACCGTAAATGACCATATATTATTATCCGTGTCATGCGAAGTGCCAGAAGGCTTCAGCGACCTCTTTATGGCTGAAGTATTAGCCGATAGCGTAGTGACCGAAGGGAACTATGCCTACGATGAGATCGTCAAGGTGAATGGTGAAAATGTGACGATTTCGTTGCAGAAAGCTTAACAAAAAAGATGCCAGACATCTCTTTCGAGGGTAGTCCGGAGCGCGGCAGCGCGAGGATTTAGCGCGCGAGCCCCGTGGCGACGGGAGCGAGCGACGCGACCCGAGAAAGACGATGGCTGGTATTTTTTGTTGTTCAGCTCTCTGTTAATTTGACAAAATCGTCATTTTTTAGCATAAACAGTATTGACTTTTTTGGCAAAGTGTGCTAATATAAAAATCAGTTAGACAATAAAATAAACAATCTAACAAACAACAAAAATAAAAACTAACAAAAACAAAAAAGGAAGCAATATGAATAAATCACCAGACATCAACCCGTATGAGTATCAGGAGATGGATCTATATACGCCGAAGAAATACATAGCACGTGGCGATATGATCATGAATAAGATTGCGCAATTCCAAGCGAAACATAATTTATAAATAGAAAGGCAGGAAAATCCGATGTAACGTAGTAGATAAAACCAAAACGAATACAAAATAAGGAGAGATTATATATAAGATAGATTAAATTAATCAAACCATTAAACCATAAATTACATCAGAAAACCGAACACTTTGTTCGGTTTTTTGATTGCAAATAATCTGTAAAATTCGCTAAAATTGTTTGGTTTTTTAAAACGGTTGTGTTAAAATAGATTCAAATTAGGTTATACATTTTAAAAAACGAAAGGTCTCCACATGGATAATTCCAACACTAAAACCAACGATAACACTTTTGTTGCCCCAACGGGTGGGGTCGACGTTAATAACATGACCGACGAGCAAATTGCCGAGGCCTTGAACAACATGACCTACGATCAACTCATCGATGCCTATGTCGATGGTTTGATTTCTGAGCTTGGCATGGATAGCCTCGACGATGATTTGAAAGCTGAAGCAAAGAGAGACCTCGTAACGGATCTTGATTCGAAATTGAACATTGCTTTAGTGGATGCCTTAACCGATGAACAAGCCGAAGAGTTGGACAAAAAGATTGACGCTGGTACGAATACTCCGGAAGCAGTGATGGAATACATCAAGAATTGCGGCGTCGATATCAATGAAGTTGTTGGTAAAACCCTGGAAGCGTTTCATAAAGAACACACTGGCGAAGAGCTTAATCCTACGGAGGAATAGTTAATGTCTGAGAAACTAAATACAAGCCCTCAGCCAGCCGCCGAACAGGCGCCAGCGCCAGCGGACGTGAGAGCTGAGCTAAACAGGAAGATAGCCCAAGCTGAAGCTGAGGCTGAAGCCCGCAGGAAAGCAGCAGAGGATGCTGAGTTTGCTGAGATTGAAGCAAATCTTAAGAAACAACTTGATGAAAATGTTTTTGGAGACGACGAAGTTGTTTCAGAAGAGAAAAACGACTACAAAGAGGCCGAAGGTGCCAAAGATTTTGATGATAAAAAAGTAGACGTGCGCGCGGCTATTAATAAAAAATTTAAGGAACGTTTCCCAGAAGCTGAGGATAAAACTTCTGAAGCTACCCCAGCTGCAGAATCTGCGCCGGTTCAAAAACCAGAGTCGACTGCTGCTGCCGAATCTAAAACGGAAGATAAATCTGATAAAAAAGAGAAATCCGACACGAAAAAAGACGTACGGGAAGAGATTCAAAAGAAGTATGACGAATACATGGACATCATGAATGTCGCTAGGTTTAGATCCGTGCCTGAAGAAAAACCAGTTGAGAAAAAGGAAGACGTGCGAAGCGAAATTGAGCGCAAGTACGACGAATATTTTGACGTCATGAATAGGGGTAGGTTTAGCTCTGCAAACAAACCAGGTTCAGACGAAACAGAGTCGAATGCCGAGGGTAAGACCGAGAGCAAGAGCGAGGGCAAGACTGAGAGTAAAACTGAAAGCAAAGTTGAAGGTAAGGTTGACGAAAAAGACGAAGACCCACGCGAGGCTATTAACCGCAAATTCAATGAATATTTTGGGACGAACGAGGGCGCTGCTGAGGAGCCAGGCAAGAAGGAAGCTAAGCAAAAAGACATCGGCGAGCTCTTCGATCTTAACCTTGATGATGATTACTCTGTAACGAGAGCCGAAATCAATGAGGCGAGCCTTGAAAACATGGCGAATACGATGGCGTCAGACACGCTTAGGACATATGAAAAGAATGTTAATGAAGCCTTTAAGGGTAAAAGTAGTAAGCTAAAGGTAGCACTTAAGGTTGCTGCTATAGCAGCTACTGTTGGTGGCGTCTTTATCACCGGTGGCTTTAACCTCGTTGGTAAGGCGATGATCGGCAGTATCTTTGCTATTGGCACAAAGAACGCATTAAGAAAAAGCGTGCAATTTAACGCCTTTAAGAAAGCTGCAAGAGAAGCAATCGATAACACTGGAAACCTAGATGCTGCTGAAGAAGCTCTCGAAAAAATGCGTTCGAGTATGGAGGATAAGGTCACCAAGGGCAACAAGCTTACCGGTTACTTTAAGGCCCTTAATTCGGACAGGGCTCGCAGAAATGCTTTGAGAAAAGTTAGCCAAAAATATGAAGCTGGCCAAGGTAGCGAGCAATATATCTTGTCACGCGCGAAGGCATATCATGATGGTATGGCTGGTGATGAAGCCATTAATGAAGGTGCTGGTGAAAAAGCCAATGCAGAAGATAAAGAGTCCAAGAAGATGGCGGGCGAAATTAGGGAAGCTTATAATGACTTCTTGTTTGAAGTTGCTAGAACTAATGATAAGAACGCAATGGCTGAAGCCAAGAAGGCTTTGCTTAAAAGAATTAAAGGGCTTGAATTAGATCATGATGATAATAAAGAGACTAACACGTTTGCGGTTGGTGACTACGAGGAATTAGCTGATACGCTCATTGAAGATCTTGGTGGCAAGTTCGTGGGTAGGCAAGAAACGACCGATGAACAAAGAGGTGCGCTCGAAGCATTTACGCTCATGAAGCTCAAAGTCAATATGTCCAAGATGAATACTGGCCTTGATGCAACTGAGAGACTTTCAATTGCTGAAAAACTGGTTGGTAAAGGAAAGAAGTGGAGCGTAGCAATTGGCACCTTGGCTGGTATTGTTCCGGAAGCAATCCGTATGGCAAGAAACAAGGTGCTCCCTAACGGGAAATCTATGTTCTGGCACGGCGCTGGCGTAACGGCTTTTGCTGGTATCTTTGCTTATGTAACGACCAGACGAAAAGAAATGATTGACACAAGTCATGGCGATGTGATGGAATCCGTAGGTAAGAAGGACGAAGCGATAAAAAGCCTCAAAGATCTCAACTATAAGGTGAATGCTAAAACCGCAGCGAATGATTTGCGTAGACTCTTTGATTTGATTATGCACGGTGACGCCTCTGATGCTAATTTATCTGCTGATGATTTAGCTAAGGCTAAAGAAGAGAGAATTCATCGCGCAATTCAGGCGATTGCCGATTTGAACGCTAGACGCGAGGTGCAAAACATTGAAAATGTAAACCTATTTAAATATGATAGCTGGAAAGATATTGCGCAGGCCAAAGATGCCCTCGCAAGAAATCAGGGTAATCTTGCGTCATTGCTAAAGATTAGACTGGGCGAAGAAGAATTCAACAAAAGATATGATGATACGTATCAAGAAATGCGTAATCTTATGTTTGACAGGGTAGACCAGAGAAAGGCAGCCATTAAAGAACGAGCCCATAACAAGGCGTTCAAGAGCGCCTTGATGGCTGCTGGTGTGGCTGCTGTTATGACATATGGTATGTACAGGCTTCAAAAATCTGGCACTATGCAAAAATTGGAAGAGTGGCGCCAAGGCGTTAAGAAGAACATCGTAAATTACTTTGCGGGTGCTAAGGGTGCAGAAGCTGCCGCCGCTACGGGTAATCAAGCTGCTATTAACCAAACTGATGACAAGGCTAATGCTAACCAACAAGGTGGTAGTGAAGGCCAAGGTGGCGAGGATGTGCCGAAGGGTGGTTCTAATGGCCAGGCCGCACGCACAAACATGCTGGTTGAAAAAGACCCAGATGGTGGGTATACGATTGCAGTTGATAGTGATGGCGATGGTGCTATTGGCGAAGGCGATAAAATCATCTTCGGCGAAGGCAGCGCAAAAGGCATCGATTTTGAAAACATGACTCAAGAACAATTCGAGGCCTTCAAAGGCACAATGGCTGAACACGGTGTGAATGTCGATGTTCAAAAGATTACATATTATGTAGATAAAGAAGTCACCCTTGCTGACAGAATCAATTCGTATGACAACGCAACTGATGTTGATATTAATGATGGGAACTTGTCCAAGACTAGCGCTACCGAAGTGACTATTAACCGTCCTAAAGAAGTTGGTAACGTTTTGCAAGGTAGAGCGAAGGGTGCAGAATTTGTCTGGCAGGATCCAGATGGTGATGGCCCTGCCAAGGCGATTCGCTATCCGGTTAATGCCGATGGTACATTTGAAGTTCCAGAGGAAATGACCTACAAAACACCAGATGGCAAGATTAATATGTATGGTGTTGTCAGAAGTGGTGATGTGCAAGCTGATGGTACATTTAGGTCAACCGCAACTCAGATGGGACGTTTACTCGATACTAGCGAGACGTTCCAAGATAGAGTCGAGCAGATTGGCTATGAGCTTACTGCTGTTGATAACCAGGGCCACGAGATTGCGGCGTTTAGGTTTACTGATTCAGTAGAGAAGATTGGCGGTAGTGGCGTAACCCTCGGCGAAGTAGAGGGCGCTGCTGCTGCTGGCGCCGAAGCTGGTGTAGCCGAAGTAGCTTCTGAACAATTTGAAGCAACACAATATGAAAACTTGATGATAGACCACTCGCAGGAACCAATTGTACTAGAGAATGGTGAAACCATCGATAGGGTTGTTTACACTAGCGAGACTTATGATCCAACTACTGATAAAGCCTTTGGCCCAGAAAAAGCCAGGACTTCATTCCTTGGTGAAGCTTACGAATGGGATTTGAACCACAACGGCGAGGTGGATCCAGATGAAGTTAAGAAGCTTCTTCAGGATTACATCTATGATATATCTCAAAACTCTACAATGCTCGGCCAAACAGCTGTTGCCTTTGGTGTGGCTGAGGACAATAACTTACTCCTTACACAGGTCTTCAATAATGATGCGGCTGCAATGGAAGAAGCCTTCAAGGCGGCTGGCATCGTTGGCAAAATCGATACACAGACAGAGTCGAATAACTTTGTGGAATATATGCGCGGAACAAGGTTCTGGGGCAACTTTACCAATACAGTTCTTGGTCGTGTACAGGATGAAATAGCAATACCAGGATGTGGTGTCGAAATTTATAAGGTTGATGGACGTTTGTCTGTTGGCGCTATAAACCATGGTAGAGACATTGAACTTGGAGAGCGTAATGGTTTACGCACAGTATTTAGTCTAACTCGCACGATTGATGGTGAAAAGTATTACTTGGGTACGCATGGCTGGCTTGGTGCTAACCTCACTAAAGATGGTATTCCATTCTTTATGCTTGAATGTGGTTACCAATGGGGTACGGTAGTGATTGATACACCGACCCCAACCCCAACGGACACCCCGACCCCAACCCCAACTGATACTCCAACCCCAACTCCAACTGATACTCCAACCCCAACTCCAACCGACACTCCAACTCCATCTCCGTCACCATCTCCAGAGCCAACGCCAACTAATACCCCGACGATTACTCCAACCCCAACGGACACCCCGACCCCAACCCCAACTGATACTCCAACTCCATCTCCGTCACCATCTCCAGAGCCAACGCCAACTAATACCCCGACGATTACTCCAACCCCAACGGATACTCCAACCCCAACTCCAACCGACACTCCAACTCCATCTCCAAGCCCGAGCCCAAGCCCATCTCCGTCGCCCTCTCCAGAACCAACGCCAACTTTGGCGCCTAAGGATGCTGAGTTCGCGCACGAAATGGAAAATAAGGTCCTTGATGAGGTTGGTCAAAGTGCCGGATTTGACAGTGCGACATTTGAAGCAAATCCTGCAGACACCGTGCCAGATGGCGATGGTTTAGCTGGTGAAAGGGTGACTAATGAATTAGCACAATCGCTTGAAAATGCTAATAGTGGTACACCGGCTCCTAATGCAAGTGTTACTCCACTTCCGCCAGTTGATGTGACTGAGGAACTAAGCGATGTCAACAACTATACATTGAGCCCGACTCCGACCCCGATAAATACTGGTCCG
Organism: uncultured Candidatus Saccharibacteria bacterium; assembly: GCA_947304335.1. GTDB lineage: Bacteria > Patescibacteriota > Saccharimonadia > Saccharimonadales > Saccharimonadaceae > Nanosyncoccus. The sequence continues at coordinate 3,218 of CAMZAW010000003.1, read as the reverse complement.
TTCTATGATGATTATGACGCACAAGAAATTACGAATGCTGAGATGCAAAAGGCTGCTGAGAATGCGACAAAGTATGACACCGAGGAGGGAAGAGGAGGCTTCCTCAACTGGTTAGCCGATAAGTTTTCTGGAAATGAATAATAATTAATAATTAAGGGTGAGAAAGGAAAAAATGAAGAACACAAAAGCAAAAATAATGACGACGGCGTTTGGTAGCTTGTTGTTGTCGACGACGTTCCTGACGTCTGCAGTGTTGGCGGATGAGCCAACCTGGGGGCCAGACCGTCAGACTTACACGATGGCTTCGCCGGCTGATCATGTAGTATTTAACTCGATTACAGGAAAAGATGCTCCGTTTAGTTCTGATACTGAAGATGGCGACGAACGCAAGTTTATAAGAATCGCAGATTTGACTAGCGGGGTTTGTTCTGCCGCTGATCTTGCTGCTTTGCAAGCGGAAGGTACGAAGAATACTGATTTATTGGACGTTGATGAAAAAGCCGTGACAATTAAATACGATAAATGCGTCATTGAATTTAAACAGTCTGTAGATATTGAACCAAATAAACAATATATGGTGTTTATCTACTATCACAATAACGCCTCTTCCGATCTCAATGCTACTGGTGAAGGTTTAGCAAGAAACGTGAAACTTTTCTCATCTTATCCTGAGTTAATTTCTGGGACGAGAGGGGATGTTGAAGCAAAAATATCTTACAACGCCTTCATGGACCCAGACAATACTGAACCACAGAGTATTTGGGCAAAAGCCTATTTCAACAACAAGACAAACAAAGAAATTGCCTTGAGATATGTTGTGGGCTCTGCTAAACACTACAACGTTGGCTATAAAGATGCCGAAGGGAAGATTCATCCATCCGATACGGCCGCGTTTAAACAACAGGAGCAATTTGTAGTAACTAAAGGTGTGTATGCTACTGGCGAAGACGGGGTAAAGAAAGGGATTTTCAATAAAGAGGAAGGCCAATTACTTGGCTTTGGCGATGAGGAATGGTGCGATAATAATGGCAATTGTGATTCCTTTGGTCTTGGTTCTGGCATCGTCTTCGGTTGTGAACCATATCGTGGTTTCGTTACTTACGTTTTGCAATCTTCCGAGATGGTTGGCACGATTTCAAAGGAAGTCTCGGTGGATGGTGGTGAAACCTACGGTGAAACCGCAACCGCCAATCCTGGCGATACTTTACGCTACAGAGTAACCATCAAAAACACTGGCGCAGTAGAGCTTTCTAACTCAATCTTTTATGATAGCTTGCCAGAAGGTCTATCTGCAGTTGCTGGCAGTTATAAAATGACTGTTGGTAATTCTGGCACATGGGATACTTTGTCAGCTACTTCCGACAAGCAAATGTTCAAGCTCAATTCGATCCCAGCTGGCACAACTATCCAAATTATTTACGATGTAAAGATTGATGAGGATATTGATGTTGACTGTACTGGTAGCGTGTTCACCAACATTGCACACTTAGTTTACGATAGCGTTTCTATTGAGGGAACTACCAAGACTGATGACGCTAAGGTAACGATTAAGAAGTCCGACGAAGACGACGAATGTAAACCAAAAGAATACAATGTTAACTTAAAGAAGGAAGTCTCGGTTGACGAAGGCAAAAAGTATGATAGCAAAGCCTTAGTTGCCCCAGGTGCCACCTTGCGCTACAAAGTAACGCTTAAGAACACTGGCACTTCTGATATCGAAAGTGTTGATTTTATCGATAAGTTGCCAAAAGGTTTGACCTTGGTAAAAGGCAGCGTAAAAATGAATGTCGAAGGCCAAGAAAAATGGACCGAGCTCAAAGATACTTTGGCCTATACTTTGACTAACTTGACGGCTGGCCAAAGCATTTACATCGTTTACGATGTGAAAGTCGGCGATGACTTCGACTGTGATGGCTCAGAGCTTTCTAACAAGGCTGAGATTAGTTACATTGGCGAATCTAAAGAGGGAACCTTTAAAGAAAGTATCGTTAAAGTAATTGCCAAAAAGGTTGATGGCTGTGCTCCAGTAGAGAAATTGCCAGAGACTGGCCCAATGGAAATCACTATGCTTTCTGTGATTGTAGTTGGCATCGTTGGCGGCAGCATCTACTTGATTCTCGCTAAACGCGAACTCAAGCGCTTGACTGCTAACGCAACTGGCGAAATGGTAGTCGATAATAACGCAGCTGACAGCATGGTCGACGACAAGAACGACAAGACTGACGGTGGCGCTTTGAACGCCTAATCAGAGCTTAAAAGTCTAAAAACACCCAGCGCCCGATGGCCTGGGTGTTTTACTCTTCACAAAAAGGGAAAAGTGTGGTAAAATAGGCGAAGTTAATTAACTAAGGATTAATATGAAGAAAGCAGTTATCCTCGTTGGCGGGAAACAATATCTCGTCGAAGAGAAAGAGACCCTACGGGTGGACCTCCTCCCGGAAGGCACTAAAGAGCTCGAAACTGACGCTTTGCTTCTTATCGATGGCGATACGACTACTGTCGGCACTCCAACCGTTAAGGGCGTGAAGGTTTCAGCTAAAGTTGTGGAACCAAAGGTTGCTGGCGACAAAGTTCGCGTCATCCGTTACCACTCCAAAAAACGTGTTCACACCGAAACTGGTCACCGCCAGAAATATTCGGAAATCGAAATCACGAAAATTGCTTAATGCATCAAGGCCAGCCCCCACGAGGGGCTGGTTTTTTGTGCGGGATTATGATAACTTTACTGTAACGTGCCCTGAAGCATTTGGGGTATAGTTTTGCACTTTGGGAGGTATAGATATGTTAGGACACAGTATTGCAAGCTTTTTAACTGGTATGGAAGTGACCATACAAAGAGCGGAAGGCCCAGAATTTACGCTGGAACAGATTAGGCAGATTCAAGGATTTTACCACGAATATCTGGGAAATGCCGGCGGCGAGGACGCTTATGACGCGGAGACGAAGTGGCTTCGCAAAGAGGGCATATATGTTCTTCGTTTTACGATGAAGAGCAAAATTGAGGCGAACTCTCTCTACAGAGAAGCAAGAAAAACCTTGTGCGCCAATATTAAGGGGAAGGTTTTTCCTGGGCGTAGTGTTGGAGTTGCTATCCTGACAAAGACCGTTGATGTGGAGTACATGTAAGCGAAGGGCAGCCTCGGCTGCCCTTTTTGACGCACATGGTTTTTGCGTGTTATAATATAAACATTATGGCGAAGGTAATATGTGTAACTAAT
>CAMZAW010000002.1 GCA_947304335.1 uncultured Candidatus Saccharibacteria bacterium | reverse complement strand
CGCACACACGCTTTCCAAGCGTGCTCCTTAAACCACTCGGACACACTTCCGTCTTGCCGAATTATACCAGAAAATTTGGCAAATAACAACCTTAAACGCGTTCCAAAATTACCAAATTTTCAATGTGTGGCGTATGCGGGAAAAAGTTGTAAGTTTTAGCGTCCGCAATTTGATAATTTGCGCAAAGTTTTGCTACGTCACGCGCCTGTGTCGCCGGGTTACAAGAAAGATAAATAATCTTTGGCGGCAACACTTCAAGCAAACGATTGACTAATTTTTCGTCGCACCCCGCACGTGGTGGGTCCAAAATCACCGTTGCATCAGGGCTCACGTATTCCAAAGCTTCTTCCGATTTTGCCAGCACCGGCTTCGCCCCATTAAACACGTTGTTCTCTAGTTCACCATAGGCCGCCTTGTCACATTCCACGAGCGTCAAATCACGATCCGCCGCCACAGAAAGACCAATCGTACCCACGCCAGCATACAAATCTAGTACTTTTTCAGTATCAATATGTTTTTTAATTTCATTAAGAGCCATCTCGTAAACCGGCAGATTAATCTGGAAAAACCCATTCGGCGAATAAGAATATTCGTGCCCCAAAATCGTATCCTTAAGTTTTGGAAAAACTGGGTGTGGCTTACCGTTTTCAAACAAACCCCCACTCACCTCACCAGCCGCATTACATCTAAGCAGTAGTGATTGGTATTTACGCGCCTCTTCACCACGGGCATTCAAATCCGCCACGATCCGTTTCGCCTCGGCCAAAATCTCCGGTTTTTCCAGGGAAGAGCCACAAATTGGCACCTTTCTGTGCGACCCTCTGGCGTGAAATGCTAATTTTATTTCACGGGATTCGTTATCCCAATACAGAGCATATTCCATTTTATTACGATAAAAATACTCATTGCCGTCCGTCAAACAATTGGTCTCGATCGCGAGCCCATTTTGGCGAAAAACCTCTTTTACAAGCTCTGCTTTCATCAATAATTCATAATCAAAGTCTATAATTTGCCAAGGCGAAGTCGACAAAAACGCCTCATCGCGCGGCTCCACGCGGTGCGAAGATAAATCTGCTACCTCTGTTGCAATAGCCTCAAAGTAGTGTGACTTCTTGCGTGTTACATCATATTTCAAAACTGTCTCGCCTGGCAGCGCATTCCAAAAAAAGCCCTTCATCCCGGCCGTCGACAATGCCTGCCCACCTGGCACCAATTTATCGATTTTTACGTGTTCCATTTCGCCCCTATTATACCACACCTCCACCCCTTTACTTTTAACCCGTCGTATGCTATAATAATAGTATATATGTCTGCCGAGGAAACCCTTAAATATTCAGAAGAAAACGCCCTCCAAACTGGCGATCATTTTTCATCTGTTGCAGGCAAAAATCTTGCTTTCCAAGGCGCCCGCAAAGCCAAATCGTCTGTAGGCGCCATTGTTGCGCTACTCGGCTTTGGTATTATCGCCCTCTTTTTATTTAGCCGCAGTGATACCATCATCTCTGATTTAAACGACCGCCTCGTTGCTCAAACCGACGTCCAGCAGGCCGATGCTTCCGCCACCAAAAAAATTGTCCTTGCCGAAGCGCTCAAATCCGGTGATTTTCCATCTGACACTGCCGCCAACCTTAAAAAAGAAGGTTTTATCGTAGGCTATATCGATGACGATGGCAACTTTGTCGAAGCCAACACCAGCAACCGCGCGCTTGTTGTTAAAAAAGACAATGTTATCATCAGCGCTGACGAGTTCGCCGCCAAGGCCAATTCTGACGCCGTCCTTCACAAAGCTATCAACGATGCCACCTACGGCGCCACCGCCTATTACTACGACGATGCTGCCACCGAAGTCTTTAAGGAGCTCGGCATTTCTCGTAATAACTTCGCCCACAACGAAGAATTTGAAACCGTCATGACGCGCGCTCTTGGCCAAAACGCCAGCGTCGATATCAACACTGCCACCAAGGCTACCACTACCGATAGCGAAGGGAATACTACTACCAGCTATAAAACCAGCGGCGAAAACGTTAACTCCAAAGTCCAGGATGCCGAAACTTTAATTAATGAGGTTGCCAGCAAAAACTCTGGTGCTTCCACCACCGACGCCACTCTCGCCGCCGCCGACACCCTCAAAGTTGCCGACACCGTCAACAAAGAGCAACGCTCTAGTCGTTTTTATGTCACCTTCATGGAAAGCATCAGTAAAACCAAAGCTGGCAAAGGCGATTCCTCTCGCATCAACGAGGCCATGAATTATCTTCATAAATCTGCCAAAACCAAAATTGTAGACACCGCCACCGGCGAGCTCGTCGAAATTGAAGGTAGCCCACTTGAATCACCAAGTCTGCTTTCAATTCTTTCTGGTAAACAAGTTGACCAAAACATCGTCAAAAACTATTCTTCAGATCGCATTCTTAACCTCGCCGCAGGCCAACTTAATCTCACCACAGCTAGCACCAAGCCTCTCACGAACCCAATTTTCTCAGCTATTTCCCAAACCGTCACGTCCGTAGCTAACCGCTTCAAAACCACCATCGGCCGCATCTTTGGCGCCGGCAAAGAAACTGCAAACACCGAGATTCTTAAAACCGCTACCCCAACCGTGGCCTCTTCGCTAAGTAGCAACACCTTACCTTACGGCATCGAAGCCGGTGAACTTCTAGTTGAAGGCGCCGTCAATATTGGCCGCAAACTCGCCATCGCTGGCAGTGGCGCTACCGCTGGTGATGCCGACGCCGTCCTCGCCTACCAAAAAGATCTCAGTAATTATCTTGCTCTCGAAGCTGCTGCCGATCGCTTAAACCGCAGCCCATTTGATATTTCTTCGCCAAACACTTTTCTAGGCTCTTTGGTTCGCCAGTTTGCTAGCATTTTACAACCAACCAGCGTCACTTCTGCGTTTACTAGCTTACCTACACTCGCTGGCCGCTCTCTTGCTAACCTCATCACTGGCAACACCTATGCCGATGCTGCGAACACCTACCTCACCACTTATGGCGCCTGCAATACCCATGCCTCTATTGGTGCCGTTGGCACCAGCCATTGTTCCACCATCGCCACATTCGATTCATCCACCCTCGACGCGTTCAATGATGCTGGCTTCCAACAATTCGTCGAACAAAACACCGTTCTTAAAAACGGTGTTCGCACCATCAAACAAAACTCCGTTCTTGCTGACTTTATTCTCTATAACGACGAGCGCCAATCTCCACTCGGTACCATCGATGGCGGCATTTTAAGCTCCCTCAAAAAACGCACTTCAAATATTCCATTTATATCCAATATTCTTTCGATGCTCGAAACTTATTCCGCTTCTTCCGATCAAGAACTCAGTATTGCCTCCGGCGCCGCTTTCGTAAACAGCAAAAGCAACAGCGACTGGCAAAACTACAAATATGCCCAGCGCTATGTTTCCATCGCTCGCGCCACCGCCGCCCTTCGCCAATATTCTACCGATGCCACTGCCTATCAAAACCTCCAATATTTTGAAGGCTCCGAAAATCCCGTAATTGCTTTTCTAAAAACCCAAGCCGAGGTCGAGGCAAATTTAGCAAAACTACCATAATAATAACCATAAAAAGGATGCTATAATAAAACTATGAAGGTGAGGAAATTCTTATATTCAATGCTACTTATTCTTGTTGCTTCCTTTTTTATAATCCAACCAACCCTCGCCATCACCCAGCAGCAACTCGACGATTTTGCCAGTAATAATATTATGTTCTATGACCCGGGCGATATCGACTCCCCTGATGCAGGCTGTTATAAAACCCCTCCGCACACCGTTACTGGCGCAGAATCCACTAAACAATATGCTTCTAAAGCCGCTATCATTTGGAATTACTTTGTAAACGCCAATATTCCTGGTATTTCCGATAGCGCCGAGGTCATTGCTGGCATTCTTGCCAACTTTGAACAAGAAAACTCCAGATTTAATCCATTCGACCGCAGCAACTCATCAAATAATAGTGGGCTTTGGCACACCAGCGATTATGATGATTTTATTAAACTTGTCGAGGACGAATTTGGTGGCTCAGGCATCTGGCACACAACCCCAGATGATGCAACTTACAAAAGAGCAATCGAATTTGAGCTAGATATTTTAACTTCTTCATCCTACAACTACAATTATATGACTGCAGGGGGGAGTTTTATTGATTACCTAAGTTTCCCAACTGACAAAGTTGGCGAAGCAGGCGCTGCCGCATATGCCGATCTATTTTCCGTAACCGCCGAACGAAACGTTTATGGAACAGACCCAATCTATGACCCAGGAGTTATCAAAGCTATGTATGACATGTATGAAAAGACTGGTCATACAAGTGAGCTCCCTTATTTGTATCAACAAAACGTTCGCCGTCGTGAGCTCGCCAAAAGGTGGTATAACGACTTTGGTGGCGGAGTCGCAGCCCAACGCTGTGCTACCACCGTTTCCGGCGGGGAAGTCACCGTATTTACGGATGGCATAGTTGGCCAAAATGATTTCGCATCCCTCGAAGGCGTAGAAATTTATTCTGGTTTCACCTCTTTCTCTGGCATCGCCGACAAAGCAAGTGATCTTTCAGAATCAAACAACCTACGCGACTACATTGTATTGGCCTTTGATGCCACCAAGTTTGAAAACAACGAGACCGACGTTAATAATATGTTTCTCGCTATGAAGCCAAAAACGGTTTATATTTTAATGCCAAGCACCACCCCGGAAGGAGCCGAACTTACAACATCCCTCATTAACAAACAAGCTCAAGAAAGAACTGAAGTTCAAATCATCACTTATAACACTGGTAGCAACTCCGCCTCTATTGCTGGCGCCGCCATCACCGAGCTCAAAACCGCCAAAAACCGCAACACCGAAGAACCACCAGCCCAAACAACGGTCGAAATTGTCGGTAAAATGGGCGAAAACTCCGATAAACTCGGTTGCTATGACGACCCATCAACTAGTATTATAGAAACGAGACCAGTAAAGATTCTTGATATTGATGGAAAGGAAATTTCAAACACCGGGATTATTAGTGATGGTTACCATGCTGGCGCTCAATATTCCTTCCGTCTTTGCGAAGTTACAAATATAAGCTCCGGTGCAGCTAAAACCACCGGCGATAGAAATGACAATTATTATACTAACGCCGAATACAGAGTAGCAATCAATGGAATAAACCCGCGGGTAACCGACAAAGGGAACCCATATGAAAATATTAGGTACCAAATTAAAAGTAGTCATGCGGTCGTCAATGCTAGAGTTTCTGGGGTTTTTTATGCCCTAGCTGCAGATCTTAAAAGCAATTTTGATATAGATATGACTAAAGTGAGCTCAGATAGTACATTCCGCTCCGATGCTCTACAAGATAAAATCTATAAATGTGTATATAGCAAAACAGGAAGAATAAATAAAGAAACTGACTGTAAGGGTTACTCCGGCCCAGCTCAAGCTCACTGGTCAAACCACGAAGGCGGTTATGCTATCGATTTAAACTTAAATAACCTTGAAAATCATCATAAAAACAATAAAAAAGTCCTTGAATATATTAATAAATACTACACGCCTGGCACTTGTGCCTCTGCGGCATTTACATGGAGTAGCAGAAATGATGATTCGAGATGGAATAATACAACTGTTAAGTTTCTTTGTGCGCTTCTAAAGAATTATAATCTATACTTCACAGTTACATATGAGCCTTGGCATGTAGCTATAAGGAACTAGAATGGAATTAAACACACCACAACAAAAGAAAAAAATAATCACCATCTCAGTTGTTATTATTGTGCTTATTATTCTTATAATCAGCGTTATTGGAAAAGCTTTCAACACACCAACAAAAGAAGCTTACTCTGGTGGAATTGTGGTTGATAATTTGTCGGAATATTTTAATGAAATCTCAAATGATCTAAAAAGCGAGTTGTTTTATAAAATTGGGGTTAACGCCGCCACCTTTCTTGAAGACGGCGTAGAACTACCAGAATCTGGAGCAAAAATTAGGGATGATTCTGTCAAAAAAGAAGAGTCGAGTGGAAAATTTATTGTCGATATTGATTCTATCAAGCAATCTTTTTCTATTAATCTTAGTTGGGAAAAAGATTATGAATATGTTGATATTACCTGCCCACTTAAAAAGGATGTTATCTACCCTGAAACACTTTGTGAGGTATATGCTCCAAACTTTGTCCCGAGTGCCTATTGGGTCCACGAATATATGATAAATGGCATAATTAATAATAGGGATGCTAGTCGTGTTATGGGCGCTATTGAGGATTTTGTTATTTCAAAAAAAGAGCGCCGCTCTGCGCCAGGCGAAATTCCAAGTGATGCAACATATTCTATAACTATTAATGAAAAAAGCTTTCAAAAACAATCCTCCTCCCCAGATTATATCTTTAGTTTATCTTTGGATGTCGATGATGGTCGCGACTATTATGTAGTGATTAGGAGCGACACCAAAAATCTAAACCACGTCGCGGTCTTTATTACTCGCACCGACATCGAAAACCACTCTGCTGCCACAGTCTTTTCAAACGAATCAGATACATCAACCCTTGATTCTTGGATTCGTTCACTTTCTAGTGATGTAGAAATCAACCACGAAGCTCTCTAGACCTTCTCTACACTCGTGATAATTACTTGGTTGCCCTTAAAGTTTTGCACCAAACATTTTCGGCGCGAAGCATCGAGTTCTGAAAACACATCATCAAGTAACACCACTGGCTTTAGCCCAGTTTTTTGATACACTAAATCCGCCTCAATAAATTTAAGTGCTAAGATAATCGAACGCATCTCCCCGCGCGAAGCTGAGCCTTCCGCCACCTTATCATTCAAATAAAACACAAAGTCATCCCGGTGTACCCCAAAACTAGTGTGTCCTAAATATGTATCTCGCGTAAATTCCGTCTCGAGTTGTTTTAAGTACTGCGCCTCAGTTACACCTTCAACCTGGGTTTCAAGTAATAACTCTACCTTATCCTCGTTTTCCGCAATCGAGCGGTAAACGCTGGTTAGTTTCTTATTAATCTCATCCACGAATTCTAGCCGGTATTTCGCGATTTCACAACCATACCGCGCCAGTAGCATATTCCACGAAAAAACGTCGCCAGGCCGCAAATTTTCGCTTTTTAAAAGCTCATTACGCTGCTTTAAAGCCTTATTATATTTTAGAAGCGCATCATTATATCGCCCATCAAATTGCCCAAACACTAAATCAAAATAATCACGGCGACGAGATGGGGAACTAGAAATCAAATTAAGATCAGATGGTAAAAACAACACTACTGGATAACGGTTTTTCTTAGGTAACCTCTTAAATTTTTTATCTACAATTACAAAGTTTTTCTCTTTGCCATCATAAGTCACCACATTCTTCTCACCATTATTAAACTCAATCTCCACCCGATAAAAATCTTTACCACGCTTTAAAATCTCCGCATCCACCGCCCTAAAACTCTTACCTTGGGTTAAGATATAAATCGCCTCAAGTACTGAAGTTTTTCCGCAACCATTCTCACCCAAAATTAGCGAAGTCTCATCCGTGCACTCCAAATTATATTCAGAGTGATTTCTAAAATTCACTAATTTTACAGACTTTATAATCATGCGTTGAGTGGCATCACAATATGTGTGTAGTCCTTATTTTTCTTATTAGTAAGAAGTACTGGCGCCAAGTGCCCAGCAAAATCAAAGCAAATCTCATCCTCATCCATCACATTCAGAGCATCCATAAGAAAGCGCGAATTAAGTGTCACCTTACCTTCTTTATTAACTGGAGTTTCAATCTTAGAATCATTCTCACCAAACTCATTAGCTACAGACTTCACTAAGAATTCATTCTCACCTTTAGTTTCACAAACAATCGAACCACCCACACCCTTAGCAAATAAAGCAGCGAGCTTGGTCACACGCATTAATTCATCGCGTTTCATCACTATCTTAATATCGTTTTCTTTTGGAATTAATTTAAGATAATCAGGAAAACTAGCGTCAATTAGTTTAGAAATAATTTCAACTTCACCTAATCTAAACCTCACCAAATCCTCATTAAACGAGAACTCAATTTCTTCCATATCATCACTAATTGAGCGCATCACCTCTTGTAGGGAAGTAGTAGGCACAATCGCAGCAACTTCGCTTTCAACCTTATTAATAATCTTTTTCTCGGCTAAGCGATAACCATCGGTAGCTGCCACCGCAAGCACCCCATCGTAAGTATTAAAATATACACCAGTAAGGGCTGGGCGGGTAAGATCATTAGAACTCGCAATGATTACTTGGTTTAAGCCATTTTTAAAATCTTCCACACTCATCTTAAAGGTTACAGCTTGCGATTCATTAATTTCTGGAAGTTCCGGAAAATCATCAGCAAGTGCACCATTGATTACAGAAGAATATTTACCAGCACTAATTGTTACTCTGGTATCCTTAGAACTAATTGTAATATTCTCACCCTTAGGAAGATTGGAAACAAACTCGGCGAGAAGCCTAGCAGGGACCGTTACTACACCATCTTTAGAATCCGATACAGGGAGATAGTCAACTACTGCCATATCAAGATTAGTGGTAGTGAGTGATACCTTCTTATTATCAACTCTAATCAATACATTATTTAAAATAGGTAACGTAATTTTACTGGTAGCTACTCTACTTACAGTGTTTAATGCTTTGGCGAGTTTTTCTTGAACAACTTTTATTTCCATTTTTTATCCTTTCTTTTAATTATTTAAGTAATAGTAGTTATAGACTATGTGGAAACTGTGGAAAGTTAACTTATTATAAGGGGAGAATTTTCTGTTTAAAACATTGTGAAAACGTGTTGAAAAGTCTTGTTTAAAAGTCTGCTTGGTTTCTTTTCCACTTTTTTGTACACATTTTTTTAGCAGATTTTTTCGTAGGGTTTTGCACAAGATTTCCACAATTCTAACCATAGATTTTTTCCTTAATTTCTTCAATTTGGTCTCTTAAGGTAAAGTTTAACTTAAGGTCGGATTCAATCTTTTTAATACCATGCATCACCGTGGTATGATCTTTAACACCTACCTCTAGTGCAATTTTTGGTGTACTCATCGAGAGTTCCTTTGAAAGAAGGAACATTGCAACTTGTCTTGCGGTTTTAATATTGCTCACCCGGCTTTTACCACACATATCCTTAATAGTGAGTTGGTAATACTTAGCAACCGTATCAAGCACTCGCTTCGTAGACACTGAGCGCATCTTTGAGCCCTTATTTACATTTACGGCACCATTTCTAATAAGTTCGAGCGGGGTAATACCACGCACATCAGACATTAGAAGTAGTGTAGAAAATTCACCCTCAAGATCACGAATATTAGTATTCACATTCTCAGCTAAATATTCAATTGCTTCCTGCTCAATCTCGGCACCCAACATCTCAGCTTTAGCCTTCAGGATTGCACACTTATCCTCAAATTTAGGGAGCTGCAAATCAAATGCGCCAGCCCAAGTCAGCCTAGAAGCAAGCCTTTCATCCACGGTTTTAATTTGGCTCGGTAAACGATCAGATGTTACAATAATCTGCTTATTGAGTTGGTAAAGATCATTAAAAATATTAAAGAATTCTTCCTGGCTTTTTTCCTTATTAACAATAAATTGAAAATCATCAATAATTAACACATCAAGCTTTTGAAATTTCTTATGAAACTCTTTGCCTTTGCCATTCTGAATAGAATCCACAAAGTCTGAATAAAAGTGAGAAATCGGTGTGTATAAAATCTTAAGATTTGGGTTACGCTTCAAAAGCTCATTACCAATTGCTTGCACAAGGTGAGTTTTACCAAGGCCCGGACCACCATAAAGAAAGAATGGATTATACCTGGTACCCGGGGAATCAATAATACTCTTAGCCGCCGACACAGCAAGATCATTGTTGGATCCCACAATAAAGTTATCTAGGGTATATTTTTCATTTAAACCATTCTCGTAGCCAGAAAGTGGTTTACTACTCTTAAGTGACTTAACGCGTTCGCGTACTTTTTCACTACCATTAATCACTTCATGGGGCTTCACCTTAGCCTTAGAATCAGACTGTACAATAAACTCAATATCATTAAACTCCACACCGTTGTTTTTGAGGGCAGAACTAAATTTATCAAAATAGCGGGAGCGAAGCTGCTTCACATAAAAGGAGTTCCTGACGCTGATTTTTACCACCCCGTCTTCAATCGAGATGAGCGACGTATCTTTAATCCAGGTCGAAAAATTATCAGGCGAAACTTTTTGTTCGATTTCGGCTAACACGTTTTTCCAAACGTCGTACATCTGATTTGACCTCCTTCTTTACAGATAATTATAACACCCCGGCCAGACTTTTCCACAGGTTTTTCTCTATATTTTTTATTGTATAATATGTTTTTTGTTTTACAGGGGTGATTTTTCCACAGACGCCCCACACTCTCTAAAACAAGTGTGGAAAACTTCTTGAAAATTGTGGATAAATGCGCTATACTATAACAAGATTTTGAAAGTAATTAAAATTTAAGGAATAATATGCCAAAACGCACATATCAGCCACACAAGCGTCAACGCAAAGTTGAACACGGCTTTATGAAACGCAATGCCACCGCTAATGGTCGCAAAGTCTTAGCCCGCCGCCGCCTCAAAGGCCGCGCCCGCTTAACCGCTTAATTACAAGCCCCGATGAGGGGCTTGTTTGGTATATAATATATATATGCTCAACAAAAAATATCGTTTCCATTCCCGTGGTGGTGTTCGTTACGTCTACCAAAAAGGGAAAACCATCCGCTCGCCAAAGGCGTCCCTGGTTTTTGTTGAGAATTCTCGTGGTTTCACCCGTGTAGCGGTGGTAATCTCGAAAAAGGTTATTAAAACCGCCGTGGGTCGCAACCGTGTGCGCCGCCGCGTTTATGAGGCGCTTCGCACCAACTTTAAATATCTTCCACCAAAAACCGACTATGTTTTTGTGATATTTAGTAAAGATGTTGCCGTGATGCCATTTTCTGAACTAGAAAAACTCCTCGGAGACCTAGTCGCCGAGGCCAAGATATGCTACAATAAGTAGAATATGAGTGTGAAAAAAGTTATTACCTTACTTATTATTGTCGCCGTCATTGCTGGCATGATTATGGCTGGTGGCTTATTTAATCTTCTTGATATTATCGTTGTTCGCCCAATTGTTAACATCCTATTCATCATCTTCAACCTCGTTGGCGACTTTGGTCTTGCGATCATTATCTTCACTATCATCGTGAAGCTTGCGATGTTGCCGCTTACTAAGCGCCAACTTCACCAAACTAAATTGATGCGCAAAATCCAACCAGAGCTCGCGCAGATTAAGAAGAACTGCAATGGTAACCGCCAGCTCGAATCTCTCCAAACTATGGATCTCTACAAGCGTTACAATGTTAAACCATTCGCTTCAATTCTCACGCTCCTTATTCAACTACCAATCTTTATCGCCATTTTCTCCGCTATTCGCGTAATTGCTACCCCACTTCCTAACGACAACCTCAACAACCGTGCTTACGAAATTGTGGCCTACGATGGCTCCCGTATTAAAGAATTAAAAGCGAAGCAAACCACTTATCTTGAAAGCATCAAGGCTGTTCAAGAGTACAACCAAGCTCAAAAAGAAGCTGAGAAAAATACCGAGAGCACTGAGGCTCCAGTCGAAACCACCGAAGAGACCGAGACTACTGAAAATGTCCCAGAAATTATTCCTTATGGCTTCCACCCACAACTCTTTGGTGTGATTAATCTCGAAGCCAAAGCTAGCGATATCCTCACCGACAAACGCAGCTGGAGCTCCTTCTTTATCTTGATTTGTGCTATTGCCGCCGCCTTCGTCCAATACTTTATGACTCGCCAACAAATGTCTTCCGGCAAATCCGAGAAGAGTAAGAAGTTCCGCGATCTCGTAAAAGATGCCAAGGATGGCAAAGATATCAACCAATCTGAAGTTAACACCTTCGCAACTGGTCAAATGGGCAAGATGATGCCAATCATGATGTTTTTCATCATGTTTAACCTTCACGGCGCCCTCGCCTTCTATTACTTCTTAAGCAACGCAATTACCGTTTTCCAACAAAAACTCGTACTCAAAAAAGCCGAGGAGGAAATGGATAATCTCGCCGACAAGGCAATCTTAAAAGAACTCAAAAACATTCAGGAAGCTGAAGTTGTTGAAAACAAAAAAACCGGAACAAAAATTACTCGTATCTCCGCTAAAGATATTAAAAAGAAAAGGAGATAATAAATGAATAAAGACGAATCAATCCGCTTCGCAGCCAAATACCTCGAGGACCTTCTCAGTTTTTTCGGTATCAACGTAGCAGTTTATTCCACGATTGATGATGAAGTTATTCAACTCTCGGTGCCATCCACATCGTTAAACTCACTTCTCATCGGCAAGAACGCAGATAATCTCCGCGCTCTCCAACACGTCGTTTCAATGGCGCTTGCTGCTAAAAACGCCGAAGTTGTGCGTGTGAACGTCGACGTTGCCGACTACAAACGCCAACGTGCCGACCGCATCGCTGACAAAGCTGAAGGTTGGATTAAGAAAGTCCGCGAAACTGGTGAACCAATGACTATCAATTTAAGCCCAGCTGATCGCCGCGTAGTCCACAAACTCGCTGAAGACTATTCTGATATCACTACCCACTCCGAAGGGGAAGGGAAAGAAAGAAAACTTATCATCAGCAAAATTGATGTAAAAGAAGACTAAACAAAAAAATAAGCTCCCATCCGGGAGCTATTTTTTTATTCTTCGTTTTCTACTACTTCTTCTGGCTTATCTTCGCCCAGGATTATCACGATATCGTGTTTTCCACCGTCCACGCCTTCGGGCAAGGTGTCGGTGGCAGTCACATCATAACGTTTTTCAAGCTCTTTAATAGTACCTTCAACATCGTCGCTAAGCTTCACGAGTAGATATTTCTTGGTATAAACGCCTTCTGGTGCATTATCGATGGTTTTTACGGTGAACCCATCCTCTTCAAGGCTTTCTTTTTCAGACGCTGCAAGACCTTCGGTCTCGGTACCATTTAATACCATAATACTGGCTGCTTCGCGCACTACTGGGTCGCTGTTAAACTGTTGTTCAACATACTTCTTAATTGCAGTGTAGTTGCCAACACCAGCCGATGGCACCACATAAGAAATACCGTTGATATTCGCCGTAGTCATATAAGTAATATCTTTAGTCCAATCGAGCAGGGAAACCTGGCGCATCGACTCAAGATCAAACTCAAAGGTAAGATGTGCAGCAGTTTTAATCTCGGAAGTAGTAAGATTAGAACGCAAGTTATCACCGAGCGTACCAGCTAAGCTCATTAAATCACCAAGCGATAAGTTGGTTTCATAGATTTTATTCTTAATACCAATCAAAATCTTTTGCTGGCTATTACCGCGCGAGAAATCACCAAGCGTTGTACCGTGGCGTGCTCTAGCTAGGCCAAGGGCTTGTTCGCCGTTGATTTCATATTCTACACCGGCGTCAAAAACGGCTTTCGTCCAGTTATAATCATGGATGTCTTCGTCGAGTGTGACTTTAATACCACCAAGGGTGTCTACGATTTGAATTAAAGACAACCAGTTAACATGCACGAAGTATTGGAAATCAACGCCAAGGATACTGCCAACTTCGTTCATCAAAGCCTGTGCACCGGCTTCTTCTTGGTCGCCGTTCATATTATTACACCAATAAACCTCGTTGATTTTACCAGTGGCTGTGCAGGTTGGGGAAGCTTTCAGGTCGCGCGGCAAGCTAAGCATTGCAATGTCGCCAGTTTTTTGGTCGAGGCTGATTACCATAATAGAATCGGTAAGCTGGGCGCCATCGTGAGCATAATCGCCCTCGGTGCCTTCCATGTCATAACCGCTTGTGCCGAAAGCCAGAATATTAGTGCGGCCGTGGCCATTTTCTTTCAGAGGCTCGTAAGTATCACTCATCAAGGTGCCGAAAGCTCCAAAAATATTGTCGCGGCCACCGGTAATTTTCATAATAATATCATTACCCCATAAAAGGAGTGCTGTAACTGCAGCAAGCAAAACAAAAACAATAGCTAGAATAATAGTCAAAACAATACGTTTTTTCTTGTGTTTCTTTGGTTTTTCTTCGGTTACGGTCACTTTTGGTTCCTCTTCTGCTGGTTTTAGGTCTTTACTAACTTGATCAAATTCAAAGGCGGTAGTTGGAGCTAAGAAATTCTCTGTTACTTCCGTGCGATCGGTGCTAATAAATGATTTTTCAACGGATTTTTCATCTGGAACAGTCTCGACGACAACAGGCTTAACTTCGATTTTAGTGGCTGGTTTCTTAGTGATTGGTTTAACCACGGCTTTTGGTGCCGATTTCTTTGCCGTCTTTACAGCTGGCTTGATAGCAGGTTGCGTAGAAACTGCTTTTTTGGCGCCAGACTTCTTACTGGCGGTCTTGAGGCCGTCAATTGATTTATTTTTATCCATTGCTATAATTATATCATAATGACGATTAAGCTTACCAAAAAGCAACTACTTCTGCTCGACTTCATTAAAGAGTTTACAGAGACGCACAGTTACTCCCCATCATATCGCGAAATTATGGCTGGCGTTGGTCTCAAATCTGTTTCTGCCGTTGCTGAGCACATCAACAACCTTGTCGAAAAAGGCGTCATCAAAAAAACCGCCGGCAGCGCTCGCTCCCTCGAGCTCATTGATTATCGTCACGAAGAAACCGTCACCCTCTTTAAATCTACCATCGAAACTGCTTCTGAAGAGGAAAGAGCAGTGCTTCTTCAAGCCGCCGAAATTTTAGGGCTCGACCTAGAGAACTAATCTTTACAAAATGCGTCAAACCTGTTAAGCTTTAACTAGGAGTACTATCCCTATGAAACATAAACACAGGAAAAAACGCAGCAATCTTTTTCTTAAAGCCCTCTTTGTGCTAGCCATTATTGTGGTGGCTGCAGTTTTGATTGTTAAATATGTCGACTTCAACAAGATTTTTAATCCGACCCCAGAGCCAGAGCCAACCTCCGCGCAGGTTACTCCAGCTCCAACCCCAGAACCAACTCCAACCCCAACCCCTGAGCCGGAGCCCGAGCCAACTTTGGAGCCAGAACCAGAAAACAAAACCCCACAATATGATGGTGGCAACCCAAACAACGAAGAAAAAATTACTGGCGTAATTACCTATGCTGGAGTAAGTAACGGCCAGTTGATAATTCGTGTTAATATCGACCAATATTTAAATAGCGGGGAGTGTAATCTTATCCTTAACCTTAATGGCGCCGCACAATATGGTGCTGCTGCCCGCATTATTGATGCCGCCTCCACTTCTACCTGTGAAGGCTTTAATGTGCCAGTCAGCGAGCTTCCATCCGGCAAATATCAGATTCAAATTAACCTAACGGCAGACCGTAAAAGCGGCTCCATCACGGGTGAGGTTTCACTATGACGCGCCGCCATACTCGCCGCACCGCACTTGTTCTTACTGGTGTTTTTGCTGCCTCAGCTTCCTTTGCCTTTTTAGCTCAAACTATCAAGCCTGAAGCCACCGCTGCAAAACTCGACAAATTTGACCCGGGCAACATTATTTCGGACTACATGATGGGGAATTATAATTCAATGACCGAAAAGGAAATCCAAGCCTTCCTCACCGAGAATAATAGTTGCAGCAACAAGAATAAAGCACTGTACGATGAAATGACCGCCGCCTACAAAGACAAAGGTTATACTTGGCACTGGAAAGACGACCACTTCGTTTGTCTATCAGAAGAACTTTTTGGCGACGGCGAAGTGATCGGCAAGGGCGAAACTGCCGCGCACATCATTTGGCAAGCTGCCCAAGATTACAAGATTAATCCTCAGGCCATCTTGGTTTTGTTGCAAAAAGAAACCAGCCTTATCACAGACACCTATCCAAATAACCGCGACTATCGCAAGGCTACCGGCTATGGTTGCCCAGACACCGCGGCCTGTAGTGAAAAATACTATGGTTTCAAAAACCAAGTTCGCAGCGCTGCCGCCCTGTTCTCAGCCGTGCTCACTGGTGGCTGGACCAACTTCCCGCTTGGCGAAAACTATATTCAATATAATCCAAACGCAGCCTGTGGCGGTAGAGTGGTGAATATCAAAAACCTCGCTACCTCGGCCCTTTATCGCTATACGCCGTATCAACCAAACGCTGCCACCATCGCAGCTGGCTACGGCACCGCCGAATGTGGCGCCTATGGTAACCGCAACTTCTATCTTTACTTTAGCGATTGGTTTGGCGACCCAACTATTTCGCGGCCAAAATATGAAAAGCTAGCCAAGGCAACCATTTATGAAGTCACCAAGGCCACCGAAAAAATCGATCCATTTGCTGAAAAAACCGAAAACACCAAGGACAAAAAAGATACTAAAAAAGGTGCCAAAGAAGAAACTAACCCGAACGCCCTGAAGGCTGGGCAGCAAATTACTTTCGTTGAAAAAATTCAACTAGCCGAAGGTGAGTGCTATCGCACCAAAGAAGATTCCGAAAATAAAAAAGATCTTTGTGTAATGAAAGAGAATCTTAAAGAAGTTAAGCCAACCTACACCAATATTTCGGCCAAAGAACAACAAAAGCTAATTAAGGCTGGGGCTGTCAAAAAGAATATTATAACTGGCGAAGAAGTTAAAAAAAGTTCCGCCAAACGCTCCGTGGCAAAGATGGTTAAAGTTGCCACCTTGAACGGCAAAAAGTATTATATCGCCGCAGAAGATTCCAAAGAGTCTACGGTTGGCATTCCAGAAGAATATGTGATGGAGATGCCAAAATATGAAAAGCTTAAAACCCCAATTTATATGGAGCTAACCGCCGATGCAGACAGAATTAATCCATTCGACGAAACCGTTTACGACTCTCTCAAAAAGGGCCGCGTGATTAAATTTGCCTCCACTATTAAAATTGGTGACGAAACTTATTATCGCACTGAGCACAACACCACGAACAATATCGACGCCGTGCTCCCAGCTAGCGTTGTAAAAGAAGTAAAATACGAAACCCTAAAAGAGCCATTAGAAAAACAGCTCACCACCAACGTAAAACGCATTAATCCATACACTAAAGAAGTTTATGATACGCTTAAAAAAGGCAAAGTATTAAAACTCACGTCCACGATTAAAATCGGTGGTAAAACTTATTATCGTACTGAGCACAACACTAAAAACAAGATTGATGCCGTAATTCCAGCTAGCGCCCTCGCAGACTTCAGCTATGAAGATTTTGAAAACCCTCGTAAGCTTAAAGTCGTTGAAGATGTAGAGCGTATCAATCCAAAAACCGGCGAAGTATATGACGCCATTAAGGCCGGAAGGGTATTAGAGTTCACTACCAAAGTAGAACTTGAGGACGGCTGGTATTATCGTACTAAGCACAACACCGAAAACAACATCGATGCAGTGCTCCCAGCCAGTGCTGTAACAGAAGTTAATTAAAAGTGTTTTTTGAAGTAATTTTTAGTGGCGCGAGCCAAGCTTTTTGCGCTCATTTTTACGCCAGCAGTCTTCCACTCTTCGAGCTCTGCTTTGGTTTTTGCAAGTTCATATTCAAGCGCGTAAATCTCTTTTCTAGTTTCTTCAAATAATACTGTCTCATAGCTAGCGTCGACCAGTTTAGAAAAGGCACTCATAAAAGCGGCGCTATTCATCAGCTCGTCGATGGTTTTACCATTCAAATAAGACTTGCCATCATCAAACCCAGTGTACTCTTTGCAGGTTTTTTCGAGCTTTGTACGCAAAGCAAGATAAGCCTCAGGATTCTTTGGTGGGTTATTAATGTCATACTTCTTAGGATTCTTAAGATATTCTTTCTCAGTGAGATGGTTAGTTAAATCAATTAAACCACTATAACGGGTAGGATCGCGTTCTGGTTCGTGAATGGCGAGCACTGGAGTTTGCAAAGCTAGGCACGGTAACATTACATGAAGCCTTGTGGTAACGGCACAATGGGCGGATTGATATAGATATAGGAAGTATTCCGCCATCGCAAATTTTTCTTCCGTAGTAACATTCTCAAGCCTATAAGTATCAAAACGTAGCACTTCGCGCTTGGTTTGCTGTTTGAGTTTTTCAAACAGGGCATCACTCACGTCAACAGCTAAAATAAAATCCTTTTTCTTAACTTTTTTATCGCGATTCAAGGTTAAAGTTACACAACCAGAAAAGTAGGCCTCGATGCCGGCATCATTCAAAAGTTTTTCGGTAGCGGTATCACGCGTACCAACTGGGCCAAATTTTTTTAAGAAGGCACGGCTTTTTTCAGAGAGAAAACTATTAACGCTCGCACCATCATTATTGCGAGTAATATGCATTGCAACAAGTAACGGATTGATATTTGGATTCTTTGGCGGCCAGTTTTCTGGTTTTTTCGTATACCAGCCGTTCATAATTAACTTGATCTTTTCATCCTTTTTGGTTTTGGTGGCATCAATGTTGTCGCGGTCAAAATAATAATCAACTTTCGGCAAAAATCTACGCGCTGCAATAGATTGAACTTCATCACCAATATTTTCTGTTGAATAAGAAAATAACCCAAAACGCTGTTTCATAAACATATTATAACATATATTATGGTTAAATGGTAGCGGCGTTATGCTATAATATATCTATGGTAAAAAGCGTAGACATGTCGGTGGGGATTACCGTTCACGACGAAGGATATTTACTTCACAAAACCCTTCGTTGTCTTTTTGAGGGGTTAAGCCTTATCGAAGAAAAAGGCTACACCTACGAAATTTTGGTTAATGCTGACAATAGCGATCCTGTAACCAAAAAATATCTTAAGACATACGAAAAAGACAAACGTTTCACGATTTTTTACACTAAGTTTGCCGATGCTGGTTTATCGCGCAACAACATTATCGATCACGCCAAAGGCAAATACCTTTGTCTGATTGATGGCGATGATATGGTCTCGTCAAATTGGTTCCTAGAATCTATCAAGTATCTCGAAGCACACAAGGGACAGAGTATCGCGCTCCACCCAGCTGCTGTGCTAGTTTATGGTACCAACATCAACCCGATTTATTGTCCAATCAACAGTTCAGAAAATAAAGCTAGTGACGCAGTCATTATGCTTGGTAGCAACCGTTGGCCATCACTAGTTTTGGCCCCGCGCAGTGTGTTTGTTGAAACGCCATACATGGCCACCAAAGATGGCTACGGGCACGAAGACTATTTCTTCAACACCGAGGTTATCGCCAAAGGCGGCAAGCATATTGCCTTACCAAACACCGTAAAGTTTTATCGCCGCAAAGAAGGCTCTGCGCTCGAGCGCAATAACGCCAACCACGTGATTCAACCATACAGTGATTTGTTTAGTATCGATTATTTTAAATCCATGCCAGCTCCAGTTGGCGCCGAGATGTTTGGCGACGGCAATTCGAAAGCGGCCAAATACGTTCCAACCAATTTTTCCCAAAAACTACCAAAACCACTCCAGCAACCATATCTTGCTATACGCAACAACGATTCGATTAATAGCAAGATTATCCCAGTGGCCAAAGCCATCAAAAAAGTTGTCCGCCCACGCGTAGGGAAGAAAAAAGAATCCTTCCTTGGTTTTGATATCCCAGAATACCTCTTAGCTGCCTGGCGCGACATTAATAAAATCGAAAACCAACTTTATCCAAACGAATATAACTTGAACGATAGGCTAGAATACTACGAAAATGATGGTGCAAACCGCAGAGTGGGCCCAGCTTTTTGGCACCTTGCAAAGCAAATCCCAACTCTCCCCGACTATATTATATTTGTACCTTGGCTAATCGCCGGTGGCGCAGAAAGATTAGTCTTAAACTACATTGAAGCGCTCGCTAAAATCTATCCAAAATGGAACATCGCCGTTGTTACCACGGAGAAAAAGCAAAACGTTTGGGCGGATAAACTTCCAAAAAACGCCTACTTAATCGATTTTGGCAACACCGCCGCAAGATTACTCGAAGAAGAAAAAGAAATTCTATTTAGCAGGTTAATCACACAACTCAAATGTAAAAGGCTACACATCGCCAACTCGGCGCTTGCCTATAGGTGGGTAGCCAAACACAAAGAATTAATTAAGGCCAACTACTGCTTGAACGTCTCAATCTTTTGTAACGACATTGTTACTCACAAAGATGGCGGCGAAGAAATCTGCGGCTATACCGACCCTGCATTATTCGAAATCTTCCCAGTTGTGAATAAGATTTTTACCGACAACCAAAAAGTCATCGATTATATTATTGAAACCAATGGTTATCTCGAAAAAGATAAATTCAAAGTGCACTATCAACCGACCTGTGTCGAGATTGTAGCGCCAAAGCAAAAAGAATTAAAAAAGCCAATGCGCTTGTTTTGGGCTAGCCGCATTAATCCACAAAAGCAGCCAGAAGTGTTGGTAGAAATTGCCAAAGCCCTCGAGAAACAAGCCCCAGGCGAATTTATGATCGACGCCTATGGCACCGTAGATAAAACAATTTACAAGGACAACCCAATTAAACGCAGTAAAAGTCTTCGCTATCGTGGCACCTTCTCTGGCTTCAGTAGTTTGCCGCTCAATCAATATGACGCAATGCTATATACGGCAAAATATGATGGCTTGCCAAATATTGTCCTCGAGGCAATCGCGGCCGGCATGCCAGTAATTACTAGCGACGCCGGTGGTGTGGGCGAAATCATTAAAGACCAAAAAACTGGGCTCCTGGTTAAAAAGGTAGATTCTGTCGATGATTTTGTCGATGCCATCACCTATGCCAAACAGCATTATGAAGAGCTCCCAGCTTACGCCAAGGCTGCTCAAAAAGTTCTAGAAGAAGAACACTCTTGGGAAAGCTTCATTAATAATCTTAAAAAAGATATTAAAAATGACTAATAAAGTTTTTCTCATCCGCAATATTTTGCCAAAAGAATATGGCGGGGGAGAATCCTATCAACTCGTGCTTGCAAAAGAGCTTAAGAAAAACGGTTTTACGCCAGTTATCGTATCGTCTTCAACAGAGTTGTTAGAAAAAGCCAAGACTGACGGCTTTGAGACCATTAAGGCCCCATACCTCAAAAATCAAAACTGGAGCAGTTGGCGAAATTTCTTGTTGCCTTTCTATTTTCTTTGGCAAACTAGGTTAAAAGCATGGTATAAAAAACAATTTAAAAAACATCAGCCCGTAGCAGTGAACATTCAGTCGCGCGATGATTGGCTCGCTGCCACCAAAGCCGCCGCAAAACAAAGCATCAAGATTTTTTGGACCGATCACATTGATTTTCGCTCTTGGGTGCTACAAAACGTTAACCAAAAATACAAAAATACCATCGGCAAAAAGATTCTAAAAATTGCCCACCTACCAGAAAAAATCATCATGATTAGCGATTATGAGAGACAGGCATTCGAGAAAACCATTGCTCCCCGTAAGTTCGACAACCTAATCACTATCAAAAACGGCACCGCAGACGAACTCAAAAAATATAATAAAAAACCTCAGCCAAAAACTTTTTGTTATGTTGGCAGAATTGTCGATTATAAGGGAATTAAGGAACTTATCGAGGCCTTCAAGCTCGTTAAAGATAAAGAAGCCACACTTAAAATTTATGGCGATGGCCCTGAACTCAAAAATTATCAAGAACTCGCCAAAACCGATGAGAGAATTGTCTTTTGTGGTTACACCAAAAAACCACTCGACGCAATTAGCGACGCCATGGTCTTTGTTTTGCCAAGCTATTACGAAGGTCTCAGCATGTCGCTGCTTGATGCCTGCATGCTACAAAAAACCCTGATCACCACTAACGTTGATGGTAACCCAGAAATTGTGGTTGACGGTGAAACCGGACTTTTAGTTCCACCACGCGATATTAAAGCTCTAGCTGCCGCCATGGAGAAGGTAATAAAAGATCCAAAACTTGCCGCGCGCCTTGCTAAAAACGCCCGCACAAAATACGAAAAAGAATTTAACTTTGAAAAAACTATCAAAGAAAAACTAATTCCTTTGATGAAATAAACTATTTTTTCCAGAGGTTTTCGTAAGCATCGGCCACTTCTTTAGGACCGCCATCAAGCTTTACTTTGCCATCTTCAATTAGAATTGCGCGATCGCAGAATTTGCGCACGTTGCTCATAGTGTGAGTTACGAGAATTACGGTTTGGTTGCCGTGCAAGGATTCAAAGTAATCGTTACATTTTTGCTGGAAGGCTGCATCGCCCACGGCGAGTACCTCATCAAGTAACAAAATATCGCCCTTAGCACGAATTGCAATCGAAAACGCCAAACGTACCTGCATACCAGAGGAATAGTTTTTGAGTTTTTGATCTTGGAAATCTCGGAGTTCGGCAAAATCCCAAATTTCGTCATACATTTTATCCATTTCTTCGTTCGAAAAACCAAGTAGAGCACCATTAAGATAGACATTTTCGCGACCAGTCAGCTCTGGGTTGAAGCCAACTCCGAGTTCGATGAACGGTACCAAATTACCATCTACGATAATTTCACCCTTTTCAGGGTAATAAATACCAGCCAAAGTCTTAAGCAAAGTGGATTTACCCGAACCGTTGCGGCCAACAATGCCCACAAACTCGCCTTTTTTAATTTCGAGATCGATGCCTTTTAATACTTTTTGCTCGCGATAGCCCTTAACGCCACGCAAACGGTTAAAGATGGCCTGCTTCAAACCAAATGCTTTCTCGGTAGGAAGGCGGAAACTCTTGTGTAAACCACGAATCTTAATAGCGATATCGCCATCGGTATATTGTTCTGTTCTGGTGCCAAGTTCACGTTTTGCCATTTAGATTTCCTCCGCAAAGAATTTAGATTTTCTACGGAAATAAATTGCCGCAAGAACTAGTAGCACAAACACGAGAAGGAAAGGAAGCACTTTTACGAACGGATTTTCAACTAAGTTCCAAGTAGTGATTACGGTATCTGAAGCAATCAAATTATAACGCACGTCCTGGATGGCCTGGGCAATTGGATTTAGGAGCAAGATTTTAGCAGCCAGCGCGCTGTGTTCAATTACCATTGCCACAGGGTAAATAATTGGAATTGCATAAAAGAGCGCCTGAATCAAAACATCCCAAATCGATGTAACGTCGCGATATTTGACGTTGATGGCGCCGAGTAAAAAGGCAATGCCAAGTGACAAGAAATATAGCTCCAAAAGGAAAAGCGGTACCAGAAGCCAAGTCCAGCTTGGTGTTACGCCATTGATGAGTGCAAAAATCAAAATCACACCGAGGTTGATTAACATGTTAATTACGGCGGTAAGAGTGGCGGAAACCACGACGATATATTTAGGGAAGGAAATCTTGCGAATCAAATCGCCGCGATGCACGATCGCTTGGATGCCTTGCTGCGTGCATTCAGTAAAGAAGCTCCACATTGTAGTGCCAATTAAAAGATAAACCGGGTAGTGCTCAATGTCGTTGCCCCATCTGAGGAGTTTTGAAAACACCACATAAAGAATCGCAAACATCATTAAAGGGCGAAGCAGGGCCCACAAATAGCCCAGCACCGAACCCTGGTAACGCAACTTAAAATCAGTTTTAGTCAGTTCCTTCAAAAGAATCCGATTCTTTTTACACAAAACATTAGGAATTTTCATACTTTTTAATTATAGCATGAAATGCGCAAATGTCTTTTTCGGACCATAAGCTTGGCCTGAGCAGCCCGCTCGCAGAAGGCGTAGCAAAGCGCCTGCGTGTCCGCAAAAGACTTTTATGCGATTCTATGCTATAATAAAAAGCATGAAAAGAATATTGGTTACAGGTGGAACGGGTTACATTGGTTCCCACACAATTATCGAGCTCTACAAACAAGGTTACGAGCTTGACGTTATGGACAACCTTTATAACTCGAAGGTTACTGTTCTTGATCAAATTGAAAAAATTGCTGGCAAAAAACCAGATTTTTATCAAGTAGATCTTCGCGATTATGAAGCGATGGACAAACTTTTTGCAGAACACGATTACGACATGGTGATTCATTTTGCCGGCCTTAAAGCTGTAGCCGAATCTGTTGAAAAACCACTCGAATACTACGAAAACAACGTTGGCGGTACTGTTAATCTATTAAAATGTATGCAAAAATATGGCGTCAAGAAAATCATCTTCTCGTCTTCTGCCACGGTTTATGGCGACCAAGGTGTGGCTCGCCTCGATGAAACCATGTCTACCGGCACTGGCATCACCAACCCATACGGCGAAACCAAACACGTTATCGAAGAGATCTTAAAAGACCTCGCCGAATCCGATCCAACCTTCAATATTACGATTTTGCGCTACTTCAACCCAGTGGGCAACCACGAATCTGGCCTCATCGGCGAAGATCCAAATGGCATTCCAAACAACCTGATGCCAGTTATTATGAAAGTTGCTCGCGGCGAAATCGCCGAACTCGGTGTTTATGGTGACGATTATCCAACCCCAGACGGCACCTGTATTCGCGACTACATCCATGTAGTTGACCTAGCAAAAGGTCACGTGGCTGCTGCCGCCCACATGAAACCAGGCGTTTTGATTTACAACCTTGGCTCCGGCAAAGGTACTTCCGTTAAAGAAATGGTGGCCGCCTTCGAAGAAGCCGCCGGCAAGCCTCTCCCACACTGCATCGCACCACGTCGTGCCGGCGACCTAGCCGAGCTTATCGCAGACCCAAGCAAAGCCGAAAGAGAACTAAACTGGAAGACCGAGCTCACGGTTGCTGACGCAATGCGTGATACCATTAAATTCCTCAGCCAAAATGGTGCCTAAAATCTCTGTCATTATTGCTGCGTACAATGTTGAAAGATTTATCAGCAAGTGCGTTGATTCAATCCTGGCTCAGACTTTTACCGACTACGAAATCATCTTGATCGACGACGGTTCTACCGACCAAACTCCTGAAATCTGCGACCGCCTCGCCAAGAAATCCAAAAAAATCACTGTAATCCACCAGCCAAACCAAGGTTTGTCCGAGGTGCGCAATCGCGGCATCCGCAATTCCACCGGCGAATACATCGCCCTAATTGACGGCGATGATTACGTTTCGGTAGATTTTCTCGAAAAACTCATGGATGCTATCACCAAAAACAAAGCCGAAATCGCCGGCTGCGGTTTTAAAACCGTTCCGGTACGCCGGTTGTATCCACCAAAAAGTGGTGTGTTCTCTGGTGAACAAGCCACTATTGACCTCCTCACCGAGCAAGAAACCTACCAAATTGTTTCCTGGAACAAGATCTACAAAAGAGAACTGTTTGAAGGCATCGAATTTCCAGTGCGAAAACGCAACGAGGACTGTCTAACCACTTATAAATTGCTCAGCCGTGCCAAAAAAGTAGTTTACGTTAGTGACCTACTATATTATTACAGCCAACGCGACGATAGTATCATGGGCACTATCGAGCTCAAAGAGCGTCTCGACATGAAGCTGCTTGCTGCCACCGAGGCTAAAGAGTTTTTCAAAGACAACCGCAAGCTCGAGCAAGCCTCCGAAATCTGCGAGCTCCTCGCTTACTTTGCCTACATCGATAATATTTGCGCCGGCCGCCTCAATCTTCCACTTAAAAAATATTTCGATTTTATCAAAGAGCGCAAGGATTATTTGCTTGCCAACCCATATTTAAACAATAAACTCGAAACCTACATCAAAATGGTCACCTTTAAGAGTGGCGGCCTATATAGAGCTTTCCGCAAAGTTAAGAATTAGCGCGCTTTTTAGTGCGGTGATAAGAAATTTTCCAGCGCAAAGCCAACATTTTGAGCCAAAATCTACCGCGAATGCTTGGTCTGCCTACCCAAACTTTTACATCGTGATACAAATCGTTCCAGTTTTTCTTGTCGACGCCAGTCTTTTTGATCGTGCTCGTCGTATTGCCAGAATAATATATATATAATGGTTCGCGCACAAAATGGACTTGCCCCGGCATCGTCTCAAGATAATCCATTACAAAGCGCGTGTCTTCGCCAAAATACAGACCTTCCGAAAACTGCAATTTGCTCTTTTTGATCAGGTCCGTACGGAACATCTTATTAAGCACCGCATACATCACCCCGTCCACGGTTAAAAGATAAACCAGATAAGTTTTGATGCTTTCGCCCGGCAAACGTGCGCGCAGTTTCTTAACGTAAACTGGTTTTTTGGTCCTTTCCTTAACGCGGCAATACAGCATTCCCGAAACCACAATGTCGATATCGTCGTCATCGAAGCCATTTAACATCTTCAAAATGAAGTTTTTGTCGTATTCGTCATCCGCGTCGAGAAAAGCAAGGTATTCGCCCTTGGCGAGCCGGATGCCAGCGTTGCGCGCGCTGGCTTGCCCGCCATTTTTTTGGCGAATCGAAACGATCCGTGAATCTTTTTTCTGGTATTTTGCAATAATTTTGCTAGAATTATCGGTCGAACCATCATCTACTACGATGATTTCAAGGTCTTTATAGGTTTGATTTAATACCGAATCCAGTGCACGTTCCAATAATTTTTCCGAATTATAAACCGGTATTATCACAGAAATTAAGGGATTTTCCATATCAAAATTATACCATTTTGCGACTTATGCAACAAACGTTGCATAAGTCCGAAATTCAAACTAGAAATCGCGTGGTTTCGTGTTATATTTTTCTTGAATAAAAATGAAAGGAGAGAAATGCTTAAAAAAGTGGTGGTTTTTGATGGTGGGTTTGGTGGAGAATTATTTGCAGATTACGTAGAAAGGGAACTTGCCGTCATCGACGTCATCCGAGTAATCGCTTGGCGAGAGCTAGAACCACTCACAAAAAGGCCCAAAGACGCGCGGCGCATCGCCGAGGAAGCGCTGGCCCCCTACATTGGGAACGTTAACCTCATCGTCTTTGCGAACCACTTATTATCGACCTTCGACCTCAAATATTTTAGACAAAAATACCCCAGGCAACAGTTCCTGGGCTTTTCTTTTCCCACAACCAACACCAAAAAAGCACTGGTGCTCGCGACCAAAGCTTTGCATGGCTCGCTCGCTTATCATAATATAGTCCATAAAATGCACGCTAAAATCCAAACCATCGACTGCGACGATTGGGTGCCGCTCGTCGACGACGCCGAACTTACTAAAGAGCGCATTGAGCATGACCTTGCGAAGTTCAAGAAATTTAACCCCGACACGATTTTGCTCACCCACACCAATTTCAAAGATATCCGGGCCCCACTCATCAGATTTTTTGGTGCTCACACCATAGTTGAAGACGGTTTCAAAGACACCTTTAGAAATCTCTGCGACGCGCTCGGCTTCCGCGGGCTTGATGGCCGCAAATCTGAGTGACGGGGGGGTTGTAAAATTCGCGCGGCGGGCCCATTATATATAGAGAAGAGGTATGCTATAATAATACTAACTATAAACAGGGTAATACTATGACGAAAAAATCAGATGCGGTGGTAGACACAAAACAAACAGACGGCAAATCCGAAGCATTAAAGCTTGCAATCTCCCAGATTACCAAACAATTTGGTGATGGTTCGATTATGAAACTTGGCGAAACGCCAAAAATGGATGTTGAACTTCTTTCTTCCGGCTCCTTGTCGCTCGACTTGGCGCTCGGCGGCGGCTATCCAAAAGGCCGTATTATCGAGATCTATGGTCCAGAATCCTCTGGTAAAACCACTCTCGCTCTTCATGCAATTTCCGAAATTCAAAAACAAGGTGGCCAAGCCGCCTTCATCGATGCTGAGCACGCACTCGACCCAGCCTATGCCAAGCGCATCGGCGTAGATACGGCAAATCTTTTGATTTCTCAACCAGATAACGGCGAGCAAGCCCTCGAAATCTGCGAAACCTTGGTCCGTTCCAACGCCGTAGATTTGGTCGTGGTCGACTCCGTGGCTGCCCTCGTGCCACAGGCCGAAATCGATGGCGACATGGGCGACGCCCAAATGGGTCTTCAAGCCCGCTTGATGTCTCAAGCTATGCGCAAGCTCACCGGCATCATCAGTAAATCCAAAGCTACCGTTATTTTCATTAACCAAATCCGTATGAAGATTGGTGTCATGTTTGGCAACCCAGAAACCACTACCGGTGGTAACGCTCTTAAATTCTACGCTTCCGTTCGTATCGATATTCGCCGCATCGGCCAGATTAAAGAGGGTGACAACATTATTGGTAACCGCACCAAGGTGAAAGTCGTCAAAAACAAAATTGCAGCTCCATTCCGCACTGCTGAATTTGATGTCATGTACAACGAAGGTATTTCCAAAACTGGTGACGTGCTCGACCTCGCCGTTCAATACGGTATCGTCGAAAAAGCCGGCGCCTTCTTCAAGTATAACGGCGAAACTCTCGGTCAAGGCCGCGAAGCCGCCAAAAAAGCCTTTAAGGACGATCCAAAACTAATGGCCGAAATCGAAAAGCAAGTTCGCGAACAGGCTAAAGACGAAGACTAATGAAACAAACTGGCGAAATTTGGCAACTCTATGATTTTCAAGGCGAGCGGGTTCTTGATGGCGGTATTATCCCAGCAAGAACCGCGCCTGCCGGCCGCTGTTTTTCTGGTTGCGCCATCATGCTTTATCGTTTCAAAGACGGCGAAGTAGAATATCTTTTCCAAAGGCGCTCAGCCAACATCTGGAACGGCCTTAAGTGGGACGTTTCCACTGGCGGTCACATTAATTATGGCGAAAAAGCCATCGAAGCCGCCATCCGCGAAGCCCACGAAGAAATCGGCGTTAATCTAAAGCCCGAAGATCTCGAGTTTTATGCACGCTTCATGCGCGATGACAGCATGATTAACCTATATTTCTGTGACTACACCGGAAGAGGCGACACTTTTGACTTCAACAAGGAAGAAGTCGACAGCGTAAAATGGGTAAAAAACCGCGACGTCGAGGCTTTCTGGCCAAACTTCAAAGAGCTGCTTCAAAGCGACATGATTTTTAAACTCTCACTTCAAGAATACAACGAAAAAATCCTCAAAAAGTATGGACAATAAACTTGTCGTCACCGACATCAAACTAGGTGTCAAGAATCAAAATCGTGCTAACGTGTTTTTAAATCATAAGTTCGCTTTTTCGCTCGATTTATCCCAGTTAATCGACTTCAAAATAAAACTTGGTTCTAAGTTCGAAAAACATGATATCGAAAAATTCAAACATGCTTCGGACTTTGGCAAGCTTTACCAGCGCATGCTGGAGTGGACTTTTGTGCGCCCACGCTCTGTGCGCGAGGCCAGCGATCACCTCAAAATCATCACCGCGCGTTCAAAATCCGACTATGTGCGTACTAGCCAGGAGTTAAAAGCTGATGTGATGGAGCGTCTCATTTCAAAAGGCTATCTAGACGACGAAAAATTTGCCAAATACTACGTCGAAAATCGTTTTACTAAAAAGGGTATTTCAAAAAAGCGCCTCAAGCTCGAACTTTTCAAAAAAGGCGTCGATAGCTCCATCGTTGATGCGGTTTTAAACGAAGGCATTCGTAGCGACGAAGAGGAAATCAAAAAGATCATCACGAAAAAACGCGCACGTTATGACGATGAAAAATTAATTAGTTATCTTGTTCGTCAGGGTTTTGATTTCGAGCTGGCACGTAATCTGGTTCAGGCTTCTTCCGAAACGGATTAACAAAGTTTGGCACAAAATCTTCATTCTTTGCTTTTTCGATAATTGTCTTTTCTTCGTCTTTCACAATCACTTTGTAGTCGGTGACTTCCACGATTTCTTTGCGTGGTATGGTAAGCTCTGGGTCAATAAAACTCTTATAAGTTGGGCGTTTTACAATCAGTTGTTGCACCATAAAATCGTTGTCGGTAACGGTGAAATCAATGACTTTGCCCATCTTAGAGCCTTTTCTTGACTCGACTTTAAGCCCTGGCAAAAAGAAATTAAGATCCATCACTTTAGAAATCTTTACCACATCATCGCGCTCCACGAGCTCGTCGATCGAATCAATCACAAAACCATATTGCGAGTATTCGCGAATGCTATTAGCATCCAAAATATTGGCCGGAGCCTTGTTCACAAGTGGGCCATTCGTCGTAAAAGCGATAATTTTAAGAGAGTCCGGGTCCACCACAGGCTCGCCTACCCAAGCAATTGGGCCACCGGCCTGCAAGCTAAGAATTGGTGTATTTGAAAGATTGGACCCGCGTACTAACATAACCTCATTATACCATATGATATAATAGGGGACATGGAAAATGGCGAACAGATTATTCTGATTGATAAGCCAGCCGGGATGAGTTCGTTTGGTGTGGTGGCTAGAGTGCGCCGCAAGTTGTCAACCGAGCTTGGCCACAAAGTTAAAGTTGGCCATACCGGCACTTTGGACCCCTTTGCAACGGGTCTCCTGATTTTGTTGGCTGGCAAAGCCACCAAGCGCTCTAATGAATTTTTGAAACTTGATAAAGTTTACGAAGCCGAAATTTATCTTGGCGCCACCTCAACTACGGGCGACCCAGAGGGCGAAATCACCAAAAACGAAGTAGAAGCCCCAGCCAGAGAAGCAGTAGAAGCCGCCGTAAATAGTTTTATTGGTAAGATCTCTCAAAAAGTGCCGCAGTTTTCAGCGGTTAAAATCAATGGTGAGCGCGCTTACAAACTAGCCAGAAAAGGTCAAGATTTTGAAACTCCAACTCGTGAAATCGAAATTTATGCTATCGAAATTCTAGATTATAGTTTCCCAACTCTCAAAATCCGCTGCCACGTTTCAAGTGGCACCTACATTCGTACGCTTGGCGAAGATATTGGCGCGAAGCTCGGCACCGGTGCCTACCTTACGGCGCTCCGCCGCACCAAAATCGGTGAGCATGATATTAAAGACGCCAAAACATTAGACGACTTTTTAGCCTAAAGTGCGCTCTACCCCTGGACAAATATTGATTTTTCCTGTATAATATACGCGTTTATGCAGCAAGAATCCACTAACGACTACATCAAAATCCGGGGTGCACGTCAAAATAATCTCAAAAATATTGACGTTGATATCCCGCGCGACAAACTTGTAATTATTACCGGTCTCTCTGGCTCGGGCAAATCGAGCCTGGCTTTTGATACGATTTACGCCGAAGGCCAGCGCCGCTATGTCGAGTCGCTAAGCTCTTATGCCAGGATGTTCCTCGGCGTGATGGATAAGCCAGATGTCGATATGATTACTGGCCTTAGCCCAGCTATTTCGATTGACCAAAAATCAACCTCGCGTAACCCACGCTCTACCGTGGCTACCGTTACCGAAGTCTATGATTATCTTCGTCTTTTGTTCGCTCGCGTTGGCGTGCCTCACTGTCCAGTTTGTGGCAAAGAAGTTTCGCGCCGCTCCGTTGAAGACATCGTGAATGAAGTTATGAAACTGCCGCTCGGCTCTAAATTAATGTTGCTCGCCCCAATTGTGCAAGGCAAAAAAGGCGAATTCATCCATATTTCCGAGCAATACAGCGCTAAAGGTTTCTCCCGCGTACGCGTGGATGGCATTGTTTATGCGCTCGACGAATTCCCAGAGCTCAACAAAAACGAGCGTCACGATATCGAACTTGTAGTGGACCGCTTTATCCTGAGTCCAGACCTCTACTCCCGCATTTCCGGCTCTATCGAGCAAGCTCTCGACCTCGGCCAGGGCATTATCAAGCTGCTCAAAATTAACGACACTTCAACTTCAATTGGCGAGAAAAACATCAGCGCCGACAACACCGAAACTCTCACCTATTCGCAACGCTACGCTTGTGAAGATCACCCAGATGAATTAATTCCAGAGCTCGAACCACGCCTCTTCTCATTCAACGCTCCAGAAGGTGCCTGTCCTACCTGTACCGGTCTTGGCTGCCGCATGGAAATCGACCCGGCGCTTGTGTTCAACAACAATCTCACCATCGCCGAAGGTGGTATTCGCCCGTTCAACCGCATCAACCAGGATTCTTGGTGGCTCAAACGTTTAATGGGCGTCGGCCTGAAACATAATTTTTCAGTACACGTGCCAATTGGTGAGCTCAGTGACGAAGCCAAACAAATCATTTTATATGGCACCGGCGACGAAAAATATAAGATGAAAATCAGTGGCTCTGGCCGTTTTGCCGATGGTACAATTTATGAAACCACTTACGAAGGCGTAATTCCAACTTTGGAGCGCCGCTACAACGATCCAAAGGTTTCTGACTTTACCAAACACGACATCGAACGCTTTATGCGCGTGCGCGAATGTCCAGATTGTCACGGCGCCAGGCTCAAACCATCGGTGCTTGCCGTTACTGTGCACGGTCTCAACATTGTTGACGTTTGCAAACTCGACGTTGATTCTACGATCGAAATCTTAAATCAAGACCTCGGCTTTACCGAAGAAGAAAACATCATCGCAAAACCAATTTTAAAGGAAATCAAAGAACGCGTTAAATTCATGCAAGACGTTGGCCTCGGTTATATCGAACTTGGCCGCGCCGCAAATACGCTTTCTGGTGGTGAAGCTCAGCGTATTCGCTTGGCCACCCAAATCGGTTCCGGACTCCAGGGCGTGCTCTATGTTCTTGACGAACCATCAATTGGTCTTCACCAATGCGATAACGACAAACTCATCGCTACGTTAAAACATCTTCGCGATCTTAAAAACACCGTCATCGTGGTGGAACACGACGAAGATACCATGCGCTCCGCTGACTACATCATCGATATCGGCCCAGGCGCAGGTGACAAAGGTGGTAAGTTAATCGCTGCAGGCACCCCAGAAGAAATCATGCAAAACGAAAACTCCTTGACCGGCCAATATTTAAGCGGCAAGTTACAAATCGAAGTGCCAAAAAAGCGTCGCAAAGTGAAACAAGGCTACGAACTCGTGGTGCGTGGCGCTCGAGAAAACAACCTCAAAAACATCGACGTGCATTTTCCACTCGGAGTCTTTACTGTAGTTTCCGGCGTTTCCGGCTCAGGCAAATCCACTCTTGTAAATGACATTTTAGCTAACGAACTATTGGCCCGCCTCCACCGCGCCCAAACTGTGCCAGGCACTCACGATAAAATCGAAGGCATCGAAAATCTCAACAAAATCATCGTGATTGACCAATCACCAATCGGTCGCACGCCACGCTCTAACGTCGCGACTTATACTGGCGTGTTTAACCAAATTCGCGAACTCTTTGCCTCGCAACCAGAGGCCGAAGTGCGCGGCTACAAAGCCGGTCGCTTCTCATTCAACGTCAAAGGTGGTCGCTGCGAAAACTGTCAGGGCGACGGCGTCAACAAAATTGAAATGCACTTTTTGCCTGACGTTTACGTTACTTGTCCAGCTTGTCACGGCAAACGCTACAATCACGAAGCCCTCGAAATCAAGTACAAAAACAAAGATATTTCCGAAGTGCTCAATATGACTATCGACGAAGCCGTCGAATTCTTCAAAAATATCCCAGCCATTGTCGGCAAACTCAAAACTATTCAGGAAGTTGGTCTTGGCTACATCCGTCTCGGCCAATCCGCCACTACTTTCTCGGGCGGGGAAGCGCAACGTATTAAACTCGCTACCGAACTTTCACGTCGCTCTACCGGCAAAACTCTCTATATTTTGGACGAACCAACCACCGGTCTTCATACTGACGATGTCAAAAGACTTCTCTCGATTCTAAATCGCCTCGTCGATGGCGGCAATTCAATGATTGTGATTGAACATAATTTGCACATCATAAAATCCGCCGACTGGGTGATCGATATGGGTCCAGAGGGCGGAGTTAAAGGTGGCCAGGTGGTCGCCGAAGGTACGCCAGAGCAACTAGCCAAAAGCGGCGACACCCCAACCTGCAAATACCTAAAAAGTATTTTGTAATTATTTAAGACTATCGAGCAATTCGCCAGCCTTTTTGATCATGTAATTTGCCTCGTTGGTGGCGATTACATAGATTGGCTTAGAGCCTTCAGCAGCGATGTTGGTGTAACCAGCAGAGCGGTCGACCTTGATATCATTATCAATCTTGAAGCCCATGAACTCGAGTTTAGAAATTACAGAGCCACGAATTGGAATTGAGCGTTCACCGATGGTTGCAGTAAAGACGATGGCGTCAATGCCACCCATCTTAGCAGCGAACTCACCGATTTTGCCAGCTACGCCATCTACAAACATGTTGTAAGCTTCTACAGCTTCTGGCACGCCTTCTTCGGCGCCGGCGATAATCTCGCGCATGTCATCAGAACCAGCAAGAGCTTTAAGGCCAGACTCTTTGTTGAGAAGTTTAATAGCATCAGCGGCACCCATTTCGCTGCCGAGCAAAGCGCCAACGGTAGGATCGATTGAGCCGGTGCGGGTAGAGGACATCAAGCCTTCAAGTGGAGTTTCGCCCATTGAAGTGTAGGCTGGCTCGCCGTTTTCAAAACCGGTAACAGAACAGCCAGAACCAAGATGGCAAACCACCATTTTTGGAGCCTCGAGGCCAAGCTCTTTCACGCGGCCACGAATGAAACCATAGGAAGAACCATGAGCGCCCCAGCGACCAAGGTCATATTTTTCGACGATTTCTTTTGGCAAAGCATATTTAGCATCTTTGCGGCTGTCGCGAGTCAAAGCCTCGGAATCAGACATGGTAAGAACTGGAATACCAGGGAAGGCAGCTTGGGCATTTTTGATACCACGAAGTACACCAGGCACGTGAAGTGGATAGGTAACTTTAACTTTTTCGAGCTCCACGAAGGTTTGTTCATCTACGATATTGTGTTTGCTGAAGTATTTACCAGCGGCTGGAGTACGGACCAAGATACCATCGAGTGGGTGAGCTTCATTAATAAAGCCTTCCTTTTCAAAAATACCTTTAGCATCCACAAAAGCGGTGCTGAGGTCATCCCAGGTTTTGTCGAGTTTTTCTTCAGAACCATCGGCGCGGCTTACCGTGCAGATGAAATGTTTTTTGCCACCCTCTTCGATACCCTCGAAATAAAGGGAACAAACTTCGTCTTCGCCTTCATAAAGAGAAAATTTCTCACTTGAAGAACCGGAATTTAGCACTAGAAAAATTTTTGTAATATTGTTCATATTTCTCCTTTCCCTGATTATATCATAAAATCCCTATTGATTTTTTAGCAAATTTGTGCCATAATAATGAAAACAACAAGGAGAAGTGTTGAAACAAGTTGCAGATTCTGAAACTCGTGAAATTTTGCGTATTGCAGAAGCTTGTCTTTCCACCCCTGGAGATTTCGTAGAGCTCGGCTGCTACGAAGGCGACACCTCCCTACTTCTAGCCGAAATTTTAAAAGGCTCCGATAAAAAACTCTGGATCTATGATTCTTTTGAGGGACTCCCACCAAAAACCAAGGAAGATGAATCCGCTGCCGGCATTAATTTTCAAGCCGGTGCGCTGAATGTCACTAAGCGCGAAGTAAAATTACGCTTCTTGCGCGCTAATTTGCCAGTGCCAATCATCAAAAAAGCCTGGTTTGCCGATCTTAAACCGGAAGATTTACCCGAAAAAATCAGTTTCGCCTTTTTAGACGGCGATTTTTACCAGTCCATCAAAGATTCGTTTAGAGCCATTGAGGGCAAAGTGGAGAAAGGGGGGATTATTGTCGTACACGACTATAACAATCCCGAACTCCCCGGCGTCACCAAGGCGGTAGACGAAGCCTTGGGCGGTCGCCAGCTCGTGCAAAAGGACACGTTAGCCATCATTAAAAACTAAAATGAAAAAGGATAGCCGCTACCAAAAGACCGAAACCGCTATCCTCGCCACCCTCGCAAAAATTCTCGAAGAAAACCCGCGTCTTATTAGTCTGAACCCTAGCGACCTCGCGCGCCAGGCCCGCATTTCACTCTCCACTTTCTACCGCCACTACGGCACCATCGAAGAAATGCTCATCGCCTACGAAAGCAAACTAATCTTGCGTTTCGAATCGTCTTTGCATTTTAAGCGCGCCAAAACTCTCAAAAATACCGTGCAGTTTACGCTGGTATTTATCATCAAATATAAAAAATTCTTCAGTATTGCCTTTCGTCGCGGCGACCAAAACTTGCTGCGCCGGATATTCGAAGTGTTAAAACCTAAGATTATTACTTCATGTCATTGGACCAAGAATCAGGACCAACTTTTTGACATTTGTTTTTACGAACTCTATGGTTTGCTCGAAGACTGGAGTGAAGGCGCCTTTAAGGAAAAGGAAATCGCCGGCATTTCGAGTAATATTATTTATCTTTTGAAGTCGGCGCCGGCCCGGTTGAAAGGAGTTATTTGGCACTCTTGACACGCGAGTGCCAAAGACCTATAATCAAGTAAAAGGAGATAATATGGCATTAAAACCTCTTAAAGATCGCGTCGTTGCGAAAATAGAAAAACCAATCGAAAAGACCAAATCCGGTATTTTGCTCGGCGAAGCCAAAGAAAAACCAGCCTATGCCGTAGTTGAATCCGTTGGTCCAGAAGTCAAAACCGTCAAAAAGGGTGACAAAATCGTTTATAAAGAATTCTCTACCACCGAAATCAAGCTCGATGGCGAAGATTATATTATTTTAAAAGAGGAGGATGTCCTCGCGACATTATAATATATGGCAAAAAAGATATATTACGAAGCAGATGCTAGAGCCAAGGTTTTGGCCGGTGCCAAACAACTTTATGACGCCGTCAAAGTAACTTTCGGGCCAAAAGGGCAGAATGTAATTATTGAAAAAGAATACGGCGCACCAGTGATCACACACGATGGCGTAACCGTGGCCGAAGCCGTTGAACTCGAAAACACTGGCGATAAGCTCGGCGAGCAAATCGGCGCCAAGCTTATCAAAACCGCTGCCCAAAAACTTAACAAAGTCGCAGGCGATGGCACCACTACCGTTACCGTGCTCACCTACAATATTTTAAACGAAGCCAACAAGCTCATCGCTGCTGGCGTTAACCCAATGGAACTACGAGGCGGCATCGAAAAAGCCGGTGCCGAAATCATCAAGGGTATCGAAAAATCTGCCGAAAAAATTGCTGGCGACAGCGAAAAAGTTGCGCATGTAGCCACCATTTCTGCTGGCGACGAAAAAATTGGCGCGCTGATTGCTGATGTTATTAACAAAATCGGCAAAGATGGCGTGGTTACTGTAGAAGCCGGCCAAGGCCTCGAAATGGAACAGGAAATCGTAGAAGGCTTTAGCTACGACAAAGGCTATTCATCACCGTTCTTCGTCACCGACGTTAACCGCCAAGAAGCCGTATTCAATAAACCAGCTATTTTAATCACCGATAAAAAGCTCTCAAGCAGCAATGATATTTTGCCGATTCTCGAAAAATGCGCTGCCGCTGGCCAAAAAGATTTGGTTATTATTGCTGAGGAAGTCGAAGGCGAAGCCTTGTCATTGCTTGTTCTTAACAAACTCAAAGGCGTATTCAATTCACTCGTCCTCAAGGCTCCATCCTTTGGCGATCGCCGCAAGGAAATCATGGAAGATATCGCCATTCTCACCGGCGCTACCGTAGTAACTGCCGACAAAGGCCTCAAACTCGAAGAAGTTGGCCTTGAGGTGCTTGGCTCTGCCGCTAAAATCATCGCCACGAAAGACGAAAGCACCATTATCAAAGGTGCCGGCAACAGCAAGGCCGTGGCTGCTCGTATTGAGCTCATCCACTCGCAAGCTGAGCTCGCCAAGACCGATTACGAACGTGGTGAATTTGAAAAACGTGCTGCTGCTCTCTCTGGTAAAGTAGCCGTGATTAAAGTTGGTGGTGCTACCGAAACCGAAATCGACGAAAAGAAATATCGTGTAGATGACGCTGTAGCTGCTACCAAAGCTGCGCTTGCCGAAGGCATCGTGGCCGGCGGTGGTGTCACGCTCGTGAACCTCGCAAACACCTTAAAAGGGAATGATGACGGCACCCGCATCGTAAGAAACGCTCTCAAAGCTCCATTTACTCACATTGTCGAGAATGCTGGCCTTAACGCTCCAGCACTTCTTGCCCAAGTTGAAAAAGCCGACAAGGGCTTTGGTATTAATGTCATGGTACCAGAACAAGGTTTAATCGATCTCAAGAAATCTGGTATTATCGACCCAGCTAAAGTCACCAAAGAAGCTGTTAAAAACGCTATTTCAATCGCCGCAACAGCCATCACGATGGGTGCTCTGGTAGTCAACATCCCAGAAGAAAAACCGGATAATCAAGCTGAAGGTATCTACTAAAACAAAAAACCCGCTTTTATAAGCGGGCTTTTTGTTGGGAGGTTAACGATAAGGTTATTTTGCTTCCACAATATATAGCAACGCTTCGCCACGAGCTACATCATCGGTGATTGCTTGGGCGGCTTTCAAAGCCTGTTCAAGCATGGCCTCTTCATGGAATTCTTCATAAGCAAGCTTGATAAGTCCAAATTTTTTGCTTGGGTCGAGACTCATTTTGTCGAGCAAAGGTACCAAAGCCTTGAGTGCGTCACCCTTTACACCACCAGCAGCGGCTGGAGCTGCAACTGGAGCTGTTTCAACTGGGGCATCAACAGTTGGTAAAGCAGTCATCGCATCGTTCTCAGCTGGCATTGGTGGTACGCCGAGGTCTGGGATAGGTGCAATTGGAGTTTCTTCGAATGGTCCGATTGGATCGCTCATCTCATCTGCTGCGCCATCAGGCACCGTAGAAGGAGCTGCCACTGGGTCAGCAAAAACTGGCTCTTCGTCTTTTTCAGTATTTGTGATGTCGTCGATTGCTTTTTGCAAATCGTTATCAATGTCTTGGTCTTGGTTCATTTTGCCCACCTTTTTTACTTATGTTTATAATATCATATCTTACGAGATTCGCAAGAATTTTATCAGCTTGTCGATAAAATCCAAACGGATTTCTTCCATCGGCAATCGCATGCCGAGCATGTCCACGATTTCTTCACCATTGGACTCAGGGAAGTAAACCTTCACTTGTACGCTGACCTTTTTGCGCGGAATCAAAACGGCAGAATAATGATCACCTTCTTTAAGAATACCAAAAGCCCGGAACTCGCTAAATGGATGGAACTGCCCGCCCTCAGTTAAACCTTTATTGTCCAAAGTGTATTTGATTTTGCGTGGCGGCATCAAAGCGCGCACCAAAATCGCAACTGCTGCGAGACATACTACGATGATAAAAGTCCACATCCTAAGCCAAACGCCGAGCGCAATAAGCGCGATTGATACCAGGGCTAGCCCCACATACCACCAAGCATTGCGTTTGATTGCAATGTATTCTTCGCCAGTCCACTTAATTGGAGATGATACTTTTGCCATAAGCTAATTATAACATATACATGCAAGATTAATTGCCATACGTCGTATCAACATTGTATTCCATAGAACGATTGAGCAAATAGGTATCGTCAGTAATATGGTCTTTATCTGGGGCCATGCACCAATACTTGCGTCCATCAATTTTGTAGAAAGTAAACGGCTTTTTGTAATAGTATTCGACGTAGCCATTTTCAAAAATGTAGCGCATAAAGGCGACCATCTCATCTCTGTATGGATCGTCGACCCTAACGACGGCATATTCGTGCGGAGATTTATCGGCATAGGTTTTTGCAAAAGTCCACTTTAGCTTTGCAATCAAAGCCCGTGCAGCCTCATCGTTCATTGGGAACGATGTATCACTAGGAACTGGGGCGGCTTCTTCTTCGCTAATCTGTAGAAACCTTTGGAGTTCGGATTTGGTTGTCTCGTCATCGCTCATTAGTGTTGACGGCTTGATTGTCCATTGCGACGCGGAGAGGTTTTGCTCAGTTTTTTCAAGCAAGCCTTCATTAATCAGGCGATTCAAAACACGCTTATTAAACGAAGCGATTCTGCCACTTCTTTCACTCTGGAAAAAGCGAATGCCTTGGTTGAGGCTGATCAACGACGCCTGTTTATGGTCTTTATCATTCACGCCAAAACCAGAACTCCCGGAGCTTACGGAATGATAGCAAAAAGTCGAACCATTGTAGCGGTCGGATAAATCGCTGTACAGTTTTCGGAGTTTAAGAATTATTTGTTTGCTACTTTCTGGCAACTTATCGTTAGTTGACGTATAGTTATCAAATTCATCAATCGTGATGTCTTGGTAATCATTGCTAGCAGCTTTTTTGGATACTACATCCTTTTTGACCTCGGCGCCAAATAATTTAGGAATCACAATTTCGTAATCATTGTATTTGTAATACTCGAGCGTAGAAGCATAAATATCGAATTGAGAGTTTTGATTGATGTAAATAATAAGATCCTTAAGGGAAGAATAAAGCTTATCCATCAAGACTACAAACTTGATGTTGCCAGTATTAAGGTTGTCGCGAATCGAAGCCAAGCTTTCAGAAACGTCTTCAAGTCCGAAGAAATCAGCATATTTTTCTTCAAAACTCATGCCGAACTGCTTTTGTGTATGGTGAGAAAGTTGCGCGATAAAATCGTCGAAATTAGTAGCATACCTCCAGAGGGAAGCACCATAATCTAGTGCCTGCGCCACTACGGTGCGCTTGTCTGGGTTGCGGTAAAGTTTCGTTTCAATTACGTAAATATTACCGCGGCCATCAAAACCGAGACCGTCAATCCTGCCGCTTCTAGTTTGGAATTCGCGGCAAGCCACAAAAAGCCGAATGTCTTCGTCGATTTCGTATAAGGGAATTACATTCGGATTGTCATAAATATAAGACTGCACGTCGCTTTCGAGCGCGAAGTCAATCGGTTCTAATTTTTCAGCGTCTTTTTGATTGTGTGATACGATGATTGCCATAAGCCAATTATAGCACGGGTGGGAGAGATGGATAATCTCGCCACCATCAGAGCGCGCAAAACAAAAGTGTAAGAAACATCGTTTCCACGCATCCTTCATCCAACAAAAATATGAGAGCGAGCTCTCTATTTTTGTTGTCTTCAGTCTGCTCGAAAAGCTACGCTTTTCTTGCACTTTTGTTTTGGC
This sequence comes from uncultured Candidatus Saccharibacteria bacterium, assembly GCA_947304335.1. GTDB lineage: Bacteria > Patescibacteriota > Saccharimonadia > Saccharimonadales > Saccharimonadaceae > Nanosyncoccus. Next base: position 1,339 of record CAMZAW010000002.1, on the reverse strand, counting down.
GGAGGGTGGGAGATTCGAACTCCCGCTCCAGATCACTCCAGACTAACGATTTAGCAAACCGTCCCCTTCAGCCACTTGGGTAACCCTCCAATACACTCTATTTTATCACACTTTACACCCTCTTTTCAAAATTTTAGGAATGTGATATAATAAAGGTATGAAAAGAGCAATGAAATTATTAATCCCAATCGTAATCGCCTTTTGCTGCGGTTTAGTTGGTTTTTCAAATGTTAATGCAGTAAGCCTTAAAGAGGGTGCCGAAGCCGCTAGATGCGAAGAGTGCCCACGCAATCTTTTTGGTGACACTGGTGTGTTCCGCCAAATCACCGACACCATCCTTTACATCGTTGGTATTATCGCCGTCATTATGCTTATCTGGGGCGGTATTCGCTATGTCGTTTCTGGTGGTGACGCTAAAAAAGTTACCGATGCAAAAAACACCATTCTTTACGCAATCATCGGTCTCATCATTTCATTCCTCGCTTACGCAATCGTTCGCTTCGTAGTTAGTGCTCTTCCTTCCGAAACCGACGAAAAAGAAGCTGAGTCTTCAAGCTTAGTGGTTGAGTCTACTCACTGCTAACACAGCTCCCACGATTTTCAAAGCTCCAGCTTGCTGGAGCTTTTTGGTGGCAGCCTTCATACTAGAGCCCGTAGTCCAAACATCGTCAACCAAAAGATAAGTGGTATCTTTTTCGATCGTGCAAGCTACTGCATAGGCCTCGCTCGCTTGCAACTCACGGGCGGTTTTGTCGGCACCCACCTGCACATAGTTTTTGTTGCGAACTAAAATTCTCGAAACGCTGTAACCACGCAAACGCGCCAATTTTTTACAAAGTAAAAGAATATGGTCAAACCCGCGTTCGCGAATGTGTCGGCGGATGGTGGGCAAGGGAACGATAGCTACTTTGCCAGCAAAAACTGGCAAAGTCTGGTCTAAAATCTCCGCTAGGCTTCGGGCCAGCGCTCGCACTTGGTGGTATTTGTAGTCATAAATCAGTCGTTCAAGTAACCCTTCGCGGGCACCCACTGCAAAAAGTGGCGGCAGATGGCAGTCATTGCAAAATCCATTTGTGGGCTTATGACAATTTGGACAAAAATCCAAATGTTTTGAAATTATGTAATTTTTACAACACTCACAGAACGCATTACCGATGGCCCCGCAACCTCGACAAGAGTGTGGGCAAATCAAATCAAACGGTCCGCAAATTGTTGTATTTTTTACAATAAAACCCATTATCCTCTTGATTTTAGCGCAGGAGTACTTTATAATAAAGCATAACAATATAAGTGGAGGAAATATGGCTAGTACAAACAGTGACGATTTATTATTGGACGA
>CAMZAW010000001.1 GCA_947304335.1 uncultured Candidatus Saccharibacteria bacterium | reverse complement strand
CTTATTTAACAGCATAATGCCGCGGGCTTTTCCGTACTTCATGGGATCTGTCATGAGATCACCTCCTTTGTAATTTGCGAATCCCCACCAAATTTATAATATTATAGCATAATTACAGAGAAAGGCAATTGGTGGATAAGGGGTGATTGTGTTAATCCCCGGCCAGTCGTCGGGCGCGGGGCGCCCTCTCTCGCAAGCGAGACGAACTGGCTAAAGCCAGTTCGCGACTTGGCCTCGAGGAAGGGAAGAATAAAAAAATAATGCCTTTCAGGCATTCTTTTTTTATTCTTGGCTCCCCCGGCCAGACTCGAACTGGCAACCTCGAAGTTAACAGCTTCTTGCTCCACCATTGAGCTACAGGGGATTGTGGGTTTATTATAGCACATTTTTAGTATTTGTGGTAAAATTAAGAGAGATATTTTTGCGTTTTTTGAACGCGTTAAAACCAAAAGAAGGAGCGCCATGGAAGAGAAGACAATTCAGATTGCTGGTTCAATTACGGTTGATGAGCTTGCGAAAGCCCTTGGTCTTTCTGTGACGACTTTGATTGGTGAGCTTTTCAAAAATGGTATTGTGGCTACTATTAACCAACGCCTTGATTTTGAGACCGCTTCTATTATTATTGACGAACTTGGCCTTACCAACGTAAAACTTGAGAAAAAGAATACTGCAACCAAGACTTCCAACTACAGTCACGAACTTTCTGATAAGGCTGTGGGCCGTCCACCAGTTGTGGCTGTGATGGGCCACGTCGACCATGGCAAAACTACACTTCTTGATACTTTGCTTGGCAAAAAGACTGCCGAAGGTGAGGCTGGTGGTATTACTCAGCACATTTCGGCTTACCAATTGAAGCATGAAGATCGCTGGATTACTTTCCTTGATACTCCTGGCCACGAGGCCTTTGCTGCTATTCGCCAACATGGTGCCATGCTTACCGATATCGTAGTGATTGTGGTGGCAGCTGATGATGGTGTGAAACCACAGACCGTTGAAGCTATTAAGTTCGCTCAGAGCGCCAACGCTAAGATTATCGTAGCAATCAACAAGATTGATCGCGAAGGTGCTGATGTGCCACGCACCATGGCCGACCTTTCCCAACACGGTTTGCAACCTGAAGAATGGGGTGGCGACATTACAATGGTGCCAATTTCTGCTAAGCTCGGTACCAATCTCGATCAGTTGCTTGATATGATTTTGCTTACTGCTGATATTGAAGAACTTAAGGCTGATATCGATATCCCAGCTGAAGGTCTTGTGATTGAATCTCACATGGAAACTGGTCGTGGTTCCGTGGTGAACTTGCTCGTGACCGGTGGCGAACTCAAAGTTGGCGAGTTTATCGTAGCTGGTTCAACCTTTGCTAAGATTCGTACGATGCTAGATTTCCGTGGTAAACCAAAGGGCAAGGCAACGCCTTCTGTCCCGGTTACTGTGACTGGATTTAAGGATTTACCAAACTTTGGTGATCGTTTTGTAGAGGTAGCCGACGAGAAAACTGCTCGCAAAATGGCGCTTCTTAACGCCCAGGCTTTGGCTGATGAAACCGCTTCGGCCAACGTGACCTCTTCTGACCTTCTTCGCATGATGAACGTGGCCGACAATTCTAAGGTCTTTAATGTGATTATCAAAGGCGACGTGCTTGGCTCGGTGACTTCCGTGGTTGATTCTCTTAAAATGATTGATACTAAAGGCGAAGTCACACTTAACATTGTTTCAACCGGCGTTGGTGATATCAATGAGAACGATGTCTATATGGCTGCTGGTGGCAACACCGTGGTTTATGGCTTCAACGTTTCTGTTCCTATCAATATTTCCAAGATGGCTGCACGTGATGGCGTACCGATTAAGACTTACAAGGTGATTTACGAGCTCTTGAATGATGCTAAACACGAGATGGAAAACTTGCTTGATGCCGAAATCGTTGAGGAAGACCAAGGCGAAATGAAGATTAAGGGCGTGTTTAGAACCGAAAAAACCTCAATTATCGCTGGTGGTGAAATGCTAACCGGCGTGGTGCGCCCAGGTATGCTTGCTCGTGTGATTCGCGATAAAACTTATATCGGTGAAGTTGAAGTGTCATCCGTCCAGAAGGAAAAAATGGACGTCAAAGAGCTCGCTGCTGGTGAAACTGGTGGCTTGGCACTTAAGACTGAGCACAAAATTACTGTAGAATTAAACGACCGTCTCAAATTCTTTACCCGCGAAAAACGCCGCAAAACTTTATAAAGTTTACAAAACATTTATGCTTGTGTTAAAATCGAATTATGGAATTCGATGAGAAATTTTTAGCTGACATGGGTTTGTCGGCGATGCCAGAGGATCAAAAACGTGACTTTTTGGCATATGTTCAGGAAGAACTAGAAATCAGAATTGGTGAGCGCATCTCGCGCGGGCTTTCGCCAGCCCAACTCGCCGAGTTTGACGCCATCACCGATCCAGCCGAAGCCGCTCAGTGGCTCGAGGCGAATCGTCCAGACTATCGCGAAATCGTCTCCCGCACTATTGCCGAGATGAAAGAAGAGATTCGCGAAAATCGTAATCGTTTGATTAGATAGTTATTTGGCGTAGCCGTTTAAGAATGATTTGGCATCCATCGGTTTTTTGCCTGCCGGTTGGATGCTTTTTATTTGCAAGAATTTGCCGTCTTTACATTTGATGGAGAGCGGGGAAGCTTCGCTTGCTGCTTCGGCTTCTAAAATAATGCATTCTTTGCCGTAGAATTCGTATTTGCTTTTTGGGTAGCCAGCGTAGGCTACGACTTGGCGGAATAATTCTTCGGCAGTATATTCTTCTGGTTTTAACAGGGAAAGTGACTTATCGAATTTGGTCGTAAAGGTGGCTTTGGAATCATCTTGCGACTTTGGTTCTGGTAGGTTGCTGAGGTTTTTTACGATCCATTCAGCGCCGGCGGTAGCTAATGTCTCGTAAATACTATCCTTATTGAGTGGTAGATTGTCGAAAGTTTCTTGGTGATAAAGCGGGCCGGCATCCATGGCTTTGACGAGCTTCATAATAGAGACCGAAAAACTAGTGTCGCCATTCAGAATAGCGGTTTCAATTGGCGAAGCGCCGCGGTACTCTGGCAAGAGGGAAGGGTGAATATTTAAAATGCCTTCTGGCTCGAAGAGTTCCAAAATATCGGATTTTACGATGACGCCAAAGGATGCCAGCACGCCGTGAGCGGATGGGTGAGTGGCTTTCATCTTTTTAACGAACTCTAAATCTTCTTTGGTTTTGGCGTGAAAAATAATCTCGAAATGTTTTTCGAGTACTTTGAGGGCGTGTTCAGCGAGTGGTCCATTACCAAAAAAGATGATTTTTTCCATTTTAATCGTCCGGAAAGAGTTCTTTGTTATCTTTGATGTCTTTGTCGTAATCTAGTGGGACGAGATCGCCTTTGTCGTTCATTTCATAGAAGGCTTTTTTCTCGTCTTTGATGTGGTCGATAAAAAGAATACCGTTTAAATGATCGATTTCATGTAGCAAAACGCGGGCCAAATCGTCTTCAGCTTTAATGCGAACCTCGTTGCCGTCTTCGAGCATAGCTTTGATTTTAGCTTTGGTAGGGCGGGGAACTAAACCATAGATTTTTGGCACCGAAAGGCAACCTTCGTAATCGGTTTTGATTTTACCTTCGGTTTTAATAACTTCTGGGTTAATCAAAGCAGTAAAGGTGGCGTTGCTTTTGTCTTCCATGTCGTCGCGTACGATAATAATACGTTTGTTAACGCCCATTTGTGGGGCGGCCATGGCGGCAGAAAGTTCGTATGGATGCTCGGCTTCCCAATCCAGGGAGAGCTTACGCATGTTTTCAATGACTTCTTTGATTTCATCATCAATAACACCGACTTTGGTCGATTTTTCGCGGAGTCTTGGATCTGGTGTAGTGATGATTTTCATAAGAATATTATATCATAAAATCGAAGGTGGGTCCAGGTAGAAGCGCGCACTATCGTCTAGGTTTTCTATGGCCTTTAGCAAAGTTTTTCGTGACTTAGCGCGCACGATGAGCTGCCAAGTGAAGCCGCGATTTTGTCGTTCATGAAAGGCCGGAGTTGGGGCCGAAACTAAGAGGTCTGGCACGTTTCCGAGTATCTTTTTAATGTCACGGATCTTTTGGATGGCGAGAGACTCAGTCTTGTATGCGACCTCGATTTTAGCTAGATAATAATAAGGCGGCAGGCCGGATTCGCGGCGTTCTTTAAGTGACCAGTCGGCGAACTCAAGGTAATCATTATTGATAGCGTAGCTTAAGACTTTGGAGTCTGGGCGGAAGGTTTGGATAAAGACTTCGGCTTTATCAATATGGCCGCGACCGACGCGCCCCATTACCTGGGTGATGAGTTCAAAAACACGCTCCTTGCTAGAGTAGTCTGGCAGGGAAAGACCAGCGTCCGCTTGCACGATACCAACGGTGGCAAGCTTCGGGAGATCTAGGCCTTTGGCCACAGTTTGGGTGCCGATAATGATATCGATTTTGCCAGCCTTAACTTCGTCATACATGGCATTTAAGGTCTCGGCTTTGGTATTATCGGCGTCAAAACGAGCAATGTGGGCGGCTTTAAAGAGACGCTTTAGCTCTGATTCAAGTAATTTGGTACCAAAGCCTTTGTGCAAGATATTTGGAGAGCCGCATTCTGGGCAGCTTTTTGGAACTTTTTCTTTAAAACCACAGGTGTGGCAGATTAATTCGTAGGAATCAGAGTGCAAAGTTAGAGGCAAAAAACAGTTTGGGCAGACGAGTTCGGCACCGCAATCTTCACAGATTGACAGTGGCGCTGAGCCGCGGCGATTATGAAAGATTAGAGTTTGACGGTGATTTTTAAGATTATCTTCGATTGAATCGAGTAGGGCAGAACTGAAGTAGCGGTTTCTGTCAAAATTGGCGCGATCTTTAAAATCTACGATGTGGACGTTTGGGGCGATGGCCTCTTTTTTGGCCTTCTCACTCAGGCTAACTAGGGACTGATGCTTTTTAGCCAGATAATAATCATTAATAGACGGCGTGGCGGAACCTTCAATGCAGTCAATCTCTAGAGTGTTAGCGATGAAACTAGCTACCCTAAGAGCAGAATATTTTGGTGCGTTTTCTTGGAAATAACTCGATTCGTGGCACTCGTCGATAATGATGAGCCCAAGGTTATTAACTGGTACGAACAGGGCAGAACGTGGTCCAATGATAACTTTTGGCGCGTCGCTCATCAAAATGCTTTCCCAGATTTGGTGACGTTCGGACTCGGTCTTTTGTGAGTGGATTAGTACGATATTTTGGCCAAAAGCTTCCTCAAAAACCCGAACAAGTTGGCTGGTTAGGGCGATTTCTGGCACTAAAAGTACAGTAGATTTTTGTTGTTTAAAGGCGTTTCTAGCCAATTCTAGGTAGATATTAGTTTTTCCGCTACCGGTCACACCATGAAGCAGTTTCGTGTATCCTGGGGCCTTCTGAAGGCCTAGAAGGGCATTTTTTTGGGCAGTATTAAGCTCAATTAATGGCAGTTTAGGGGTTTGTTCGGTTTTTGCGATATTTTTACGACGGTTTTTGGTGATGCCGATTGGCAGGAATAAATTGAGCGCCTGCGGCAGCGGAATTAAATAATATTGGTTTAGCCAAACGATAGTTTTGACAATGTGGTTTGGCAGTGGTTTTGAATACAAAATTTTCAAAATTTTTTTGGTAGGAAAATCCGGTTGAGTAACTTTTTTATAAATAATGCCCACAGCAGCGGTTTTTCCGAGGGGAATTGAAACAATTTGCCCAGGAGTAAGTTCGGTATCAGAGGCGTAAGTCAAAAAACCAGCGTGCTTAGAGAAAAGCTTGCCTGGAATCACCTCGTAAAACATATTTATATTATACACGACTGGGGTAGCAAAAAACGTTGTATTTTTTACAGCTAGCCTGAAGTTTATGATATAATCGATGAAAAGCGAGGAAATATGTTAGATATATTCGTGACTTCAAGGGTGCGCCGTAAAATCATTGTGGTATTTGCTAAATACCCTGATTTTAAGACTCACGTAAGAGGTCTAGCGAAACTCATAAAAGAAGACCCAGGTAATATCCAGCGTGAGCTCACGCGTATGACCGAAGGCAACTTTTTGATTATGACCAAGAAGGGTAATACCAGGATCTATCAAACTAACAAACAATTTCCGATTTTGAAAGAGCTCCAGAGCATCGTGATTAAAACCCAAAAGGGAAGCAAACCAAACAAAACTATCGGCTAATTTCGGCTTTTGATGAATAAAATTTTTATACAGTTAATGAAACAGCGGGGAATTACAGATGATTTTTTGCATCCTGTGTATGAGAATTTGGCTGACCCATTTTTGCTGCCCGACATGGAAAAGGCTATCGATCGTATTGTGCAGGCCATTGAAAATGGCGACCATATATTAATATATGGTGATTATGACGTGGACGGTGTGACGGCAAGCACTGTGATGGAAGAGGCTTTGCGGTTGGCCGGCGCAAAGGAAATCGATATTATGTTACCGGATCGTTTTGCTGATGGCTATGGTATGAGCCCGAAGATAATCCAACGCGCCAAGGATTTAGGTGTGAAGTTGGTGGTAACGGTAGACTGCGGTTCGTCAAACCAGGCGATTATCGATGAACTAAAGACGTTCGGGGTTGATACGGTTGTAACTGATCACCATGAGATAACGAACGAACTTCCGGACGCGGTTGCAGTGGTTAACCCGAAGCGCCAAGACTATCAGGGTTTTCGCGATTTGGCTGGTGTGGGTGTGGCATTTAAGGTGGCACAGGGCTTAGTTTCTAGGGGCCTGATCCCGTCTGGCCAAGAAAAGTGGTTACTCGATTTAGTTCTAATTGGTACGATTTGTGACAACATGCCGCTCCTAAACGAAAACCGGATTTTAAGCTTTTATGGCATGAAAGTACTAGCGAAAACGAGGCGACTCGGGCTCAAAGAACTGATGTTGAAGGCCGGCGTGAAGACTTTGAATTCGGATGCGATTGGTTTTCAAATTGGACCAAGACTTAATGCGGCTGGGCGTTTGGAATCGGCGGAATTGTCTTTAAATCTTTTGATGGCGAAGAAAAAATCCGAAGCGGCGGCAATTGCGGAAAAGCTAGAAACCTTGAACAAAAAGCGTAAGACCGAGCAGCAGTTAGCTTTGGACGAGATTCGTGCACGTGGTGTGTCGGAGGGTCCAGTTATTATTGAAGTAGGCAAATGGAATGAGGGAATTCTAGGGATTGTGGCTGGCAAGCTGACGGAAGAATATCATAAACCGAGTTTCGTATTATCCGAGGTGGGAGAGGGAATCTATAAAGGTTCGGGGCGCAGTTTTGGTGAGTTTAATCTTGCTTTGGCGCTTGCGGCTTGCCGTGACTATATTATTAATGGTGGTGGTCATGCATTGGCGGCCGGTGTGAAAGTTGCGGGTGACAAGCTCTATGAGTTTCGGGAGAAAATGGCAGGATATTATGAATCACTTGGTTTAAAAGACCAGGAGCGTTTTTTAACTTTGCGGGAAGATTTATCGATTGATGCGCTCGATGATATTAATCTGGAATTAGTTGATGATTTGGCGTTGCTTGAACCGTTTGGCGGTGACAATGAAGAACCGGTTTTTCAGCTGCACGCTTTTAGTGTTGCGGAGGCCAGGTTGATGGGTGCAGAAAAACAACACTTGTCTTTAATCGTGGAGGATGGCAAAGGGCAGAGAATCAAGCTTTTGTCGTTTTTTGCGCCAGAAGAATGGTGTAAAGTTTCGGTTGGAGCAAGGTTAAATGTATGGGTGAAATTGGCCAAGAACGAGTGGAATGGGATCGAGTCGGTTGAGGGCAAAATTGTTGGCTTAAATTATATATAAAAATATACATAAAAATTTTTCTGTGTTATAATTAGCTTATGGTAAAAGGTCGTACGCATAAGTTTCTGTTAGGCGGAACGTTTGTTGCTATTTTGATGACGGCCATTTTTAACCGTGGTGCTAGCGCCACGGATTTTGATATGTTTATTTCATCGCAATTGATTATCGATTTCCCGTCTTTGATTGTGATTGATGCTTCGCCTGATTACGCTGGCATCCAAACGGCTAAAGCAAAGCTTAGGATTAGCACTAACAACGCCGAGGGTTATGTTGCGGTGTTTTCTGTTGATGGAAGCAGGAGTGGTGCCGAAGATACAATCACTACGAGTCTCAGAAACATGTCTAAGGGTGCCTATATTCCAACGCTTACTAATTCTTACACTAAGCTAAACTTCCCAACTGGTTATTGGGGTTATTCTCTTGATGGTGGCGAGAATTACGCTGGTATCAAGGCTTACAACGAGCAAGATCGTTTGACTCTTCAATCCAGCCAGCCAGGCGCTAGCGATACTACCGAGTTTACTTTTGGCGTGAAGATTGATCGCAACCAAATTTCGGGTGTCTACAGCAATACGTTGCTGATTACCGCAGTTGCAAAAGTCGACGATTTGCCTGAGCCAAAGAGTGTTACGCCTAAGGCTTTGGTTGGTGATAACAAGCACTTGATTTTTGTAAATGACGATAAAGACTATCAGGTTGGTGATACCTATACTGGTGGCTATGGCACTGCTCTGCTGGAGCACGTTTATTCTATTCCGGCGGTTATTAGTGATTATCCATCTGCGCAACTAGGGTGGTTGAATGACTGGGGTGTTCGTGATTATGTTGAAGCAATTGATTTTGAATCGAGCTTTAAAACCTATCGTCCAACCAGAACCAACGAGTGGTTTAGCTACTTGGCGCACGTGAAAACTATTAACGGTATTGAAAACTTTGACACTAGCGCGTCAACTGATATGTCCGCAATGTTTGCTGGTTCATTTAAGTATGGCGGTAATGGTTGTATTGGTGAGATTAGCAAGCTAGACGTCAGTAGTGCTGTAAGTTTACGTGAGATGTTCTACAACGCTGGTAAAGAGTGGACTTATGACGATGGGGATGCTTATTCACAGCGTAGAACGGTACTCGATTTAAGTAATTGGGACACTAGAAACGCTAGGGAAATGCAGCATATGTTTTATGAATTCCATATGGGGCTTTTCCGTTATGATGACAACGGTAATTCTGTAGATCGGTACCGTTCTGATGCATATAATAAGATAGTCGGTCTTGAAAACTTTAATGTATCGAATGTGACTAACATGTCTTACATGTTTAATGGCGCATTTGATTATGTAGATGCCCTGGACTTGTCTGGATGGAATGTCGGCAATGTTGAATATATGCAATACATGTTTAGCGATAGCCATATATCATCCTTGGATTTGAGTGGTTGGGACGTAAGAAAAGTTAAAAACATGCAATACATGTTCTATGTTGCTTCTCTCAGTAGAATCATGGCTGATAGCTGGTCATTTAATAGCCTGCAGGGTAATGGCTTAAATTATATGTTTAATGGTATAAATTCGTCATTTTATGCCGATTTGCATGATTGGAATCTTAGTAGCGTATCTGGCAGGGTAGGAAGCAATTTATTTAGTGGCAGGAACAGTGATTCGTATGGTTGGACATGGGAGGTGGATGCCAGTGGCTGGGTGATTAATCCTAATGCGGGTACTAACTACACTGATTTCTTCTCTGGTGCTGGGCAATATGCCTACGACTGGAGGCTCGATGTGAGTGGCTGGCAAAATACTAGCGGTTTAACAAGCTTAGCTGGTATGTTTAGCTATACTGGCGGTGGTGTCTGTAACGATAGTTACTCGATTTGTAGGGGGACGTACACTTGGGATTTGAATGTTACGGGATGGGATACCAGTAACGTTACGAGTCTTGAGGGCCTGTTTAGAGAAAGTGCAAAACGAGGCAACGGCGTCACTGCGGTTAGTTACAAACCTGTGGTGAAAATAATCGGTCTTGGTGACTGGAATACCTCCAGTGTAACGAATATGAATAGGGTCTTCTATAAATTTGGTGATTTGCCTGTAAATGCTAAATCTTTGTATTCTCGTGATAATCTGGCGGCACTTGCATCAGACTGGAATCAATACAGGTTAAATAACTGGAATGTTGGAAATGTCGCAACGATGGAAGAAATGTTCTATCGCACCATTATTAATGCGAATGTTGTGAGCGATTTGGAGAATTGGCGCACTGGCAGTCTTTTGAATATGGTTGGGATATTCTCTAAGGCTATAATAGTTCCGAATAACGGTGGCGAAATCAACTTAGGCCAATGGGATGTTAGTAGAATTGCTGTGATGGAAAACATATTTAGCGGCGCCGCGATTTATGGCTCCTTGAATTTGACTGGCTGGAATACTGGCAATGTAGTTAGTATGTACAACATGTTTGGCGCTTCCGATATGAATGAGAATGTTACTAGTGGTGATATGGGCTCTGCCGTGGTATACGGTGATTTGCTCGGTGTAGGAGGGTTTAATGTTGGGTCACTTATGAATGCTTCAAATATGTTTTATGGTTTTTGGACCAAGTCGGGCATAGATTTGTCTAACTGGCAATTAACTCGCTTAAGCTCCATGAGTGGTATGTTCAGGAGCGTCAATATGTTTGAGGATTGTTCTATAGATCTTGACGGTTGGAACGTAAGTGGTGTTTCGAATATGGATTACTTGTTTGCTGATGGCACTTGTTATTATAGAAAGAGGGCTAACATAAGTATAAATGGCTGGGACACTAGCAATGTAACATCTATGAGCCATATGTTTGCCGATATTTCCAATATTAGTGCTTTTGATGCTTATGGATACAGCTATGATGATGGCTATTGGTACTTTAACTCTTATTGCCAAATCTTTTCGGAGTATAGATGCGGCCTTGTTAATACGAGCAATAATCACGGTGCTACTGGTGATTGGTACTATGATTCCGATGAAGAACATGAGGTGGTTATTAGTGGCTTGGCGAATCTTAATACTTCGAATGTGACCAATATGAATCATATGTTTGCTGGCTTTGACGTGTTCAATGAAAACCTAACCCTTTCCGATATCGAAGGATGGAATGTTGGCAAAGTGACCAATATGGAAGGAATGTTCTTCGATTTTGGTCGTTTATCTAGGTCTGTGGAGCTTGACCTTAGCGGTTGGAACGTTTCAAGCGTAACTAGTATGTATAATATGTTTGGCGGTTTGGGTGCATTTTCAGAAAGAATTGTGCTGAACTTAAGCGGTTGGAATACTTCTAATGTCGACAATATGCAAGATATGTTCTATTCTGGTGGCTGCCCACGTTATCATACGGGCTACGGTGGTACGAACTGTACTTATACATATACCGGTTACTACGCTACGTATTATTCAGTTAACATTAGTGGCTGGGATGTTTCTAACGTATATTCGCACTCGAATTTCACCTACCGCGATGTGACTGAGCCAAACTGGGTGCATTAGGCTTGTGCTGGCCTTTGCTGGCTCGCCATGATATACTGATGGTATGAAAAAAGTTATTGTAAAGTGTAAATTGTCTGATAAAGACAGGTTTGAAGATAAGTTGGCCGATATCGGCAGGGAATTTTCGCCGATTTATTGGCAGCATGATAGGATTTATGTACCACGTGGGTATAAACACGGGGCCAACCTGCCTAGGTTGATTATGCGCACCGAGGTGCGTGCTACAGATATGCCGGCCAAATATACTTTGATTTTGCGTCGTCATATCGAGGATTCTGGTATTGATTTCGTTGAAAGTACTCCTGTTACGAACTATGTTGAGATGGTTAATATCATCTTGCAGCTTGGCTTTAAACAACAAACTGAGATTTCTCGCCAAAGGCAAGAAATTTTGATGGACGGCGACCAAAACGTGATTTATCTTGACGCTGTAGAAAACCACGATGGTTACTATGCCAAGATGGAATCCACTATGAACGACAACGATTCGGCTGAGGATATCAGGGAAGATTTGCGAAGAATGTTTGCTTCGTTTGGCGAAAAAGATATTACCGAGCTAGCTTACTCTGAGTATTAAAAAAACTGCCCGTTTCAAAGCGGGCAGTTTTTTGTTGGGTTATTAACCGCGTGGTGGTTCGCCATCTGGTTCGCCGAGCAGTTTTTTGGATTTGATTTCGTAGCGACGACCGTTGACTGGCGATACGTAGTAATCTTCGTTCAAAAGATTTACAAAGGTGGTCAAATCTTTGTCGTCCATGATGATGATGGAACCATCGTCGTCCGTCATGAGGTCTAGTTGCATTTCGTCTGCATAATTAATGAGGTCTTTTTGTGACATTTCTTCGGCGATATCCATGGCTTGGAGCTTCTTTAGAACTGGTTTCTTATCTTGAAGCAGAGAATTAAGGGTCAAACCTTCGGCAAAGGAGAGCTTATATTTTTCGCTAAGCTCTTTGGCCTTTTCTTCGGCGATAACTTGAGATTTATAGTCGTATTGGAAGAGGTTTTCGAACTTAGATTGGTTAAATACTACGATAGTTTTATCAATGATAGCTACTTGGTTGTCATCAGGCATCTTGATGGCGACTTCAGCAGAGAAAGGTTCAAAGCTTTCGCCATTAATTTCCCACGAGGAGGCACCTTTTAGCGCACTAGAAGCCGAGATGGCTTTGGCGATATAGAAGGTCTTGGTGCCGTCTTCGCCGCCTGGATAGGTGAATTTAGCGATAATACCTTTGATTTTCTTGAATTCGTATTCGTTTTCAGAGAAATAATTGATGTCTTTGTATTCGTTCTCAATGAGGTGAATGAGGGTTTCGGCGCGGCCGACTTTATCAAGGTCAGTATGATAGATTACATTGTCTTCACCATCGGCTTTTTCGTATTCGCGACATTCGAGGCCTTTGTCGGCACCTTCAATAATGAACTTAGCAGCGTTCTGCATGAATAAACTTTTTACACTGCTTGTTAACTGATCTGAGTACTTAATTTTGAAAGGTGTATAATTTTTGTTAAACAAAAATAGCTCAGCGCTAACGTTGTTCTTAATTTCGTCAATTTCGTTGGCCCACAGGAAGACATCGAATTTTTCTTGCATATTTCCTCACTTATTTATAGAGTAATTGTAGCATATTAAGAGGAAATATCAAAAAGTTTCTGGAGAGCTTGGCGGTAGATGTCTTTAGCGATTTCTTTGCCGTTTGGCACTTTTTTAGCGAAGATACCAGCGCAAACACCCTGATTGATCTCTAATACTTTTGGTCCATCCGCGGTCTCTAGCATATCAACGGTAGCAAACCTTAGGCCAAGGGCTTTGCCGGCGGCGCTAGCGAGGTTAGAAAGGGAATTATAAAGCTTAGATTTTTGATCTATGAGCTCTGGATGGGCACCTCCTGATAAATTATGGCGAAAAGAGCCTTCTGGGCGGGTTTTACGGTAAATATAGAGGATTTCGCCGTCCAAAAAGAAAGCACGGTATTCGTAGGTAGAGTCGACAAATGGGCTAAGACAGGCGGCACCTTCAGATTCGATAAGCTTCATAGCCACATTATTTATTTCGGTTTGGTTTTTACAAAGCGTAACACTACGTCCGCTATTGCCGCGGTATGGTTTAACTACGACAGGGAAGGATGAATAAGGGTTTTTGAGGAGATTAAGGTCGGTGAAGGGGCGACCATGCGAAAAACCAGTATTCATAACTAGAAAATGCGGAATAGCAGGGATTTTGGCTTCGTTTAATACGGAATAAGTAGCTACCTTGTCGTCTGCGATGGAGGCGCTGGCACTATTATTGAGGTCAAAGCGGGCACTAATAATAAAGCGGGTTTTATCTTTATATGTCAAAATATGCACCCAATTATCGGAAAGGTTAACACATTTAATGCCTAGTTCAGCGCAGAGCTCAGATAATATTTCTTTAAACATGGGTTAATTATAACACGTTTCCAACAGATTGGTGTTCGGTTACTATGACATAATTCGTATAAAAAATAAATAGCCGTTTGTTCGGTTTTTAAGAGGAAAGTTTTCCACAATGTGGGGAAAAGTGCTTATGAAAAAGCCGAAAAAAGCACTTGCATTTTTGTCAAAAATAGTCTAAACTGAGGGTAGTGGAAGCACATACAAAAACCACAAAATAAAAATGCACCTTAAAAAGGTTTGAGATCGACCAACTAGGAGTTTCGGCGCGCGTTAAATTTTAGCAGGACGCGTCAAAGCAACTGTGTGTACATTCTCTAAAACACACCTCCCAATAAAAACTCTATAAAACAAAACACAATAAGTCTCTCAACGGCTGCGATATATGATTAGCTTCGCGCTGGTAAAATCGTGGTGGATAAATTGTGATCAAACAAAAACTAAAGCAAAAACAAAACCGCTGAAGTTTCTAGTTGAACGATCTCAAACGATGTATAATCAATATATGGGGAAACAACATATTCCTGTATTATTGTCGGAAGTCTTAGCAAACCTTAATCCAAAGCCTGGGGAATCATACCTTGATTTAACCGCGGGTTATGGTGGGCACGCTAAGGAGATTTTGGATGCAACACAGAATTATAAAGATTCCGTTCTGGTAGATCGCGATATTAACGCGGTCAACGTATTAAAAGAACAATTTAATACGATCAGAATTATGAATACGGATTTTTACGATGCGGTGCTGCAGTTAATCGAGTGTGGAAACGCTTTCGACCTAATACTTGCGGATTTTGGAGTTTCTTCTCCGCAACTAGACATTGCTGAACGTGGCTTTTCTTTTGCAAAAGATGGGCCGCTTGATATGAGAATGGATCAACGGCAGGAGTTGACTGCGGCGACGATTATCAACAAGTGGAGCGAACGCGAGCTCGCGGAAATTTTTGAACGCTATGGCGAAGAAAAACCAGGGCGCGCGAAAATGTTAGCACGCGAAATTGTGCATGCTCGCCCAATTGAGGGAACTAAACAACTTGCTGAAATCATTGCGAGTAAGTCAAAACATAGCCGGGTACATCCAGCTACGCGGATTTTCCAGGCGATTAGAATTGTAGTGAACAAAGAGCTCGAGGAAATTGAGAAAACTTTGCCACTGCTACCAAAAATTCTTAAACCAGGTGGACGCGTCGCTATCATTACTTTCCATAGTCTAGAAGATCGATTGGTGAAAGATTATTTTAAAGATGCGAGTAGTTATGGTGAAGAGTCGGAGTTAAAAATCTTAACTAAAAAACCAATTGTTGCGGAGAGTGAGGAGTTAGTTATCAACCCGCGCAGCCGCAGCGCAAAATTACGCGTGGCAGAGCGGAATTGATAAAAATAAAAACAAAACAAAAAAGGAGGCAATATGCCAAAGCAAATTATTGTTGCGAGCAAATCTCGCGTTCAAACCGTTAAGGTTAATTTCCGCTAAAGTCCTTTGACCTCCTGGGAGTGAGCGATCACTCCCAGGATTTAAGGGCGGGCGATCGACATGGGCCGATAAGGCTCACCAATTTAGAGTTTCACAGAGAGTGTGAAGTGTATGACCTTCCCGGAACCGCGATATAAAGTTACTTATAGCTCTGCTTTATATCGCCTCCGGTCTATGGAACTAAAACATCAAAATAAAAATTATCAGCGAGGGAAAAATTAATGAGAAGTCAAATTTATACAACGAGGCGCGCGGTATCCAGTGTCAGCTTTGCGCGTAATCGCAACATCGTGCGTCATTCCGCACGTGGACTTGGCTCGATTTCTCAAATCGTGATCGTTGGTATGATTACTTTAGTATTTGGCTTGATTTATGTGGCTGAGGGAACTAAAGCCACGGGTTATGATTACAAAATTTCAGAAGTAGAAACTGAAATTGCTGAAATGACAGCGAAAAAAGAAGATTTGGCGGTTGAAAAAGCGCGTCTTACCTCGATTGCAACAGCTAAAAACAGTGCCGTAGCGGCATCTATGGAAAATGCCGTTGTAACTGGTTATGCTACTGAATAAATGCTATAATTTATTTAGTTATGTCACGGATTAAAGCATTAAGATATTTGGTTTTGGCTGCATTAGGCGTTATCGTAGTGCGGCTATTTTTTATCCAAATAATTGAACATGGCAAGTGGGTGGAGCAGGCCAATGTGCAACATACGATGCTTGAGACTATCGTGGCGGATCGCGGTGAAATATATATGATGGATGGTGATACGCCGGTGCCGGTGGTACTAAATCAAACCGTATATTCAATTATTATTGACCCGGCCGTGACAAATAAAGACCGTTTGAAAGAATTACTTGATAAATACGCTAAGGAAAACATTACAGCGGATATCGACGAAATTTATGATATTGAAGGTTTGCGCTATTTTGTGATTGCTAGAAATATCACGCGCGAAGTGGCGGACCAAATAGCGAAAGAGGGTGTGGGTGGAATCTGGTTTCAGGAAAACAACCGTCGCGTGTATCCAGAAGGCGAAATGGCTTCGGCTTTGCTTGGTTTTGTAAATGCTGAGGGCGTTGGCCAATATGGTGTCGAAGGTTCGTTAAATGATGTGTTAAAAGGCACTGACGGGCTTTTGAAATCGATTTCGGATGTTAATAATGTGGCGCTTTCGATTGGTAATGACAATGTAAAAATCCCGGCTGTGGATGGCGAAACCGTAGTGCTTACGGTCGATCGTGGCATGCAAAAGGGCATAGAAGAATTGATGGCGCAAACCGTGGCAAACACGCCAGCTACTAATATGTCGGCGATTGTGATTGATCCAAATAACGGCAAGGTTCTCACAATGGCAAATTATCCGAATTATAATCCGGCAAAATATGACAAAGTTGAGGATGCATCGGTGTTTGTTAACTATGTAACCGAAGTGCCGTATGAGCCAGCTAGTACATGCAAAACTTTTGCTTTTTCGGCAGCGATTAACGAGGGTAAGATGACGGCAGACTCCACGTATTATAATGCTGGCTATACGGTGGTTGACGGTTGGACAATCAAGAACGCAGAGCAGCGAAGTTCGCTCATTGGTACGCTTGATATGCGCACGGCTTTATATTGGTCACTAAACACTGGTAGTATTCAGTCCTTGCGCTTTCTTGGCGATAATCCAGACCAAATTACACAGGTGGGTAGGGAAAGACTTTACGATTACTACTATAATAAATTTGGTTTAGGCCAAAAGACTGGCATCGAAATTTCCGAAGCTGAAGGTCTGGTGCCAGATCCAAACGAAGGTTATGGTCGTGATTCAGTTTACGCCAATATGACATTTGGTCAGAACGTTTATCTGACGATGATTCAGGTGGCGTCGGCTTTTTCGGCAATCGTGAATGGTGGTTATTATCACACACCAACGATTATCGCAGGTACTCTCAAGAATGGGGAATTGGTTCCAGCTGAACAAAAAAGTAGTACACGTCAAATCTTGTCTGAATATACGAGTAATATGATGCGCGATTTGCTACTTAATAACCGTAGCCATAAGAGAAGGCAGGGTATTGATAGATATGGTTATGATATTGGCGGTAAGTCTGGCACTGCGCAGGTAGTGCGTGACGGCGGTTATGACAATACGATGTCTGAAACGGTGGCCTCTTATGTTGGCTATGGTGGCACAGAAGGGGAGTTGCCAAAATACGTAATTATGGTTAAAATGTGGGGGGAGGGGCAGCAAATGGACGGAAGTACGCACGGTTCAGCTGCTTTCGATTCTATTTCAAATTTTGTAATTGATTATTTAAAAATAAAACCGAGACAATAATGAAAATAAACGACGAAATGTTTTACGGATTGTTGCTAGCAGTAGCAGCCTTTTTGCTGGCTATGGCAATGACACCATTTTATACGCACTTTGCTTATAAATATAAGTTTTGGAAGAAGCAAAAGAAAACTACGGTAGATGGCGAAGCTTTGCCGATTATGACGAAGCTACATGAACACAAATTTAAGCGCGCTTTTCCAACAATGGCGGGTATTATTGGCGTTGTGGCGGTCACGGTTGTGACATGGGTCTTTAATTTGGATCGTGGTCAAACCTGGTTACCGCTTGTTGGTTTTCTTGGTGGTAGCGTAGTTGGTGCTATCGACGATTTGATTAATGTGTTTGGTTCTGGTAGGGGAGCAGCGGGGCTGCGTGGGCCAGTAAAATTCTTCTTGATTACGATGGTGGGTGCAGTGCTCGGCTGGTTCTTTGCCGTAAAACTTGGTTGGACCGCAATCGATATCCCATTTGTGGGCGACTTAAATATCGGCGTAGTTGGCATGATTATTGTTTTTGCCTTTGCGGTAGTAGCAACTTCAAACGCTGTGAATATTACTGATGGTCTAGATGGCCTTTCTGGTGGCCTTGCTATGTTGGCCTACGGCGCATTTGGTGCAATTGCACTTTTCCAAGGTAAGATGATGCTGTTTGGTTTTTGTATGACCGTAGTTGGCTGGTTGCTTAGCTATATTTGGTTTAACGTGCCGCCGGCTCGTTTTATGATGGGCGACGTTGGCTCGTTTGCGCTTGGCGCTGGGCTTGGCGTGGTAGCCATGATGACCAATTCATTCTTGCTTCTACCTGTGATTGGCTTGATGTTTGTAGTGGAAACTGGTTCAAGTTTGATTCAACTCATGTCGAAGAAGTTTTTGAAAAGAAAAATATTTATTTCAGCGCCTTTGCACCATCATCTTGAGGCGAAGGGCTGGGGGGAAGCAAAGATTGTGATGAGATTTTGGATTATTGCTGGCGTCTGCGCAATTCTGGGCGTGTTTTTGGCCGCGATTAGCGGAGTTTTGTAAGGAGTAAAAAGTGGTGGTAAAAACGCGAAAGCACAAAAGCGATCTTGCGATTTTGTTCTCGGCACTTGGCTTAATGGCGCTTGGCTTGATTGTAATTTACGCAATCGGTCCGATGCGTGCAAACGTTTTGAATTCGGCTTATGGGGCGGATTATGACCCGAATTACTTCTTTATTCACCAGTTGATAAGTGTCGGGATTGCTCTAGCTGCGTTTTTTGCGGCATTCAAAATCCCATATGAAAAACTAAAGAAAGTATCAAAATGGGTAATGATTTTAGGTCTCTTTCTGTGTGGTTTGATGTGGGCATTGTCGCTTGCGCATAGCTCCATGGTAAAATGCGAGCTTGGTGCTTGTCGTTGGTTCGCCATTGGCAGTATAAGCTTCCAGCCGGCAGAGTTTTTGAAGCTTGGCTTGGTTTTATATCTTGCAAATTTGATTGGGCGCAAAAAAGAAGAGGGAACTATTGGCTCTTTGAAAGAGTTTTGGCTGCCGGTTGGTGTGATGAGTATTTTGTCATTGGGTTTTGTAGTGGTTTTGCAAAAAGATTTGGGCACTGGACTAGCGCTACTTGCGATTATTGTGAGTATGATTTTGATTTCTGGTGTTCCAATGAAACAATTTTTGATTATGATTGCGGCGGTTGTGGTTCTTGGCGTGGGTTCAGTTGTGCTATCTGCGCACCGCATGGAGCGTCTTAAAACTTTCTTTGGTGGCGGTGATGCGGATGCTAGTTATCACGTAGAAAATGCTATGCTCGCGATTGGCACGGGCGGGATGTTTGGTGTAGGTATCGGTAATAGCGTACAGGCCACGGGTTATTTGCCAGAATCGATTAACGACTCGGTGTTTGCGGTGATGGGTGAGACCTTCGGTTTTATCGGACTATTTGTGGTGGTTGGCGTGTTTGCCATTATGCTGTTTAGAACTTTGAAAATTGCGGAACATACGGGAGATTTAGAAAGACGTTTAGTAGTGACTGGCATTTTTGCCTGGCTTGCTACGCATACAATTGTGAACATTATGGCGATGACCGGCTTGATGCCAGTGACCGGAATTACTTTGCCGCTTCTGTCTTATGGTGGTACAAGTATTCTCTTTGTCGCTTTTGGTTTGGGCCTCGTTTGGCAGTTTTCATGTTATACTGAAAGAGAGGTAAATAATGAAGATACTAGTAGTGGGCGGGGGGTCCGGAGGACATATCACTCCAGCCGTCGCCGTCGTTCGTGAGATTTTGAATTTGAAACCGCGTACGCGGGTTGAATTTTGGACAGATTTTAAATACTACAAAAATGTTACTAAGTTGACAACTGAGCTTGGGGTTTCTTGGGGCGAAGAGGAAAGAACTACGCTCAAAAAACGCGAGCCATATATTAGAGTGCGCAGGGTTTTGTCTGGTAAGTTTCATCGCTATGCCAACTGGAAGTTTTCCGATTATTTTAGGCATATTGATATTACGCTTAAAGATTTAATTTTTGGAAATATTATCGGATTCTTCGGATTTATTGGTGGTTTGATTTTGAGTTTTTTTAGGTTGTTACCAAAAAAGAATCGCCCAGACGTGATGTTTTTGAAGGGCGGATTTGTGTGTTTGCCAGTAGGACTGGTTGCGAGATTATTTAAAATTCCGTTTGTGATTCACGAATCCGATACTGTTGCGGGGCTAGCGAACCGGATTTTGATGAAGAAAGCACACACGGTAGCGTTTGGCATGCCACTTAGTGACGAAGTGCTGGCAAAACATCCGAATTATGTTTGGACTGGCGTGCCAGTGGGAAAAGAATTCAAGCACGTGAACGAGAAGCACCAGGAATCACTTAAAAAGGCTTTTTCTTTTGCCGCCACTAAACCACTTGTGGTGATTACTGGTGGTAGTCAGGGGGCAGAGAATTTGAATTTGGCGACGCGTGAGATTTTGCCGGAACTTTTGAAGTTTACGTCGGTGGCGTTGGTGGCTGGTAGGAAACACTACGAAGACATGGTGGATTTGAAGCGTTACGAAAACTGGGAGAAGGCAAACCTTGAGTCGAACTTTAGAATGTTTGAATTTAGTACAGTGATGGATGAATTGATGGGGGCGGCAGATGTTGTGGTGTCACGTGCTGGAGCAACGACGATTGCGGAGTTGGCGGCTCTCGGTAAGGCTACGGTTTTGGTGCCATATGAACGTTTGCCGGGTGCGCACCAGGTTAAAAACGCCGAACGGTTAGACGCGGCTGGTGCGGCGATGATGATTAAAGATTCTGAAATGACAGATGATCCTAAGAAATTACTCGAGATGATTCATTCTTTAGTTAGGAGTCCAAAGAAGCGCGCGGAGATGGCGGAGAAGATTCATACTGAGGCTAAATCGGATGCCGCAAGGGAACTAGCCGACATTATTTTAGAGGTAAAAACAGGGAATTAAGGTGGGAATTTTGAGTAAAAAGGAAAAACCAGAGCAGGCGCCGAGGCTCGCTAAGAGGTCGCTTAATAAAAAGTCCAAGCTTAAAATTGGACGAGCAATTGTCGAGAAAAGGGAACGACTAGAAACGGCTTCGGAGCGGGCAGCCGCACATAAAAAAGGGAAGAGGCAAAGAGTTTTACGAATCGTTGGTGTGACGCTGGCTTTTTTGGCGGTTTTTGGATTGATTTTTGTATTAGTAAATTCGCTTAGTCGACAGGAAACGACGGAGACCGTTGACGCGGGTGCCGAATCGTACAAGCCAACGATTGATATAATCGACGAAGCCACATCCCAGCAGAAGATTTCGGAGCGGATGAAGAATTATATTGGCCAGGTCGAGAATGACTTTAGAGACCTTGGCTATATGCCACTTAAGGCTGTGATTCCGGCGGGCGCGATTCGGGAGGTGGACTTTTATTTATCTGGATGGAGCGGTAGGATTAAGATGACGATTGATCGGGATACGGCGGTATCCGTAGAGGATGCGGATAGAATGTTAAGGTATTTACAGGGAATCGGCGTATCTGAATTTGAATATATTGACGTACGGATAGAGGGGAAAGGGTACTGGAAATAACAGGGGTGTAACAGGGGTAGAACAGGGGTGATTCTGCTCTTCTGATGGTTCTCTACCCTATTGTTCGGTTTTTGTTCTATATGGGTTTTCGGCGGATGCGTACGCGCTGGAGTAGGGGATTAACAGGGTAAAACACATAGTAGGGAAACAAAATGGGGAAAAGTCAAATCCGAAAATCTGGGGCCGTGAAAAGTCGTGTGAAAAGTAGATTTCACAATAAGGCTGTGGAAAAGTCAAATGAACATTCATATTGAAACGCAAATAAATATTTCATTAAGACATCTTCTAAAGTGTTCAATTAGCCAGTCTAACTTAGCGGTTATATTAAGGGGTTCTTTTAGTCTTAATAAAATATTCTATTTGCGTTTAATAAATCTTCATTTGGCTTTGACATAGGATTATAGGACGATTCTCTCCTGGTATTGGAGAATTGTGGGTGGAGCGGGTGGATGTTTATATATCCCCGGCTTGCCTTCTTTAATGTCTTAAAATATGTATTGTACGACATTAGACTTGTAAATGAAAGACGGTTGACTTTACGTCTTTTTGTAGTGGTTTTTATTCTGCTTATGGTTTTTTGCGAATAATTCCCCATTTTTGTTTGTGGGTTTGATTCTAATTCTGGCTTAGTTTCTATATTATTCGTTAATATGGGCATTTTTTGAGGTTTATAGGGGTCAACTGGGGTGTAACAGGGGTAGATAAGGGGCGAAACAGGGATCTAAAGGGGTGTATTAGAGGTATATAAGATGTAGCGACATGCTTTTATATGGGCGCAACAGGGGACAATAGCCCATTATTCTGGGGTGTAACAGGGGTGGGGAATGAAACGATTCCCTTTTTTTCTAATTATTTTTTGTTTTTAGATTTTTTCTTGAAAGAATTTTTTTCGTTTTTCCCTGCCGCTTCCTTTTCGGATACGAGTTTGGCGAGGTCTTTTAAGCCTAATCTTTCTTTGCCTTCAGCGGCGTTTGGGCTGAGGTTCTGCTTCTTGAAGTCATCTTTGGCAGTCTTAGGGTATTTAGGCCTATAGGCAAAGTTCGGTTTTTGTTCGTTTCTAACAGGGGTGAAAACAGGGGTAGAATCTTCTGGTTGGCGACCAGAGTCTGAAAGTTCTTTCTTGTATTTTTCGGATTGCTCGATGGTTTCGCGGATTTCGGCCTCTACGGAAGCGCGGGAGCGGGCGTATTTAGCGCGTGAGGCAGCAATAATGGCGTCAAGGTTGTCTTTAGGCGACTTTGGAATCGACAAGGTTGTGGCTGAGAAGGCTGGGACTTTTTCACCGTTAATGATCATTGAGATCACGAAGTGACGGTTGTTGAGTTGAATAATATCAGATTCCTCGAAGGTTGGTTCGAATTGTTTGATGAGGATTGGTGCGTCGTCGGCAGAGACGCGGAATGAGATGGTAGTACCGACGTTACCAAAGACTGCATCGCGTACAGAATCAGTCATCTGAGCTACGTACTGGTTAGCTACAGTAAGGTTGAGGCCGTATTTGCGGGCCTCAGAAAGAATTACGGCGAAGGAATCGGTAGCGAAGTTTTGGAACTCATCTACGTAGAGATAGAATGGGCGGCGATCTTCGATATTGGCGATGTCGGAGCGCGACATGGCAGCAAGCTGAACTTTAGTTACGAGGAAGGCGCCAAGGATGCTGGCATTATCTTCACCAATGAGACCTTTTGATAGGTTGACGACGAGGATTTTACCTTCGTCCATAATCTTGCGGATATCAAATGAAGACTTTGGTTGGCCGATAATATTACGAATGATTGGGTTTGCAGTAAAGGCACCCACCTTGTTAAGCACTGGAGCGATAGATTCGTTAATCTGCTTATCATTCCATTGGCCGAACTCATGTTTCCAGAATTGAAGCACGGTGACGTCGGTACAATAATCGAGAGTCTCTTTGCGGAAATCTTTGTCGGTGAGCATGCGGGAAATATCAAGCAGTGTAGTTTCTGGGCGGTCTAGAAGAGCGAGAAGGGTATAACGAAGAATGTGCTCAAGACGAGGACCCCAAGAATCGCCGAACATACGTTTGAGCACGCCGATAACCTCAGAACAAATGTTTGGCTTGCGGCTTGGATCGGAGACTTCGAGCGGGTTGAAGGCTACTGGGTAGGCCGTATCGGCTGGGTTGAAGTAGACAACATCCTTGATACGAGACTCTGGCACGAAACGCAAGTTATCGATGGCAAAATCGCCGTGCGGATCGATAATACAATAGCCGTGATTATAGAAAGTATCAGAGAGCGCAAGAAGTTCCAATAGGCCGCTTTTCCCTGCCCCAGTTTGGCCAATAATATATAAATGACGTGAACGATCGCGGCGGAGTAAACCGAATTGGTGATTAATGCCGCGGAAATTGGTAAGACCAAAGGCGGAGATGTTTTCGTCGATACTTGGCGTGCCAGTGAGGACTGGAAGTTTGGCTGGTGGCTCGGCGGTTTTGGAGTTGGCCCAGACGATATTAGGGGTTTCTACAGAGGTATGTGGTAAGTGATATACCGAGGCGAGTTCGGAAATGTTTAGAATAAAGCCACGATCGGTGAATTGACGCATCTTGTAGGCGTTGAGATCGTTTGGATTGAAGCTGCCGCCGGACATTTTGAAACCGTTGAGGTTGGTTGAGTTGAACTGTTTGAAGGTGCCAACGAGGGCCTGCATGTTGAGCTTGGCATCCACATCGGACTTACCGAGGTAGGCAAGGCGGATTTTAACTTCGTAGCCAAGCTTGGTAGCTTTTTCTTCAGCCTTTTCGATACGGGTCTTGTCGCGTTCGGAGAGCTCAATTTTTACTTCAGAATTAGTGCCGCCAGCTGGTGGGCGGAAGAGTGCGCCGAGCGCTTCAACGAGCCAGGTCCAGTCGATGCCGGTAGAGGTGAAGAAGCCACTTTTGCCGCCGGCTTTGATTTTTTTGACCCATTTATCGGTGGTGTCTTTGTGCCAATCATCTGGGATTGGACGGGTGAGAATTTGAATCCAGAGCTCTTCGGAA
Organism: uncultured Candidatus Saccharibacteria bacterium; assembly: GCA_947304335.1. Classification (GTDB taxonomy): domain Bacteria; phylum Patescibacteriota; class Saccharimonadia; order Saccharimonadales; family Saccharimonadaceae; genus Nanosyncoccus. Next base: position 25,683 of record CAMZAW010000001.1, on the reverse strand, counting down.
TTATCAGGATCGAGTTTAGCAAGTGTACCAGTGATGCCGGCAAGTGGATCGACTTCGAATGTGTCGAAGGTCTTAATTGGTAATACTTCGTTGTCGGTTAATGAAAGTTCGGTTGAATATATAACAGGATATTTAGAACGGTTATCGACATAGTCTTCATTCATGCGATAGATTTGTACGGTTGGATATTGGGAATAAATCTGGCCTTCCACAAAGCTTTGCAAAACCTTTGGCACCCATACGTAAAAGCGGATTTGGCCAGCGGTAGAAACAATTTCAAACGACAAATGCTCTTGCACGCCGCCAGAATTTCTAAGCTCGGCTTTGTCGCGTAAAATACCATGAAGCGAAGCAAAAAGCTGCTCGGCCGCGAGCTCTTTTTTGTCGTTGGCGCGTGGAATTTCGAGCATCAAAAGCACAGAGTCAACATTTAAGACTTTGATTTTATTGAGTTTTTTATAATTGCGATAAGTTAGATAGGCTAATAAAAGAACAACCGGAATCCAAAATATTGGCATTAGAATAAATTGTATGACGCTGTCCATAGATTAATTTTAGCACAAATTTAAGCCAAAGTATAAGAGTTTTTGTCGATCTTTTTGAAGAGTTTTTTGTTCTGAAGATTGAGCAAAATGGTGGTCTCTTTAACTTTGCGGGTTTTGAGCACCTGTTTAACAATTTCTTCGCGAGTTAAAGGTTTTTCAGATTTTTCAAGGATAGCCTTGATGATGTCGGAAACGGTTCCCTTGCTGTAGCCCCAAGTGCTAAGAGCGTAGATACCGCGGCCGATCAAAACGAAGCGAGAATCTTTGATGAGCTCATTGTGAATAGCTTGAATAGTGACATTTTTGCGTTTGAATTTAGAATCAGCAATTCCCTTTGCGATTTCGGAGAAGTGCATAGGTTCTTTCTTGGCTTCGAGAATGACAAAAATTTTATCACGAATATTCTTTGGGTTGACTGAAGGCCATTTAGCAAGACCCCAGATACCATTAAGGCTGGCGAGAAGTTTAGAAATTGACGCCACGGCTTTAATGTGGTCAGGATGTTCATAATTTAATTTGCTGTCAAGCTCTTCAATCGTCATAGGCTTTTTGTTCTCTTTGACGATAGAGACGATTTCATCTACTTTGCCACGGATGGTTTTTTCGTCGCCGTATTCAGCGATACCAACAGCGGCATTATATTTGTCGTTTTCTTCAATAACGGTAAGATTATTCGAAAAAGTAGCAATGAAGTAAATGCCAGTACGTTCTTTATTAGTGGTTGCCTTGCCGTAAACTTTGTCGGCGAGGTCTGAGATTTTGGCGATGCGGCCCATCTCGGTAAGATTGCGAATAAGGATTTTTTCAGCGGCGGTCAGCTCAGGTATTTTGTTCTCCTCAGCGGAAATTTGGAGACGAATTAAAATAGCCTTCTCTAGTTGACGCACGCGCTCACGAGTAATCGACAACATTTCGCCAATTTGCTCGAGCGTTTCTTTAGTTCCGGATAAGCCGAAGCGTCGAGAGATAATTTCTTTTTCGCGATCTTGCTCAATGATTTTGAGGCTGCCCGCGATTGCATTTTTTAGGATTTCCGCATTTTTGTCCATGAAAAATTTCCTTATCCCACCTCTGTTAATGATTAGAATTTATATTATAATATCATAAATGTGCACTTACGTCAACTATAAAAATCGACTTTCAATAACATTATTGTAGCATATTTTTTACAATACGCGAAAAAAATATAGTAGCTATAGCGCTACTGTATATTTTTTATTAAAACTCGCAATAATTATTTCTTTTTAGTTTTATTAGAACGCTTGGCGTGGCGAGCGGCTTTTGGCTTGTTTGCCAACATTTCGGCTGCTGCTTCTTTAGTGATGGTCTTTGGATCTTGATCTTTTGGAATCTTGACGTTATTGCGGCGGCCTGGACCTTTGATATATGGGCCGTAGGCACCGTTAATAATCATAATATCGCCCCAGTCTGCAATGATGGAATTGACTTTGGCTTCGTAAAGCGGCAAGGCTTCGTCAAACGAAATTGTATATGGGTCATAATCCTTGATTGGAATATTATATTTGCCACCTTTAAGATATGGGCCGAATGGGCCGCTGGCTGCAATTAACTCAACGCCATCTTTAGTGGTGCCAAGCGTGCGTGGCAAGGATGGCAGGGCAAGCTGTTTTAAGGCGAGTTCTAGCGTGACAGTTTTAACGGTTTTTCGCTTTGGCAAAGGCGCAAAGCGTGGTTTTTCGCCAGACTCTTTTTCGTTGTCGCCAAGCTGAATGAAGCCGCCGTTCTTGCCAACTTTGGCATAGATTGGTTTGCCGGTCTCCGGGTCGTGCCCAAGTAATTTGGCGTTGTTGTAGCGTTCGATTCCCTCTGACGCGAGTACGGTGTTTCTAAATGGACCGTAAAAGTCGCGCAGCATTTTGACGCGTTCGAGTTTGGCTTCGGCTACAAGGTCGAGGTCTTTTTCGATATTGGCGGTAAATTTGTAGTCAACAATGTTTTTGAAGTTATCAACTAAAAAGCCGGCCACGAGCTCGCCGATTGGAGTTGGCATCAATTTGCCTTTATTGGCTCCGAATTTCTCGGTGACGGCGGAGCGGCTGATTTTATCGTTTGCGAGAGTAAGCTCGGTAACTTCGCGCTCCTCCCCTTCAGATTCGCCTTTCACAACGTAGCCACGGGCCTGGATGGCAGTCATAATAGATGCATAAGTAGATGGGCGGCCGATACCTAGTTCCTCGAGTTTTTTAACGAGCGAGCCTTCGGTGTAGCGGGCGCTTGGTTTGGCGAAGGTTTGGCGGGCCGTAATAGATTTGGCGTTCAAAACGTCGCCGACTTTCATGGCTGGAAGTTCTAGATCCTTAGATTTACCATAGACTTTCAAGAAGCCGTCAAAGACTACAACTTCGCCTTTTCCTTCAAATATATATTCGGTAGGTGTTGTAATTTTTACAACAGTCTTCGCTACTTTGGCGTTGGCCATTTGGGTCGCGAGTGTGCGTGACCAAATCAAATGATAGAGTTTTTTCTCGTAATCGTTTTTGCCAGCTGCAACGTTTTCGATGTGGGTTGGGCGGATTGCCTCGTGGGCTTCTTGGGCGGACGCATCTTTAGTTTTAAAATGGCGAACTTTCAAATAATCTTTACCGAAATTGCTTTCGATGTAGTTTGCGATGCTGGCCACGGCTTGAGACGAGAGATTTAAGGAGTCGGTGCGGTGGTAAGTAATAAGACCAGCCTGGTAAAGCCCTTGCGCGGCAGCCATTGTGGTTTTAGATGAAAAGCCGAGCTTGGCGTTGGCCTCGATTTGCAAGGCGGCGGTAGTGAATGGGGTTGGATTGGCTTTAACACCTTCGGTTTCTTCGACTTCAGCTACGGTATATTTAGCGCCGATAAGTTTTTCGAGGAAGGCTTTGGCTTCGCCTTCATTATCAAATGAATGATCGAGCGCGGCCTGAAAGCCGAAATCGCCAGTCACTTTAAAGCTGAATTTGGATTCGAATTTTTCGATTTCACGTTCGCGCTCAACCACGAGGCGCAAAGCTGGACTTTGTACGCGGCCGGCCGAAATAGCACCCGGCACTTTTTTGCGGACGATATCAGAAAGATCGTAACCGACCAGCATATCTAACGTTTGGCGGGCTTGCTGCGAGGCAACCATATTCATATCTACGGTACGAGGGTTTTTAATAGCGGCCTCAAGCGCTGGTTTAGTAATTTCATGAAAAGTAATACGCGCAGTATCTTTTGGCAACTTCAAAACTTCGAGCAAATGCCAAGAAATCGATTCCCCTTCGCGGTCTTCATCCGTCGCGAGCCAGATTTTGTCGGCTTCTTTGACGGCCTTTTTAATATCGGCAATGATTTTGGTGTGGCCTGGATCGATTTCGTAGGTTACGTCAAAAGTGGATTTGTCTACCTTAGTATCTTTACGAATGTGACCAACTGAAGCTAAAACTTGAAAATCAGCACCGAGGTATTTTTCGATGGTTTGGGCCTTAGCAGGCGACTCTACGATAACTAGGTTTTTTGACATATATATTATAATAGCACACCCATGCAAGCATAAGCGAGACATAACTAGGCGCGCGCTATTTACTTTGTAATTGATTTTTTGCGATTTTACAACCCCCTTAAGACACCAAAAAGCCTCAGGTAAGGGTGGGCATCACCTGAGGCTTTTTGGCCCTCTAACGCATCTCTTTTGACACCGGGGAGACCCCGGAAGCGCGACCCACCTCACACATATTGGGGCCCGCCGGTTAGAGGGATTGCTATGCCTTCGAAAGATTCCCCTCTTAAGTGGAGGTAATACTTATAAAAGTTTTAAACCTTTAAAGAAATTTAAAACTCGAGGGGGTTTCAAAAGCACGCAATTTTTGCTACGCTAAAATTAGTGTAGCTAAAATTATAATTTATTTAGGTGCGGTGTGGGGATCACTCCCCAACTGCTTCTCATTATATCACGGAGCGAAAAAAATGTCAACACCTTTTACACACTTTTTGTTAAAATTCAACCAAATCTCACCCCTGGAAGCAGATTTTACAGAGGTGTTAAGTACTATTGCGCTTAAGCCTAAAATATTGTATTTTTATGGAAAAATGCCAGAAAATGTGGTTTTAGGGGGTAAAATGCAGCGTCCAAAGACTGTTGCGATTGTGGGCTCTAGGCATAATACCAGATACGGGGAGGAAGTGGCCTATAAGCTGGCTTTTGATCTGGCGCGGCACGGGGTGGTGATTGTCTCTGGTCTTGCCTACGGAATAGATTCAATTGCGCATCGGGCGGCGCTTGACGCTGGCGGAAAGACGGTTGCGGTGCTTGGCACCCCTATAGATCAGATTTATCCACGGGCGCATGAGGGGCTGGCGAGTGAAATTATAGAGAAAAACGGGGTGGTAATGAGCGAATATGCCCCTGGGGCCTTAGTTTACCCAAAAACCAGTTTTTTAGAGAGGAATCGCTTGATTTCGGGGCTTTCAGACGTGGTGATTGTGGTGGAGGCGGCGGCGCGGAGTGGAACCCTGAATACTGCGACGCACGCCCTGGACCAGGGTAAGGAACTTTTGGTGGTGCCAGGTAATATTACGAGCCCGCTTTCTGAGGGCTGCAATAGGCTACTTTTCCAGGGGGCGAACCCCTGTTTAGGGGCGGAAGATGTGCTGGATTTGCTGTTTCCAAAACGCAGCAAAAGGGCGACCCTCCAGCCGGTGCTATTTGGTGATACAGAGGAGGAGGTGGGCATTCTGCAAGCCTTAACAGATGGCGAGCGGGATGGCGAAAAAATAATGGGGCGGCTAGGATTAACTCCTTCCCTGTTTAATCAAACGATTACTCTGATGGAGATTAAGGGTTTAGTGCGCAGTCTTGGTGCTAATCGATGGGCAATGCGATAGAACGGAGGATTTCTGGGAGTTTTTGGCGCTCTTCCTCTGTAAATTTCGAGAGTACAAAGTCCATATCGCCGATTTTGGCGCGAAGCTCGTCGTTCCCTGTGCCCAGGCGTAGCCTTGGGAAATCCTGGCTGCCGAGATTTGCAATGATTGATTTTAGGCCATTATTGCCACCGGCGGAACCTTTTTCGCGGTAACGCGTTACGCCAAAAGGCAGGTTGAAATCGTCGCAAATTACCAAAATATCAGAGAGCGGAATCTTGTAAAAATCGGCAAAAGCGCGAACGGCGGTACCGGAATCATTGTAGTAAGTTTGGGGCTTAATAAAGATATAGTCGCCATGTTTCAGGTAGATAGCATTGAATTTTGGGTGCGTTTCCCAGGTTAAATTATGAACTTTGGCATAAAAATCTAGGGCCAAAAAGCCAAAATTATGACGAGTAAAATTGTATTTTGTCTCTGGATTTCCTAGGCCAACAATTAGTTTCATAGGCTAATCCTTGTCTTTATTGCTGTCACTGCGATAAGAAATCATAATTGGGGTACCCATGAATGGGTATTTTTCGCGGATTTTGCGCTCCAAGAAGCGTTTCCAGGACCAGTGTAAAAGCTCAAGATCGTGGCCATGCACCACAAACCAAGGCGGGCATGTATCGGTTTGGACGATATATTTTGGCTTTGGATGGGTGTTTTTGAGGCCGGCTGGCGCGTGTTCAACGATGGCCTCGGTAAGAATTTTGTTGAGATCGGAAGTTTTAATTTCTAGGTGACGATTGTTTTTGATTTCGGTTGCAAGTTCAAATAATTGAGTGACGTTTTGGCCGGTTTCGGAGCTCGTAATAATGACTGGCGCGTACGGTAAGAAGTCGAAGTCTTTTTCAAGGCTGTCGAGTAAGAAGTCGGCGGCGGTACGGTTTTTGATGTTTTGCTCGCCGAAATAATTGGTTGGATTGGCGTTTTCGAGGAGGTCAGATTTAGTGACGACCATAATAATTCCCTTACCGGCTTCCACGATTTGGCCAGCGAGCGATTGGTCGAGTTTGCTATGCGGTTCGGTAGAATCAATCAAAAGTGCACAAATATCAGCTTCCTCGATAGCGGCGAGGGTGCGAATAGCAGAGAATTTCTCGATGCCGACTTCACGTTTGCCCGGTTTTCTGAGACCAGCAGTGTCTAAAGCCTCAATCGTCTGGCCTTTGTAGCGGATTTCGACACGGTTAATATCGCGCGTGGTTCCCTGTTTGGAACTCACTACGGCCTGCTGCTTTTTTGCGAGCGAGTTAAAAAGACTAGACTTGCCGACATTTGGACGTCCGATTAAGGCTAGTTTGATGACTGGGGCTTCGTCTTTTACAGTTTTGGTTGGGACGGTTTTTAACAATGCATCAATGCTGGATTTGAGGGTGTTAATTCCCTGTCCAGTTGTGGCCGAAATGCGGAAAATATCCTTTTCTTTAATGCCAAAACGTAAGAATTCATCGTTTGGCAAACTTTCCTTTAGGTCGCATTTGTTCAAAACAAGTAGTACTGGTTTTCTGGATTTTAGAGCGTTTTTGGCGATGTCTTTATCTCTGTAATCTGGGTATTTGGCGGAGTCAACGGTGACAAGAATAATATCTGCCGATTCAATAGCATCATTGATTTGGTCTTGGATTGAGGCTTCAAAATCATCAGAAGGATCTTTAAGACCAGCAGTGTCAATCAAAATGAAACGGTCGTCGATTTTGGTGACGACGTTGTCGCGCGTGGTGCCCTCTTCGCGGGCCACAATGGCGATATTTTTATGGGCCAAACGGTTTAAAATGCTGGATTTGCCGGCATTGGTTTGGCCAATCAACGCTACAATCGGGAGTTTGTTCATAGAGGTAATTATAACAGATTTATGGTTGAAATGCAACCGTAAGCGGCGGGAGGGACTGCGGGAGGACGCTCGCTTCGCTCGCTAGTCGCCTTCGGCGAGCGAACCCTGCGGGTTCGCCTCTGCGCAATAGCCAAAGAATAAAAAAAGACCTAAAGGTCATTTTTTATTCTTTGGTGATTCCGGCGGGAGTCGAACCCGCGATTTTCTGGATGAGAACCAGACGTCCTAGACCACTAGACGACGGAACCGAGTGAGCTAAAAATCTAAAACTTGTTTTAGATTTTTAAGCGAACGAGGTTACGTATGAAATTTATGCAATAAATTTCTATACGGAACCGCTAACTTATTTTACCATATCTTTATTTAGTATTCAACCCAACCGTAATTTGGGACAGCCGAAACAATGACTTGGCCAGGGTTTAATGAAATCTCGTGGCTGTTTTCGTCGTAGAATTTGATTTGGTCGGCGCGGGTATTTTTGGTCCACGTGCCTTTGATGGCTGTGCCGTTTTGGAATACATAGGCAGTGCCGGAGCCGGTAGTGGTGATATCCTCGTGATAATTATCGGAGGCTTTGCGCTCACTTACCATAATAGCGATTACTACTGAAGGTGAAAGTTGCTTAAGTTCGCAGACACTTTCTGGATCTTTTTCGCCAAGGTTCCCCGCCGGGCAATCGTAAACCTCGTGCGAATAGCCGGACTCATATGAACGTTTGTACGTATTTGAAGCTGCATCGTAATCATAAACTGGGTTATAGTTTGGGGTGCTTCCAAAGTGCATAGAAATATGTGACGTTTTTGGAATTAAAGCAGATGTTGAACCGGTGGCTGGCGTAACAATGGATAGCTTTTCGGTAGCTAACGTATCGATGCGGGTTTTTTCGGCTTCTTCTGGCGTGCTATGGGTGAAGCCCTGAGGATTTGACGTGTAATAGCTTTTATCATTAGTAAAGTTGCCTAGATACGTTCCGGTTGTGAAAAGATTATTCCAACGCCTTGAAGAAACGGTACCGCGATACATATATGTATAATTTTCGGTCAGATCTTTATAACCGCCGTTTTTGACAGCTGTTAGTGCATCGTAAGCGCCGCCAGCATGAACGATTGTGCAATCAAACGGCGTGTCCCATTCAAGGTAATAAAGCCTTAAGGAACGGATCGGGCCGATCACAGCTGAGCCTGGATTTTGATAAATGGCCGCGAAGCGTGTGATGCCGGCTTCGGCGATCGCTTCAAAAATCACACCCGCGTCGAGCAGACCGGCTTGTGGGCGAGCACCGTCAGTGCCATTTGGAGTTTGGATACAATAAACTGGCGTATGATTCGCCTCTTCATTAATGATTTCTTGGCCAGTGATTGTACTATAAACTATTGCTACGGAACTTTTTGATGGGATAGTTGGGAAAATGAGAGCAGCTTTTTCCTCGACTGGTTTTAAAAGCGTCATGGCAAGCAATGTGGCGCCGCCAGCAAGCATGATAAAACCTAAAGCTAGAAAAATTATCCATGCTTTGGATGATTTTTTGTCGACGCTAGGCTTTTGCTCTAGCTCTATTACAGCCGGATTTTCGGCTGTTTTTTCTATTGAATTTTGAGATTCCGTAACTGTTTCCATAATTTAAAATAATTTTACCATAAACTTATTATTGTTGTGTTATAATTTGGTTATGGTAAGCTTAAGGTCAATGAAAAGCAAGAGAGTGTGGTGCTTTAGTCTTGTTGTTGTGGCTGTTTTTTCTCTTGGTTTTTGGTTTTTGAATGATGCTTCGGCTGCGTGTAACAGCGAAGGTTACTGTTATGGTACTGGTCGCGACCCGCTAGGCGGCCTTTGTGGTGCTTCCAACAATACTGGTGTTTACTGGGACACCTGTTATGGTCTATCTTGGCAATACTATAATTGGCCAACTGGATACACTGGCAATATTAATTTCCCTGGTTCTAATAACGCTGGCTATGCTACGGTTAGTAGCCAATGTGCAGATTATGATGGTTTCTGGTTCCTTGGCTATGAGGCCTATCAGCCAAGTACTGGTAGAAGTTACGGCTATCAGGTAGGACGTCCAAAAGCTGGCATGTTGTCAGCTCGTGGTGGTTATACGCCATTATATTATTCCGAAAGTGTTCCTTCGCCAAACCCAAGCATTCAGTTGCAGGTTGGCGATGGATATGTGCGTTTGAGTGGTACTAGATATGCCAATGCCGAAACAATGAGAGACGAGATTGAGGTATTATTTAATAAATATGCTCAGGATGGCACATTGATAAGTAGTAATTCTGGTGACCAAAACGCAACATTTAATGACATCAACTGGTTCTGCGCCAGAGATGAGGGCGATAAGACTGTTGGTGTTTCTGGTAGAGTAACGGTGACTGCTGGTGGAACAACCAAAGCAACTGGATGGAATAGCCCTAGTGAGGCCGATGCATACGTGACTATTAACGAGGGAGAAACGGCGAACGTTACTTTTAGCGATAGTATGAAAAGTGATGGCGCCAGGAGGGTCATGGTTGGGTATACTATAAACGGTGATTTTGTTGGTGCTCAGGCGGAGACTGGTTATTACCAGGCCTTCGAAGGCGTGACCGATGAAGAAATTGTGGGCTCTCACTCTATGAACGTCACAACTTCTGGTAAGTATTGTGAGATTCTTTCCTTTAAAGACCCTGAAACTGAAGCAGACCGTACCATGACGGCCTGCGCAGTTGTGACTGTGGTCCCGGCGCCACCAGATGTTTATGGCCGTATTGGCGTTGAGGCGACTATTTATGATAAAGATGGCAACGTAAAGGATACTGTAGCGCTCGACACTACTCCATGGAACGATACCTCCGATCCTCCGCTAACCAAAGAGGTTCATCTTGGTTCTACTGATACTGCGACAGTGCACTTTATCGATAGTATGAAGGGTCAAGGCAATACGAGCGCAAGGATCGAGTTCACGACAACAAACACGGCCTATACAGGCGAGCAAAACGCTGGCACTTTTGAATACGACAACAATAATCCTGACACTGCTACTGTAGTTAAGGAAACGACCGTGAATGATGTCAATCATGTAGAACTGATTTGTGAAACCCTGCGTTTTGGCGATCCAGAACAATCCGTTGTAGCCTGTGCCAATATTACGCGCGATGAAGAAGAAGATTTGACGAGGCAACTTAGCGGAAATGGTGGTTTTGACTTTGGTGTTGAAGTTGATTTGAAACTTGCAGTTTCGCTCAGTAATCGTTTGATTACGGATAGTGGTACGAATGGTACTTTCTTGCGCGACTCAACCACGCTCGGGGTTTCTACGAACAGCAACAGAGGCTTTGACGCTACGCTTACGACCGATAAAAATTCTACAGATGTAAATGCAACAGATCTCAAACATAACTATAAAGATAATCTGATTCACACGCTTGATCAAAGTGTTACTAGGGCGAATTTCCCAGAAGATAAATGGGGTTATTCGATTGATGATACTGATGAAGGTGATGCTGAAAGCACTTATAATCCGATGGTGGCTATGGATTCTGTTTCTCCGATTATGGTTCTTACTAGCGATAGACCGGCAACCGAGAGTCAGGATATCTATTTTGCTACTAAGATGAGTGCACTCCAGCCAACCGGCGTTTATTCTAACTCTATAGTATTCCGTGTGGTCGCTAAGGTTACGCCAGAAACGCCTACCACGATTGATGATATTGAATATATGCAAGATATCAACGACGAAGTGATTGCTTCTATGGCATACGAAACGCAATACCAGCTAACGGATAAACGTGATGGTAAAAAGTATTGGATCACGAAGTTACTAGACAAGCAAGTTATTATGACACAAAACCTCGACTTCGAGTTGAAGAAAGGTGACGTTTTGACCAGCTCTTTGACTGATATTGGTTATGGCGATGAGCATGGTGCTTATAAGACCGGAAGGTCTTATTGGGTCGTTGATGAGAGCACGAGAGATTCTTTGCGTATTCCATGGGCATATAGGGGTGTCGAACTTGATAATATTAGCAATGTTGAATTTGGCCAGGGTAATAATGGTTGGATTAGCGGTAAATCTTATCGTGCTTCTAGTGATCCAATGGTTGGTATGCTGAGCCCGTATTTAAACGATTATTTCTTGGGTGCTGCAGGGCTTCCGGCGCACTATATCGATGACGCAGATTGTGCCGCTTCTACCGAATTTACGGAAGAAGAATGCGCTCATGGAAAGGCTGGTGTGATTTATAACTGGGCGGCTGCTTCGGCTGGAGCTGGTATTATTTATAATAATATCAACAAATTTGAAGGTACTATGGTTACGGATTCCGTATGTCCAAAGGGGTGGAGACTTCCAAGCTATGCGGATGACTACAGGTTTTATTATAATTTTGGACAGAACTACGCCCCATACGTTGGTGATGGTAGTGAATATATCATGAGGGAGGCTCCACTATATATGATTGGTACTCCTACGATAGAACATGATTATTATCAATACTATTTTGAAATCGAGGATGATGGTGAGGTTCAATGGGGTGTAAAATTGGGGACTACTCGCGGCTCACTGAGTTATACCGAAAACTCACTCTATGCACACTATTGGGTCTCTCAGTCGACTAACGGCGTATCGAATTTTGCGATGTCTATTAGTCCGACATACAATCAGAACTATCACTGGTGGGGTACCAGCTATAAAGCATTCTCAATTCGCTGTATGGCGCGGTATGGCAATTAAAAATAAATAGTTTAGATTTCTTTTAGAGTATTTTCCAAACGGCGGAGAGAGGTTTCCTTGCCGATGGTACCCAGTGTGAGGTTTAAGGCTGGGCTGAATGGCGCAAAGCTAAGGCTAAGACGAATTAAACTATAGAGTTCGGCTGGTTTTTTGCCGGTTGCAGTTAGTAAATCATTAAGCGCGTCCCGAAGGGCATCCTCATTCCATTCTGCGGCGGAGAGTTTATCGATAGTTTGCGAAAGAAGGCTGCGGAGCTCGCCCATGGAAGTATTTTTGAGGAATTTGTTACCTGTAATCATTGCGATATCGACAGTTGGATCTTCAAAGAAATAGCCAGTCATTTCGCGAAGGTCTGAAAGGGTTTTGAGGCGGTCGTAGATGATGCTGAGAACCTGTTTTTTATAGTCGTCTGAAGCGCTAGTAGCGCTTTCTGGCCAGAAGCCGGCGGTGCGGGCGTAAAGCTCATTGATTCCCTTTTCAGTGACCACTTCGCCGTTTTCGGTGGCGATGCGGCGAATCCATTGGCCATTCATCCAGAGAAGTTTGGTTTCGTCATAGCGGGCGCCGGAGTTTTGAATGCGGTCTAGTGAAAACTTTTCAATTAGCTCATCCATTGTATAAATTTCTTGTTCGGTGCCGTCGTTCCAGCCGAGGCAGGCGAGGTAGTTAAGCATGGCTTCGGCAAGAACGCCGTCGTCACGGTATTCAGTAACGGATTTAGCACCATCGCGCTTGCCGAGCTTTTTGTTGCCCGTAGGAGCCAAAATATGCGGCAAGGAAACGAATTTTGGATGGTCGATACCAAGTGCTTCATAAATGGCAAGGTAATTTGGCATAGAAGAAAGATATTCGACACCGCGCATGATGTGGGTGACGCCCATTTCGGCATCATCTACGATGTGGGCGAAGTTGTAGGTTGGAAGACCATCTTTTTTGATCAAAATAATATCATCGAGTACTTCTGGGCCAGTGTGCATATCGCCCATGACTTCGTCGTGCCAGCTGTATTCTTTTGGTTCGGTTTTGAAACGAAGTGGCATGCCTGGCTCCCATTCTGGAGTGTTTTCTGGGCGGAAATTGCGATAAAGAAACGGAACTTTGTTTGCGGTACACTCGGCGCGGTATTTTTCGATTTGTTCTGGAGTGGTTGGATCGGCATAGGCGCGGCCGGCAGCAATCAGTTTACGAGCCCATTCATGGTAAATGTCGCGGCGTTCAGTCTGAAAATATGGAGCGTTTGGGCCACCTACAACTGGACCTTCGTCCCAGTTGAGACCAAGCCAAGTCAAAGTATCTTCAACGAGCTCGGTGGCGCCTTCAACAAAGCGCGCTTGATCGGTGTCTTCGATGCGCAAAATCATTTTACCGCCGGTTTGGCGAGCTAAAAGATATGGATAAATTGCGCTACGAACGTTGCCGATATGGATATAACCGGTAGGGCTAGGCGCAAAACGAGTAACTGCTTTCATGCCAAAATTATACCACTTTTAGGGAGGGGCGGCAACCGCAAGCAGATTAGAGCGAAATCGCGATGGCGCGGATTTGTTTTTTAGTGAGTGTGCCAGACGTTGTGGTGATTTTGTGAACGACACGACCGCTGACCCAGGCAGCGTCGCTGTTGCTGATATAAATCGTGAGGCCTTGTTCGCGTACGATTGAATAGTCGTCGCCGTAGGTTGGCTTGACGTAATTCATCAGGAGGGCGTTAGAATCCCAGGATGAGCGCTCTTCTACGATAGAAAAGCTAGCTTTAATTGAGGGATTAGAATAATTCAGGGTAATTTTGCCATCCTCGGTGACGATGTCGGTAAGATTAAAGCCAGTTGGCACTTTTGGTGAGCTGGTAATTTCGAGACCAGCTTCTTTGGCGGCATTAGCGATAGATAAATCGAAGACGTTTAGATTAATGAAATAAACTAGAGCAAAAATTGCGGCGGCCGTACAAGTGAAGGCCAGAACAATGCGCCCTAAACCAAAATGTAATTTATGTGGATGTTTGGCTGGCTCAGGCTCTTTAGTGGCGGCGCGCAAAGCTTTTTTGACGGCGAGTTCTTTGAGTTGAACTGGAGAAAGTTTGTCGGCGGTTGGGGCTGCAGCTTTGGTAGCAGGTTTAGAGGCTGCAGTTGGTTTGGTGACTGTCTTGACGGCCGGCTTTACGACTGGCTTAGCGGTCACGGTTGCCTCGGTTACTGGTTTAATCACTACTGGATTCTTTTTAACAATAGGCGTGGCAGCTTTGGCAGCCGGGGTTGGACTGATGATGGTTTTTGAATCGTTGATTTCGATACGACGCGTAGCGCTTTTTGGTTGAGGACGTTCGACGTATTTTCGGTTAAGAGTAACAGAAGGTTGCACCCGACGGTGAACTGTAATTAACTGGGTTGAATCAGACTTTTGCATTTTTCCTCGCTTCTATATTCTTATAATACGCTTATGCGTAGAAAAGCACAAGGGCTAAAATCGCTAATTTTAGTGATATAATAAGAGCATATGGACCTCGAAAAAGAAAGAAGACAGCAGACGCTGAAGGTGCTCTTTGCTGAGACTTTAATGGTACTAACCGCCATAACTTTGGTGGTAGTTTTGGTTTTGATAGTTTCCGGTTATTGGATTGATGAAAACTTCGAGGTGGCGCGCTCTGGCATGCTACAGGTATCGTCGTCCCCTACTGGCGCAACCGTTAAAATTGATGAAGACGTGTTGTCACAGCGTACCAATACTAGCCGGGTGATTCCAACTGGTGCTCATGTCGTCACGATTCAAAAAGATGGATATGATAGTTGGTCTAAAGAGATTAGTATCAAAGAGGGGCTGCTATATCAACTGCGCTACCCGCGCCTATTTTTGGAGGAGCGAGAAGTTGAAAAAACTCCTTTAGATTTTGTTGTAACGAAGGCTAGCATTTCGCCAAAGCGCGATCAGATGCTTCTTATGAATGCGACGAGTAAGTGGGCGCTTATTAATCTTGATGATACTCAGAGTGAATTAAAAAGTTTAGATTTAACCAAGTTACTACCTAGTGGGTATGCTGGCGAAATATTGTCCGCTGAATGGAGTCGCGACGAAAAGCGCATTTTAATTGGGATGCGTTTCGAGCCAGACAAAACTAGTTGGCTGTTAGTTGATTTAACGGATATTCTTCGCAGCGTAGATTTGTCGAGCGAATTTGGCGTAGGTTTTTCTCAGGTAGTTTTTGCAAACGACTCTGGTGATTCCCTTCTTGCCCTACGAAATCAGAGTCTTCAGCAGATTAATCTTAATAATAAGTCGATTTCGGCAATTCTGGTTGAGAAGGTTTCGCAATATTATCAATATGGCGATAATGTGATTTTTGTCGCCGAAGATGAGGCGGGTCAAGGGTATGTCGGCAGGATTAGATTAAACAAGTCAGATGTTGAGACTATGCTAAAGCTGGATAACCTTAATGCAAAGGCGTTTTTCGGTAAGTTCTATGATAATGAATATTTGATGGTCGTGAGTGGTAATAAGGCCTCGGTTTATCTGAAGGATGATTACGAGAAGGCCGTGTATACATATGAGCTTAGCTTTGAACCAAGCGTGGCAAAACTTGGCGGTTTTGGTGAATATTTATTAATGAATAACGATATAAAGATGGCGACCTTAGATATGGAGTCAGAAACCCTTAGGGAGTGGGAGATTGAATCTCCTAGCTTTGGTTGGCTGGATGATAATATGATTTATATCGTGAATAATAATGAATTAATAGTTTATGATTTCGATGGCTTAAACCGTAGGACGATAGCACAAAATGTTTCGGGTTCTTTCCCGGTAACAATTACAAGTGATAAATGGCTATATTATATTAGCGACAACAATCTTGTACGTGAATGGTTAGTGCGTAAATAATTAGCTATTAGTGAGCCAGCCCCATAGTCCGTCAAAGAATGATGGTGAATTGGCTGGAAGCGATTCGGAAGCTGGTGCTACGTCGGTTGGTTGGTCGATGGCAGTTTCTTGGTCGTTGTAGCTTGGTGAGATTTGTTCGGCAAATACGAGTAAGCGGTAACGCGAGGTGCCAAGAGGGGTACAGGTGACTAGTGTGAGTATTGGTTTATCGGTATCGAGAATGAGTGCGGCAACGTTGGTTGGCTCGATAACTTCTTTACTAGTAACGGTATAAGTGTAGCGAGTAGATTCGTAGTTTACATAGATATTGTCACCAGCCTCGAGGCGCTCTAGACCAGAGAAAATGTATTTATATGGGTTTGAACTATAGATATCGCCTGCAGAATGCCCCGTGATTACGAGGTTGCCAATTTGGCCCGGGAAGGCGCTGGCGCCAGCGATACGATAATGGGCGACGCCGGAGCGCATGGCGAACATAACTTCGGATGTTTCGATGCCGAAGGCGACTGGCACGTCGACATTCAGCTTTGGAATAATGAGGCGTGGATCGCTTGAAATGGTACGAGTAACGGTTGGATCGATGGCTTCAATGCTGGAGGCAGGTGCGTTGCCTGGTGATACATAGGCCATGATTGGTGCAAAAATGAGACGGTTATATTGTAGGAAAAGGATAATTAGAACCACTGAAAGCCCTGCAATAATTGGGATAAAACGGCGGCGGCGATTTGATTTTTTGGCATTATCTGCGGCCTTTTTGCGGATTTTTTTGCGAATACTAGATTCGGCGGTTTCTGGTGCAGTGGTACTACCCAGCACGGCTTCGTCTTCAGCTTTAGCGCGCGCATCTTTAAGACGTTCTTTTTCGACATAATTTCTGGCGGCGTTTGAATAATATTCGCTATAGTATTTCTGATAATAATCTTGCCAGGCGGTATGATAGCGTTTCCAGGACTCCGAATCAATGCGTGGAGTAGATTCTTTAAGACGAGATGGATTGTACGGGTTATCTGGTTGCTTTTTTGGCACGTTGCTAGTATAGGAAGCTATGACTTTGCGGCGCATGAGATTTGCGACGGCTTGCATTTGCAAGTTGCTGGCAGTTTGAGCTGGGTTTGGCGTAGTTGGCTGCACGTCAGTAGAACCGGCCGGACTGGCTGGCTGAATAGGTTGGACTGGCTGATTAGAAGATTGCCCACTACTTTTTGAATCCATACAGAAATTATAGCATAAACCAAGGATATATGGTAAAATATAGATACGGGCGAGTGGCGGAACTGGTAGACGCGCTAGACTCAAAATCTGGTTCTCGCAAGAGAGTAAGGGTTCGATTCCCTTCCCGCCCACCAAAAGTAAAAAAAGAAGCCCAAAGGGCTTGTTTTTTTACTTTTGATAGGGGATGACCCGAGGGTTCGAATGGAGGAGCGAAGCGACGACATCCCTTTCCCTTCCCGCCCACCAAATAAAAAAGAATACCCGTAGGGTATTATTTTTTATTTGGTGAATGAATAGAAACGAACCCGTAGGGTTCGCCCGCCGAAGGCGGATAGCGAGCTTTAGCGAGCGTCTTCCCTTCCCGCGAGCGAGATCCCTTTCCCTTCCCGCGAGCGTCTTCTTTCCGTTACTTTTTCTTGCTGCCTTTTTTACTTTTTCTGACTTCCGCAATAAACCCAATGACCGAAGCTACTAGGAGCGCTGACTCTAGAATTACACCGAATAAGGATTGGACATAAGCATTGTATGCAATCCACAAGATGCCAACTGGCAGACCGCAAAATTTGTATACTTTGGTTTTCTTTTGCCAAATTGAATATGTGTAGAGCGATGTAGCGAATACAGACAACAAACTGAGAAATCCTTCATAAGTGAATAAAGTAGCTATAATAATCGCGATATAGACAATAATTAAGAATACTACGTCTTTCTTGCGAATCCTCTCACTTTTTCCGTATTTCTTTTCATCCCATAAAATATACAGATTACGAAATAGGCAGACTATACACATGGCAAGCCCGGTCCAAGCTCCAAGTAGTACGTAGGCGATGATGTTGGCGATTAGTGATGCGCCGCTAATTACGACGATTGCACGTTTGCTTTTGGTGAAATAGGTCGCAGCAAGCAAAATGTACATTATGATTGTAAAAATTTGAGAGACGATATAGGTAATATCCATGTTCTTATTATAACAGATATAGACTTTAAGCATAAATATTTATATAATAAAGAAAAGGAGGTTTAATGAAAAAACTAATTGGTATTTTACTTAGTGCCATGTTTGCGCTGGCTCCAACTACGGTGCTAGCTGTAGAAGCGGACCTTAGATTTAATGGTGATTATGAATTTAAAGCTGAGGGTGAGTATAATTCGAGTGCGTTTTTCGCTGGTAACGAAGTTGAAGACGGCGCCGTGGTGCATGGCATCGACTTTGCTTTTGGCAACGAAATCGAGAATAAGGGCAGTTATGAATATGGCTTTCACGCTGGCAACAAACTAGTTACGCGCGGTAATTACGAAAAAGATTTGTTTGCTTTTGGTAATGAGATCGTTGTGGCCGAAGAAGCTAAGGTTGCGAGAGACTTTTATGCTGCTGGTAGTAAGGTAGAGATTAAAAGCAATATTCCAGGTTCTGTTTTTGTCGCGGCCAGCAAAATTATTTTGAACAACGTTACGATTGGTGGCGATTTGAGGGTGGCAGCTGGCGAAGTTGAGATTATCGGTGATGTAAAAATCACTGGGGCATTTGTTTACAATGAAGATTTGAATGTTGTCGGCAAAGACACCATGGTAGCGGGCGAGATTGAAACTTATCGTCCAATTCTCCTAAGTTTTCGCTGGGATAACAATTTTAAAATCATTTTTGCAGTACTTGGTCTGGCTTCATCTATTGTGATTGCGGTAGTATTCATCCTGATTGCTAAGAGGTTCTTTGATTGTGTTAAAGAGAAAGCTGCGTCGGCCGACGCAAAATACGTGTTGGTGAACCTTGGTATTGGTCTTCTTGGTGTGATTGTGGTGCCAGTAATAGCAGCCTTGCTTACCGCTACGATTATTGGTATTCCGGCAGCATTGCTCTTGCTCTTCGCATATGTCATTGCTATCGTGCTTTCCGTCACGGTGTTTGCGGCCTTTGTGGGCGGCAAAATTATGCCAAAACAAGGCTCAATTCTTAGTGCCACTATTGTGCTGGTTTTGATGGCGGTAATTGGATACATTCCGGTAGTTGGTTGGATGATAAATTCTGTATGCACTTTGATTGGTTTTGGTATTATTCTGACTTCAATTTTCGACAAAAAAGTTGCACAAAAAGCGAAAATCGAGGAACCAAAAGAGGTAGAAGAATAATTTTAGTCTAAAAAATAGCTCCCGAGCGGGAGCTATTTTTGTACAAATTATTTATCCCAGTCGAAACCTTCGCCGTAGTGTCCGTAGCGAGCGGATGCTTCGTAGATTGGACGTTTCAAGTCGAGATATTTGATGATGCCTTTTGGCGTTAAATCGTAACCTTCGATTTCCTCGGCTTTACCATCGATGATGACGGTTTTTTCGAGTGGTTCGGCGTAGCCAATAGCGTAAGCGAGGCGCACCAAAACTTCTTTGGCATTGCGTTTTCTGAGGTAATCGACAGCGACGCGGCGAGCCATGTAAGCGGCAGAGCGATCTACTTTGGATGGATCCTTGCCAGAGTAACAACCACCACCAATGGCGACGCGTGGGCCGTAGTTGTCGACGATGAGCTTGCGGCCGGTGAGGCCAGTATCAGCGTCAAAACCGCCTTGGTTCCAGTCGCCAGCTGGGTTAATCAATGCGCGAATAGACTCTTTATCTTCAAAAAGTGGTGCATATTTTTCTGGATTGTCGACAATTTCTTTCGTGATGTAGGTAACACTGCGATTTGCCATGAAGTTTTGTGATTGTAGCCATTCTGAAACGGCTTCCTTGAGGTCTTCGGAAGGAACGTTTTGGAAGCTTGCTACGACGGAATCGAGCTTGCCGTCTGGGCGGATAGTAACTTGGGTTTTGCCATCAAACGGATATTTTTCGTAAATATATTGGTTCAAGCGGCGAGCCAAAACCACTTCGAGTGGAAGCAATTCTGGGGTTTCGTCACAGGCGTAGCCGATCATAATTCCCTGGTCACCAGCGCCGCCAGTATCAACGCCTTGGGCGATTTCTGGAGATTGTTTAACGATTTTGGTGTGGACTTCGAGATCGTTGCCGGCGATGCGTTTGACGATTTTTTCGATGTCGACACTGTCAACGGTTGAAGTAATCTCGCCAGTCACAAAAACGACGCCGTGGCCGCCACAGGTTTCGGCAGCTACGCGCGCATTTGGATCCTTCGCGAGATACGCATCCAAAATAGCATCGCTAATTTGGTCACAAAGTTTGTCTGGGTGTTTCGGAGAAACGCTCTCCGCAGTTCGATAGAACATATCTTTCCTTTCTTTGGTCGGAATTACCACCTTGCAGATGTAGGTTGGTAGGGGGTCGCCGGGCCGCTCCCTCGCCCCTTCTTGATATTAAATTGTTAATGTATCTATTGTATCATGTTAAAATAAAAAGTATGAAAATTGCGATTTTTTCCGACGTTTTTCTGGATATTTCTGGGGGGATCGTGACTTCGATTCGCGCGCAAAAAACTCAGCTTGAGAAAATGGGCCATGAGGTTTACCTTTTTACGCCGGGATACAAACGAAGTGATGCCGAGTTCAAAAAACTGGCCGACAAACATATTTTTATTGTGCCAACATGTAAAATTTTCTTTAAGCCGTTGGTGCCGATTGCACGTCGCCCGGCCAAAATTGAAAAGTGGGTCGTTAAGAATTTCCCGGATTTTCCTAACTTTGATGTGGTACATGTGCACTATGAGGCTGGCTGTTCGATTGCCGGCATTCGTTTGGCAAAAAAATACAAGATTCGCCTAATTCAAACCATGCATGGGCGTGAGGACGAAGGCGTGCACGATATGATTCCGGCGCCATTCCGTTTACTTGTCGCAACGCTTCTAAATTGGTTCCATTCGTGGTATTTGCCGCACAAATCTAAAGTCAAAAAAGATAATAATTTG
Organism: uncultured Candidatus Saccharibacteria bacterium; assembly: GCA_947304335.1. Taxonomy (GTDB): domain Bacteria; phylum Patescibacteriota; class Saccharimonadia; order Saccharimonadales; family Saccharimonadaceae; genus Nanosyncoccus. Next base: position 4,783 of record CAMZAW010000001.1, on the reverse strand, counting down.
GCGCGTAGTTGCGCAAGTGCGAAGATGTGGACATTGATGGTAAATCACGCCAATCAGGCCGATGTGGTGCTCACGCCATCGCATCATTTTGGCGCTAAACTTAAAGAATATGGCGTGAAACGCCCGATGGATGTGGTTTCGAATGGCGTCGAGGATGATTTTGTACTCGAAAAAGTGCCAGTGCGTGAGCTAAAACCGGGCCAAAAGATTAATATTATTTGGAATAGTCGCCTTGATAAAAACAAACGTATTTTGCCATTTCTTGAGGCGCTCACCATGTTGAAATGCCCTTATTCCCTTTCGGCTTTTGGTGATGGCTTGGAGGAGAAAAAAGCCAAGCGTTATGTCAAAAAACACAATTTGAATGTGAAATTTTATGGTCATATTGAGCGAGATGTAATTCTTGAAAAAATGAATAATTGCCAACTTTCGGTGCTGGCTTCGTATCATTTTGATAACCAGCCAATGACGATTATTGAAGCCGTAGTGCGCGGCATGCCGGTTTTGATTTGTGATCCTGACATGAAGGAGATTATGCCAGATGGTGGCTACGTGCTAGCTGATGGCCCTGAGCCCGCAGCGCTTGCAAAGGCTATTGACGATCTTTATGAGTATCCAGAAAAAATCGCTAAGATGAGTGAAACTATGCTCAAAAATCGTGGCGAGAAAAAGCAGTCAATTCAGGTCGAAAAGCTGCTAAAAATCTATCGTGGTGATAAAAAATAACAGAGGTAAAATTGACAAAAATGGCAAAACGTGGTATAATGAGAAGAGTGGCCAGCTATATAGCTGACATTTTAACTTTCACCCGCTTCTGTTTAGCGGTCTTTTTAATGGTTCTGATTATTATCGATGGCAAGCCGGAATGGGCCCTTATTGTGTTTTCGCTCGGCGAGCTCACGGATGCTTTTGATGGCACCTGCTCTAGGGTTTGGCCTTTCGAAAAAGGTAAGGAGCCAAAATATCGCAAGTATGCCGAAAAATACGACATCTTCACGGATTTGCTTTTGCTTTCGATGATGGCGCTATACGTAGTGATCCGCGTAAACGTTTGGATGTGGTTTATGATTGGTATTGTGGTGGTTTTCTGTACGGTAGTAGAACTAATCGCCTATCGTCGCATTATGGGGCACCCAAACGATTGCTCGCCAAAATCCTTGTACGCCAAAAACCCAGAATTCACCGAAAAGTTGCTGCTCTTTAGACGTAAGATTGCCTATATTCCTAGTATTATCACTGGAATTATTCTGACGCTGCTTGCTACCAGCTGGTCATGGACGGTGCGCGGTATTATTCTCGGCGTGGCTGCCGTAATTGGAATTTTCCTCTGGTTCTTCCTAAGAACACGTCGCAAAAAAGTAGCGCGCGACTAAAACAGCGCAGCCGTGGTGGCAGCTAAATAATTATTTGGATTATACAAATTAAGTAGTACAATTTTGGCAGCTAAATCGCCGGTCCAAAGTGTCAAAGGTGAGTAAGAAGTTTGTTCAAGCGAGACCGAATTTATGATACCATCCTTTGCCACGATGATATTTCCGCCGTGAAAAGTCACCACGGTGAGTGGATAGCTGAGCGTAAATTTATGCAAAATTTCGACAATTTGCATTAGTGGCATCGACAGCAAAATCATTTTTGGATAGAGCGCGGCGTGCAAAAGTTTTTGGAGTTGCGCCATGGAAGCCAGGATAATTACAGACTCTTTTTCGAGGATTTTTTCGGGGTTTGATTCGGCGATTAAATCCACCGCGTCGCGGGTAATAAGGAGTGGTTTTTCGGCGGAAACGCAGGCGCTGGAAATAGCGCGGTTAGTGATGGAATTCTTGGAAAAATCGCCAAAAAACAGATTGAAATCGGACATATTAGCGGCGGCGGTAAGCTCGGCTGAGGCGTCGAGCGAGCCAGAATCAGTAGCTTTTAAAAACAGAAAATTGTCCATTGGTGGGAGCTTGTTTTTGAGGGTTTCTGGTAGTGCAATTTTAAGCTCTTTGAGTGGGCTGGCGCCAAGAATTTTCTCGGCAAAACGGATTTCATTATTAAACGATTTGTCGTTGCCGCCAAAAAGGCAGACGCTTCCCTGCTTCTGTTCTGGCAGGTTCCAAAGTAAGTTTTCGTGTGGGTTTTTGGTGAACTTCTGCCAGTAATCCATTAGTCCTCCAATTCGATGCTAATCGGGCAGTGATCTGAACCCAAAATTTGTTCATGAATTTCTGCCGACTTGACTTTGCTGAATAAATTTTTTGATACAAAGAAGTAGTCGATGCGCCAACCGATGTTGCGAATGCGGGCACCGGCGCGGAAGGTCCACCAGGTGTAGCGGCCGGTTTCCTCTGGGTGTAAGGCGCGGAAAGTGTCTACGAATCCAGCATTAACGATGTTGTCGATGCCGCGGCGCTCCTCTTTCGTATAGCCGGCATTTTCCTCGTTGTCCTCTGGGCGAGCGAGGTCGATGGCGGTGTGAGCGGCATTGAAATCGCCACAAACGATTACCGGTTTTTTAGCTTCGAGTTGCTTTAGATAGTTCAAAAACTCTGGGTCCCAGGTCTTTTCGCGCAGTTTCAAACGTTCCAAACCGTGCTTAGAATTAGGGGTGTAAACGTTAACGAGGTAAAATTTTTCGAATTCGGCAGTAAGTACGCGGCCCTCTTTAGCTGGGTCGCCAAACTCGTCGGCAGCGGCGGCGAGGGTAGGCAAATCATTAAATACAGCAAGTGGTTTTACTTTTGTAAAAATCGCGGTGCCAGAGTAGCCAGGGCGCAAAGCAGAGTTCCAAAGCTCTTCGTATTCTGGTAAATCAATTTCGGCCTGACCTTGCTTAGCTTTGGTTTCTTGGATACACAAAATATCCGGATTGGTATCCTTGATAAATGCCTCAAAAGCGCCTTTGTTGATGACGGCGCGGAGACCATTTACGTTCCAGGAATAGATTTTCATTTAAAACCTCCCGCGGTCTAGGTCGCGTTGCTTGATAGTATCGCGTTTGTCGTACTTTTTCTTACCTTTGCCTAGCGCAATCACGAGTTTGATGTGGCGGCTGCCGCCAAGTAGCTTAACTGGCACGATGGTAGAACCGGCAACTTTGGCTTTGGCAAAGGCTGCAATCTGTTTTTTGGTGGCGAGTAGCTTAATATTTCGCGCTGTGTCGGCGCCAAGTGTGAGGTTGTTGAGCCAGAGCTCGTCGTTTCGAATCGTTACGAAAGAGCCCTGAAGCTGCACGTGGTGGTCGCGGATGAGGCGCACTTCCGGGCCGGTCAAAACCATGCCAACAGAAAGCTCGTCGCTGAGCACGTAATCAAAGTGAGCGCGACGGTTTACGGTCGTTAAATCTACGGTTTTGGCCTTTTTCATACCCTAATTATACCATTTTGACGTTATCTTTGCCGATAAGCTCTTCAAGTTTTGCGATGAGCTCTGGCGTGGCGTCTACCCTAAATGGCATTTTGAGCGGATGTTTATCTTCACCCTCTTTCAAAACCAGGATAACATCTTGGAAGCCGAGGTTGATATCGCAAAGGCGGCGAATGGCGGCCAAGGTGTCGGTGTCGTTTGGATTTTCAATCAAAAGGAAGAGGCGTTCTTTGCGCGGGTCTTTTGGTGGTGTGACCGGAGCGGCCGGAGCGGCTGGTTCGGCTGGCTTTTTGGCGCCAGAATAAACTTTTTCGGCGGAAGATTTAGAATAGCGGCGTTTTCTTGGCTCGGCGGCCACTGGTTCTGGTAATTTGTCGCCAGTTGGTTGGTAATTTTCAAGCATTTCATCAGAGATAATATCGATAGTTTCGCCCATCAACTTAACTTCTGAAGTTGGATTACCGTCTTTGTCGGTGGCGTTGACTTTGCCGGTAACTTTGATCACGTTATCAACCACCAATTTGGCGCCGCAAGTTTCGAAGAGCGATGGGAATACGATGACTTCACATTCGCCGGTCTTGTTTTCGATCTTTACGAAGGCCATCTTAGTGTTTGATTTAGTTAAAATCGTGCGCACGGCCGTGATGATGCCGCCTACAGAAATCAATTTGTTGTTGTTTTCTGCTGCGACATAACTTAGCGGATGAGTTTGCTCGTTAAAGTAAGTATCGTATTTATCGAGTGGATGGGCGGAAAGGTAGAGACCCATGAGGTCGCGCTCCCACAAAAGTTGCTCTTTGTCAGAATATGAAGTTGGAGCATTTTTGATCTCAACTTCTGGTACAGCGCCAGCTTCGCCCATTGCGCCAAAGAGGTCGGTTTGGCCGGAGCCCACATCTTTTTGAACTTTGGCGCCGTAGGCTTGGATAGCTTCGAGATTGAATAATAAGTCAGAGCGTGAATAGCCAAAGCGATCGAAGGCGCCGGTCTTGATGGCGGCTTCCCAGGATTTCTTATTAAACTTGGTGGAATCTACGCGCTTGGCAAAGTCGCAAACACTCTTAAATGGACCGTTTTTGTCGCGTTCTGGAATCACGATATCCTCGATCAAAGATTTGCCCATGTTTTTAACGCCGGAAAGGCCGAAGCGGATGGTTTTTTCGCCGCCCACGATACCAAAGTCGCCGTAGGATTGGTTGATGTCTGGGCCAAGCACTTTGAGCCCCAAATGCTTACATTCGGAGATTTCGATAGCGAGGCGGTCGGTCCAGCGCATATCGGCGGTCATGAGCGCAGCCATGAAAGCGTCTGGATAATGAGCCTTTAAGTACGCGGTCCAATAAGCCACGAGTGCGTAACATGCGGCGTGGGACTTATTGAAACAGTAGTTAGCAAAGTCGAGAAGCTGGCTCCAGAAAGTCTCGGCAATTTCTTCGGT